>SHBB01000015.1 GCA_004213565.1 Sandaracinaceae bacterium
GCGCCATCACCTGACGCCGATCGAGCGCTCGTGCATCGCCCGGACCGCGCGGCAGGAGGCGCACGCAGACGGCCTCGACGCGCCGCTCGACGTCGTCTTCGACCTACGACTCTGAAGCGGGCTTCTCCGAGGCGGGCGTCTCTGACGCGGACGCCTCTGCTTCCTTGGCGCGCCGGCGGAAGCGGCCGGGGGGCGCCTTGGGCGCGGCCACCCGGAGCAGCGCGGGCTGCACGATCAAGGTCGAGAACAGGCACATGCCGACCGTCACCCCGATCAGCTCGCCGAAGCGCTGCACGGGGACGAACGAGCTGAGGAGCATCACGCCGAAGCCGAGCATCAGGGTCACGCAGCTCACCACCACCGCGCGGCCGGTCCCGCGGGCGGCCCGGATGAGCGCCGCGTTCCGGCCGATCCCGCCCGCTATCTCTTCCTTGTAGCGGGCGAGCAGGTGGATGGAGCCGTCGACCGCGAGGCCGAGGCTGATCGAGAAGACGATCACGGTGGCCGCGTTGAGGGGGATGTCGCGGACCGCCATCCAGGCGACCGTGCCCACGAGCGGGAGCACGTTGGGCGGGATGCTCAGCAGGCCGAGCCGCCAGCTCCCGAAGAGCACCACGAGCATGCCGAAGATGATCAGGACCGCGGTGCTGAGGCTGCCGAGCAGGTCACGCACGACGGCGTTCAGACCGACCGAGCCGGTGTAGGCCTCGCCCGCCATCGAGACCTCGACCCCGAGCGGCGCGAAGCGCGCGTCGAGCTGCTCCTGGAGCGCGTCGATGACGACGATGCTACGCGCCGCGCCGATGTCGGCCAGCCGCACCTGGATGCGAGCGACCTGGCCTCCCTCGGCCAGGAAGGCGTCCATCGGGTTGGGCTCGACCCGGCCGAAGAGGGTGAGCAGCGCAGCCACCTGGGCCTCGCTCGCGAAGCGCTCGGTCCGCGCCTCGTCGTCGCCCGCGATGCGCGCCCAGGTCTCGTGCAGGTAGTCGCTCATCGAGACGGTGCCGAGCACGCCGTCCTGACCGCGGAGCCAGGCCTGCGTCTCGTCGATCGCGGCCACCACCTCGGGGTCCTGGAAGCGCGTGGGATCGTCCGACTCGAGCATGATCTCGAGCGGCCGCACCCCCTCGAGCTTCTCCTCGAGCAGGAGCGTGCTGACCACCGCCTCGTCCTCCTCGTCGAATTCGTCGAGGAGGGCGCTGTCGACCGTGACCCGCACCGCCATCCAGCTGAAGGCGGCCATCAGCACCGCGGCGCCCACGATGAAAGGCCACGGCCGGCGGAGGATCTTCGCGGTCAGCACCACGATGGCCCGCTCGAGCAGTCCGCGGTCCGCGCGGGGTCCGTCGTCCTTGCCCCGCTTGCGGCGCAGGGTGATCCGCCTGCGCTCGCGAGGCGGCAGCGGCGGGTCGAAGAGCGTCATCGCGGGCGGGAGGAAGCCGATCGTGACCACGTAGGCGATCAGCACGCCGATGCCCGCGGTCACGCCGAAGCGCTGGAGCATCGCCGTCTGGCTGACCACGAGGGACGCGAGCCCGACCGCGGTGGTGATCGAGGTCAGGAAGCACGCCACGGCCATGGCGCGGACGGTGTTGCGCGCCGCCTCCATCTTGCTCGAGGCGTGATCGAGCTCCTCCCGATAGCGCCCGATCAGGTGGATCGAGTCGCTGACGCCGATGATGATCAACAGCGGCGGGATGATGTTGTTGATCACGTTCATCGTCTCGCCGGCGAGCGCCATGGCGCCGATGACCATGATCGCGCTGAGGCCGACCGCGACGACGGGCAGGAAGGTGCCGGGCACCCAGCGGAAAGAGACGAAGAGCAGGACGAGGCACACGAGCAGCGTCAGCGGGACGATGCGCACGTTGTCGTCGGCCATCTTGACGACGATCGAGTTGAACAGGTGCGGCAGGCCCCCGCGATGCACGTTCACCCCCCTCGGCGGCGGGTTGGCCTCGAGCCACGCGTCGATGTCCTCGACCGTCTCCTGCATCACGCGGTGGTCCTCGACCCGCTCGTCGAGGGCCAAGGCGACGACGGTCAGCGTGCGATCGCGGCTGATCAGCCGGCCCTCGAGGAGCGGCGCGGCGTCGATCGCGGCGATCAAGCGCTCTCGCTCGGCGTCGGTGACCTCGTCTCCCTCGATCGCGGCGCCGTACTGGACGTCGGCCATGCGGCTGGCGATCGAGCCGAGGCCCATCGGGAAGCGCTCGGGCGAGGTCTGGACGAGCACCCCGAGGGCGTCCTCCAGCTCCGGGTCGATCGAATCGTCATCCGGCGCGTCCTCGAGCGCGTCCAGCCCCTCGAGATCCTCGTCGTCGAGGTCGTCCAACGACGGCGCGTCGTCGAGGTCGTCGAGGCCCACCTCCTCGGGCGCGGCGGGGAGCGCGAAGGGCGTGACCGTGACCCCGTCCACCCGGTCGACGTAGACCTCGTCCTGGAAGGCGCGGGCGAGCCGGTGCACGTAGGCGAGCGGCTCGGGGGCGAGCACGTCCTCGGCCTCGACCAGCAGCACCACCACGTGGTCGGGGTTGCCGAACCGGGCGTTGAAGTCGGCGCTGATCTGGGCCTGGTTCTGGACGCTGCTCGCCGTCAACTGCTGCGGCGTCGGGTCCGCGACGAGCTGCGGGATCCACACGCCGAGCCCGACGGTGATCACGCCGATGATCCCCAACATCAGGGCGCGCCGGCCCGTGACCAGGTCGGCGAATGCGTCGAGGAATCGGTTCACGGCCGGCGGAGGTCGATGGGGATGAGACGGGACATGCGTTCAGCGCAGCTGTGGCGTAACCGCTCGCGCGGGCGCGCGGAGGGAATCAGCATGCTTGTCGCACGCTCTCGGTGAGCACGTCCAACAGGTGCGTGAGATCCGCCTCCGAGATGTTGAGCGGCGGCGTCACGTAGACCGTATCCCCCAGGGGGCGGAGGAACACCCCCCGCGCGAGCGCCGCCTCGAAGACGTTCCACCCGGCCTGGCCCCGGTAGCCCCCCTCCCCGAGATCGGCCGCGCCGACCAGGCCGAGGGAGCGCACCCGCCGGACCCCGTCCAGCTCGCCGAGCCGCGCGAAGGCCGCCTCGACCACGGGCGCCTTGCGCCGGACCTGCCCGAGCACGTCCTCGTCGCGGTAGACGGCGAGGACCTCGCGCGCGACGGCCGCGCCGAGGGGGTTGCCGCAGAAGGTGTGCCCGTGCATGAGCGCGCGCTCCGCCCCGCCGCGGAAGCCGTCGTAGACCCGGTCCGTGGCGAGGGTGGCGGCCATGGGCAGCACGCCGGCCGTGAACCCCTTGGCCGTGCAGAGGAAGTCGGGCGTGATCCCGGCCAGCTCGCAGGCCCACATCGCCCCGGTCCGCCCGTAGCCGGTGAAGACCTCGTCCGCGATGAGGAAGGTGTCGACCTCGCGGGTCACCTCGCGCAGCCGGGCCAGGAGCTGTGGCGCGTACATGCGCATCCCGGCCGCGCCCTGGATGAGCGGCTCCACGATCACCCCCGCGATCTCGTCGGGGCGCGCGCGCAGCTCCGCCTCCACGTGGGCGAAGGCCTTCTCCCAGCCCTCGGGATCGGCCGCGTCGGGGGTGCGGATCACCTCGAACAGGAGCGGGCCGAAGACGTGGTGGAACTCCTCGAGCGACGCGAGGCTGGCCGCCCCGAGGGTGTCGCCGTGGTACGCGCCGGCGAGCGAGATGAAGCGCGTGCGCGTCGGCCGGCCGTTCTGCTGCCAGTACTGGAAGGCCGCCTTCACCGCGACCTCGACCGCGGTCGACCCGTCGTCCGAGAAGTGCGCCCGCGTCAGCCCCGTGGGCGCGACCTCGACCAGCTCCTTCGCGAGCAGGGCGACCGGCGCGTGCGTGATCCCTCCCGCCGCGACGTGCATGAGCTGCTCGGCCTGGCGAGCCAGGGCGGCGCGGAGGCGCGGGTGGCCGTGCCCGAGCGTGCAGGTCCACCAAGAGCCGTTCCCCTCGAGGTAGCGGCGCCCGTCCGCGTCGGTGATCCAGGGCCCCTCGGCGGCGGTGATCACCAGGGGCTCGGTGCCCTCGTGCCGCTCGCTCGAGGTGTAGGGCGGCCAGACGTGGCGCCGCTCGAGCGCGACGACGTCGGCGCGGGACAGCTCTGGGGGCAGTCGCATCGCCGCGGACCCTGCGTCGAGGTGGGCCGCGCGGCAAGGTCGGGGGCATGGGTTGGGGGCAAGGTTGGACGTGGCCAACGCGAGGGGTAGATTGGCCGAATCTTGCGCCTCATCGTCTTCGCCTTCGCTTCGATCAGCCTCTTGCTCAGCAGCGCCGCCTCCGCGCAGAGCCTCGAGCAGGCCCGCCGCGCGTTCGAGCAGGGGCGCGCGGCCTACGAGTCGGGGGACTTCGAGACCGCGCTGATGCGCTTCCAGGAGGCGCACCGGATCACGGGCAACCCGGAGATCCTCTACAACGTCGCCACCTCCGCGGACCGACTGCGCATGGACCAGGTCGCGCTCGAGGCCTACCGCGGCTACCTCGCGGCGCGCCCGGGCAGCGAGGATCGCGCGAGCGTCGAGGGCCGCATCCGCGTGCTCGAGCGGCAGGTCGCCGACGCGCGCCGGGAGGAGGAGGAGCGCCTCGCCGCGGAGGCGGCCACGGCGGAGCGCGAGGCGCAGGCGCAGGCCGCGCTGGCGGAGGCGCGCCAGGCGCGAGACCCGGGCCCGGCGCCCTGGATCGTGGCCGGCGCGGGCGCCGCGCTCGCGGTGGGCGGCGCGGTGCTCCTGATCGTGGCCGAGGTGGACGCCGGCTGCGTCTCCGCGCCGAACGGCTGCACCGACGGCGGGCCTCGCTGGGAGGACTTCTCCGAGCGCTATGACCGGGTCCCCATCTTCCGCGGCGTGGGCGGCGCCGCGCTCGGTCTCGGCGCGGCGGCCATGGCGGCGGGCCTCGTCTGGGCGCTCGCGGGCGGCGGCGGCGGCGAGCCCGAGGTCGCGATCGGCCCCGGCGGCGTGCGCGTGCGGGGCCACTTCTGATGCGACGCGCCTGGCTCTGCCTCCTCCTGGCTGGCTGCGCCCCGGTGATCCCCGAGGGCACCTACGCGTGCGACGCGAACGCCGACTGTCCGCCCGGCATGTTCTGCCAGGGCGGCCTCTGCTACCGGGACGTGGACGCCGGACCCTGCGTGCCGCGGGACTGCGCCACGCTCCGCGCCAACTGCGGCGCGCTCGACGACGGCTGCGGGACCGAGATCGACTGCGGCGCGTGCCCCGACGGACAAGCCTGTGGCAGCGGCGGGATCCCGAACCTGTGCGGGTGCCAGCCACGCTCGTGCGACGCGCTCGGCGTGGAGTGCGGGCAGGCGGACAGCGGCTGCGGCGCGATGGTCGACTGCGGCGACTGCGGTGGCGCGGGCACCTGCGTGGCGGGGACGTGCACGTGCGAGGCGACCAACCCATGCAATCCGCTCGGCTACGACTGTGGCCAGGCCCTCGATGGCTGCGGGGGCATGGTGTCCTGCGGGGACTGCGTGCTCCCCGAGACGTGCGGCGGCGAAGGAGAGACCAACCGCTGCGGCGTCGGCACTTGCATCCCCGACGACGAGGAGTGCGCCGAGCGGGAGTGCGGCATGGCGCCCGACGGCTGCGGCGGGTTCGTCGACTGTGGGACGTGCGCCTCGCCCGAGATCTGCGTCGCGGGGAGGGGGACCTGCGAGTGCTCCCCCGGCACGTGCGGGTCGCTCGCCTACGAGTGCGGGGCGCCCGACGACGGATGCGGCGCCCCGCTCGACTGCGGCGCGTGCCCCCCCGGTCAGGGCTGTAGCGCTGCGTACGCCTGCGCGTGCGTCCCCGACCCGTACGAGGGGAACGACACGCATCCGACGGCCGCCGCGCGAGGCTCTCTCGCGTCGGGCAGCATGGTCTCGGTCCCCGACGCCACCATGCACTCCGCGGGCGACCAGGACTGGTTCAGGTGGACGATCCCGGCCGCCGCCGCCGGCGAACACCAGTTCAGGATCGATCTCCGAGGGATCCCCGCGGGCGCCGACTACGCGCTCGAGGCGTACGCCCTCTGCCCCACGACGAACGCCGACTTCACGAGCGAGAGTTGCCGGGAAGGCACGCCCGTGACCGCCGCGCCGCCGCTCGGCCGCGGGTGCCTGTCCAACCGGTCGGGGGCGTCCGACGAGCGCCTCGTGATGCGGCTCAGCTGCTCCGTCACCGAGCTCGTCGTGCGGGTGCGCCAGATCACCTCGGGCATGTGCACGCCGTACGACCTCTCCCTCGAATACGGCTTCATGGCCAAGAGCCCATGACGATGAGATGCCGCTCCCTCTTGTGGGTCTGCATGCTGTCGGCATGCGCCCCCGAGATCCCGGAGGGGACCTACGTCTGCGCCGCCAACGCGGACTGTCCCCCGGCGATGTTCTGCCAGGGCGGGCTCTGCTACCGCGACGTCGACGCCGGCCCGTGCACCGCGCAGACCTGCGAGAGCCTGCGGGCCAACTGCGGCGCGATCGACGACGGCTGTGGCGGGGCGCTCGAGTGCGGAGACTGTCCCGCCGGCGAGGCGTGCGGCGCGGGCGGCATCGCGAACATCTGCGACTGCGTGCCTCGGGGCTGCGACGACGCCTGCGGCGCGGTGCAGGACGGATGCGGGCGCACGCTGGACTGCGGCGGCTGCGCGGGAGGGCGGCCCTGCGAGGCGGGGACCTGCGTGTGCACGCCGACCACCTGCGACGCCGAGGGCGCGGTGTGCGGTCAGATCGCCGACGGCTGCGGCGGGACGCTCGAGTGCGGGAGCTGCCCCGCCGAACTGACGTGTGGCGCGCTCGGCATGCCCAACCGCTGCGGCATGGGGGCCTGCACGCCGAGGACGTGCGGCGGCCCGGGCCTCGAGTGCGGAGAGGTCAGCGACGGCTGCGACGGGACCCTCGACTGCGGGTCGTGCGGGAGCAACGCGGAGTGCGTGCTCGGGACCTGCGAGTGCCTCCCCCGGACCTGCGATGAGCTCGGCACCGACGCGTGCGGCGGGGCGCCCGACGGATGCGGCGGCACGCTGGACTGCGGCACCTGCGGCCCGGGCTACGGCTGCATGAGCAACACGTGCGGGTGCCTCCCCGACCGCGTCGGGGACGCCTACTCCACCGCGTCCGAGCTCGGCCCGATCTCCACCGGGTTCACGAGGAGCTACCACACCTACGCCATCACCCCGTCGGGCGACATCGACTGGTTCAAGTGGAGCTTCAGCGGCACGGCGGGCCCGAGGACCGACTTCATCGTGGGGCTCGACCGACTGACGGCCAACCTCGAGCTGAGCGTCTTCGTCCCGTGCGGCTCGGGCAGCGACATCGCCCCGCCGGAGTGCGCCTCGGGCTCGACGGCGGTGACCGATCCCACGGCGGGGAGCGGCTGCGCGAGCCGCAACTTCGGGACGGCCCGGGAGGACGTCGCCGTCTCGGTCGACTGCACGCCGACCGCCTTCTACGTGCGCGTCGCGCAGCAGCCGCCCGCGAGCGCGCTCCTGAGCTGCGACGCCTACGAGCTCACGGTCGAGATGAACACGCGCTGAATCACGTCAGCGGCGCGCCTCGCGGCCGAAGCGGAGCGTGTAGCTGTAGATCGCCTCGCCGCCGCTCGCGCCTCGGGACACGCGGAGCTGCCCGCCCGCGCTGCGGACGCAGCGCTCGAAGCGCGCGTCCGAGAAGCCGCTCCGCTCGACGCTCACCCGCGACGCGCGGCCCGCGCCCCGCACCGTGAACACCAGGTTCAGCTGCTGCGCCTGCAGGCTGCCGCGCTCGAGGTACTGGTCGTAGCAGCGCTCGAGACGCGAGGAGATGCCCCGCACCGCCGAGCGCACCACGGACGCGTCGAGCTGGCCCTGTCCGTCGACCTGCTCCCCGCGCACGACGCGGATGTTGCTCGTGAGCGCCGCGTTCTCCTCCACCGTGCGCACCGTGCCGCCCTGCTGGGCCACGCTGTCCGCCGCCGGGTCGGGGGGCGGCGCGCGCTCGACCACCCGCGTGCCGGGCGAAGGAATGTCCGCCGCGCGCACGCACTCCTGCGTCTGGCGGCGCGCCGCGGCCGCGCGCGCGATCAAGGCCTCGAGCGCCGCCTCCGCGTCCTGGCGCACCCGGCCCGACGCGCGGTCGCGCTGCGCCTCCGACTCGCCGATGAGGCGCTGGATGCGCGACATCTCCGCGTGCTGTCGCTCGAGGCAGTCGGCGAAGGAGCGCACCGACGCGAGCGCCTGCCCGCGCTCCGCCGCGGTGAGATCCTGCGCGGACGCGGCCGTGGGCGCGAGCGCTGCCACGGAGGTGAGGGAGAGACCGAGGAGGATCGTGAGTGCGCGCATGTCGGGGAGTCTATCCGGCGAAGAGACCTCGAGGGTGGGGGCTTGCCCCGCAGCTCTTCGGACGCCTGGCGGCCGCGGGATGTTCACCGCCGCGAGTTTTTGGTACGGCTCTTCTCCCACGAAGATCTCGAGGAGACCCGATGGCCTACGAAGTGCCCGCCCGCGTGCGCGAGAACGCCGCCACCCCGATCACCGACCTGGACCGCTACCGCGAGCACTGGATGCGCGCCGAGCGCGACCCGGATGGCTTCTGGCTCGACGTGGCCAAGGAGCGCGTCGCCTGGCGCAAGGAGCCCACGATCGGGCTCGCGGGCGGCTTCGACGAGATCAAGGGCGGGCCGCTCTCCTGGTTCTCCGACGGCCAGCTGAACGTCACCGAGAGCTGCGTCGACCGCCACCTCGAGACGCGCGGCGACAAGGTCGCGATCCTCTGGGAAGGCGACGAGCCGAGCGACGTCCGCAAGCTCACCTATCGCGAGCTGCACGCGGAGGTCTGCAAGGCCGCCAACGCCCTGACCGCCCTCGGCCTCCAGAAGGGCGAGCGCGCGATCATCTACATGGGCATGGTCCCCGAGGCCGCCATCGCGATGCTCGCGTGCGCCCGCATCGGCGCGGTGCACTCGGTCGTCTTCGGCGGCTTCAGCGCCGAGGCGCTCCGGGACCGGATCCGCGACTGCGGCGCCGAGATCGTGATCACCCAGGACTGGGGCCTCCGCGGCGGCAAGAAGATCCCGCTCAAGAACGTCGCCGACGAGGCGTGCGAGGGCGAGTCGAGCGTCAAGAAGGTCCTCGTCTACAAGCGCACCGAAGACGAGGTCGCCTGGAACGACGACCGCGACGTCTGGTGGCACGACGCCGTCGACGGCGCGAGCGCCGAGCACGAGGCGGTGACCCTCGACGCCGAGCACCCGCTCTTCGTCCTCTACACCTCGGGCTCGACCGGGCGCCCCAAGGGGCTCGTGCACACCTCGGGCGGCTACCTCACCTACACCAGCTACACGCACGGCACGGTCTTCGATCTGCGTGAAGACGACGTGTACGCCTGCGTCGCCGACGTCGGCTGGATCACCGGCCACAGCTACATCGTCTACGGCCCGCTCGCGAACGGCGCGACGACGATGATGTTCGAGTCGGTCCCCGTCTACCCCGACGCCGGCCGCTACTGGGACATGGTCGCGCGGCACCGGATCACGATCCTCTACACCGCGCCGACCGCCATCCGCGCGCTCGCGGCCCGCGGCAACGAGCACGTCACCAAGCACGATCGCTCGAGCCTGCGCGTGCTGGGCACCGTCGGCGAGCCCATCAACCCCGAGGCGTGGGAGTGGTACCACGGCGTCGTCGGCGAGGGCCGCTGCAACATCGTCGACACCTGGTGGCAGACCGAGACGGGCGGCATCGCCATCTCGCCCATCGCCCCGGCCACCCCGACCAAGCCCGGCTCGGCCACCTACCCGATGCCCGGCATCATCCCCTCGCTCCGCACGCCGGAGGGCCAGATCATCCGCGGCAACGGCCAGGGCTTGCTCTGCATCGACCACCCGTGGCCCGGCCAGGCCCGCACCGTCTGGGGTGACCACGAGCGCTTCGTGTCGACCTACTTCGCGCACGTCCCGGGCGTCTACTTCACCGGAGACGGCTGCCGTCGCGACAAGGACGGTTACTACTGGATCACGGGCCGCGTCGACGACGTGCTCAACGTCAGCGGCCACCGCATGGGCACCGCCGAGTTCGAGGCGGCCATCGTCACGGTCGAGGAGGTCGCCGAGGCGGCCGTCGTCGGCTTCCCGCACCCGGTCAAGGGCCAGGGCGTCTACGCCTACGTCGTGCCGCAGGACGGCGACACCATCGACGACGCCTCCATCAACGCCGCGTGCCGCAAGGAGATCGGCGCCCACGCGCGCGTCGATCGCGTCCAGATCGTGCCCGGCCTCCCCAAGACCCGCTCGGGCAAGGTCATGCGCCGCATCCTGCGCAAGATCGCCGAAGGCCGCGGCGACGAGCTCGGCGACGTCTCCACCCTCGCCGACCCGAGCGTGGTCGAGAAGATCCGCGAAGGCGCGATCCTCGAAGACTGACCACCGGGGACGATCCTATTCATTCGTCAAACGCGCGGACGGCGGGCACGGCGCTCGGGCAGTAGCTCGCGGCGCTCGGCCGGGTCCGCGTCACTCGCGCCGAGGGCGACGGTACTCGAGCACGTAGCGGACGTTGTCGTCGAGCCGATGAGGGTCGATGGTGGTCGTCACCGTCAGCCGCTCGCCCGGCGACAGCGACAGCACCGTCCAGCGCCGCCCCTCGCTCAGATCGAACACGAGCTCGAGCCGACCCTCGCGGAAGAGCTGCGTGAGCTGCGCCTCGCTCCCGGTCTCGGTCGTGACCGACGCGGGGTGGCCGAGGCGTGTGCGGAAGCGGTGGTCAGCGGTGGTGTGCAGCGTGGTCGCGATGTGCTCCCCGTCCACCTCGACCCGGATTCGCCGCGCGACCAAGGCGTCGGCGTCGATCCGCGCGCGCGCCACGGCCCGCATGAGGGGGTTGGCGTCGCGGAGCGCGAGCTCGAACGCCGCCTCGACCCGCTCCCGAGCCCGCGGAACCGAGGAGGCGAGCAGCCACTCACCTTCGAAGGCGTCGCGATCGACCACCCGCGGCTGCGCAGCGGCGAACGCCGCCCCGAGGGCCACGCCGGCCAGCACCACCAATGACCCGCTGATCCGGGCGACTCGAGAGCTCATGGGGAGGGAGGCTACACGCACCATGCCATCGCCACCGGCGGCGCCTCGCGGCGCGAGGCGTCCGCGACTCCAGACAGCATGTCCGGAGCTCCGGACAGAGCCGATGCCGTGGTCAGCGGAAGCACCGCGTGATCGCCTCGTCCGGGCACGCGTCGCCCAGGCCCTCGAAGCAGACGCCCCACGCCTCGAACGGGCCGGCGCACTCCATCAGGCAGACCTCGATCTCCCCGCGCGCGATCCCCTCGCGGCACGCCGGGGAGCCCTCCTGCGCGCAGCACGAGACCGCGTCCCACCCGGGCTGACATCCCTCCCGGTTCGCGCAGTGGATGAGGCTCAGGTTCAGGCAGCGGCCGCAGCCCGGGTCCGCGTCGAAGCAGACGCTCTGGCAGTCGGGGTCTTCGCAGCTGGCGAGGCACTCCGTGGTCTCGGGCCGACAGCTCGGGCCGTCGTAGGGCGGCACGATCATGCCGCACACGGAGGCGTCGACGGGCGGAGGGCCGGCGTCGGTCGGCACGATCGGGCCCGCGTCGACGACGGGCGTCACGCCGGCGTCGAGGGGAACGACCGGCGTGTCGTCCGGATCGATCTCGAACGAGGTGTAGCAGCCGGTCGCGAGCAGGACGGGGAGCGCCGCGATGAGACGAAGCATGCGAAGAGCGTGGCAGAGCCGCGTGCGCGTGGCGACCTCGCCCCGTAGCCTCTCCCGATGACGGCGTACGCAGCGGCGCTCGCGGCGGCGCGTCGAGGGGAGTGGCGCCACGCCGAGGCGCGCTTCGCCGAGATCGTGGGCCCCGACGGCTACTACGCCGAGGCGCTCGGGGACGTCCTGGGCGAAGCAGACCGGCTGCTCGAGGCGGGAGAGCGCGAGGAGGCGCTCGTGCACCTGCGGCTCGTGGCGCATCACCGGGGGCCAACGACCTGATCGACCGCGCGGTCGAGGAGGCGCGCGAGCGGCTCGAAGACCTCGGCGAGCCCGGCCCAGCCTCGAGCCGCAGCCTCCGAGACGCGCACCACCGCGACGCGCCACCACACCACCGGCTCGGCTCTCGCGCCCACGACCTGCTGTTGGAGCTGTCGTCGACGAACGGCCGGGAGCGCTCGGTGGTCGAGCGCGAGCTCAGGGAGACGCTCGAGGCGCTGGAGCGACGGGGCGAGCTCTCGAAGAAGCAGCGACGCGTGCTCTCGACCCTGCGATGAGCGGCGCTTCGCCGCCTGCGACGAATCAGAGACGCGGCTCCGGCCACGTGTACGACATCAGCAGCATCGCCGACACGACGTGAGCCGCGTCGAACGCCAACGGGTCCTGCTCGTGGACCGAGGCGATCTCCTCGGCCGACCATCTCTCGACGCAGCGGTGGGCGGCCGCGAGGAGGAGCAGAGAGGGGCTCGCTGGCGCCGCGCCCCACAGGCCTCGATGGGTGCGGACGCGGGACCCGTCGGCCTCCAGCCGCTCGGCCACCCACGCTTGCTCAGCGGCCACGTCCAGCAGCCGCTGCACGGTGGGCGCGCTCCCGATCTGCTTCGCGTAGAGCGGTAGGACGCGAGTCAGGTCCCAGTCGATGGCGCGAGCGTCCCGCGCGACGGCGACCATGAAGGCCGACTCTGCCTCCGAGACGACGTCGAACGCCTTGGCCGAGCCCTTCGCGGCCTTCGACAAGAAGGCGGGCCACGTCCACGAGTCGTCCCCGTGGAGCAGGATGCGCTGGGACCTGAGCACGCGCACATCCTAGTTGTCGTCGTGGAGAGCGACAAGGGAACGGCGTCGACCGCTCGCCGGGCGGGCGTTCCCGCGATAGCGTGGGGAGGATGACCCTCCATCCCTGGCTCGAGCTCGACGGCATGCCCGCGGTCACTCAGCCTACGGAGCGATCCCTGAGGTCATGTCTCGCTCGGCTCCGGACGCACCGGCGCCCGTCTTTTGCGATCCTTCATCTCACGCCCGACGACTACTTTCAGTGCGCCGGCAGCCCGGCTGGGATGTTCGTCGAGAGGCGCATCGGCAGCGCCCCACTCGCGCGCGCCTGGCAGGAACGAGCCGTGGTGCCTTTCCCGGACGGTGTGACGCTCTCCTTCTCGGCGGGGGAGGTGGTTCTTCGTCGCGACGAGTGGCTGACGCTCGAACAGGTGGGTGAGGTGTTCTGGGCTGCAGCCTCGGGTCGGGAGCTGCCCCGCTGGCTGCGCTGGCGAGGGATCAACTTGCAGAAGGCCCTCCCGAGCCAGACCCGCCGAAGCAGACGCGACTGAGATACTCAGCCGCGCCGGCGACGCAGCGCGAGCGCCGCGAGGGCGGCGAGCCAGAGCGCGTGCGGTGCCCCGGGTGCGCCCGTTGACACGGCAGCCGCAGCCGTCGGTCGGTCGGTCGGCGCCGCCCGGATCCGGGAACCCCGCGCCGCCATCGAGGCGGATGCCGCCGCCGTCGGCGCCCGCGCCGCCGTCGTCGCCGGGGGTCACGCCGCCGTCCAGCGGTGCGCTCGAGGCAGCGGTCTCGTCGTCATCGATCGCCGAGGCGCAGCCACGGTCGAGTGTAGTCGACGTCGCCATCGCCATCGTCGTCCAGGCCATTGGCGCACTGCGGCAGCGCGCGCTCCGAGACGTCGTCCGCGGAGGCGCAGCCTGGGTCGTCCGGGAAGTCGGTGCGACCGTCGCCGTCGTCGTCCACACCGTTCATGCACGCCGGCGGGCCGGACTCGTCTTTTTCGTAGAGAGGCTCAGCGGAAGCGGACCTCGACGCCGCCGCGGCGGCGGTGCTTGACCTTGCCGCGGGGCTCGACGACCTCGATGACGGTGCGCGGGCGCGCCGCGGGCCGCTCGACCGTCACGTGCACCGCGGGGGCCACGACGATGATGTCGGCGTGACCCCGGAGCGGCTCACCGTCGAGCTGCACCACCACCTCGACGGGGCCCGGGACGATCTCGACCCGGCGGACCCGGCCCTCCCAGCGGAGGTCGCGCTCGTTCCACACCATGCGCACGGGCCGGCCGCTCGCGCGACCGCGGACCGGCACCGACACGGTCAGGCCGAGCCGATCGGGGGCCGGCGGCTCCTCGGCGCGCACGTAGGCGTAGACCTCGCCGGACTCGTGCGTCACGACCTCGACCGGCACGTCGTCGGCCATGACGACCGTGCCCTCGTGCGCGGGCGGTGGAGCCTCGATGGAGACCGTCCCCGGCTCCGACTCGACCGCGACGGTCAGATCCTCTTCGTCGTCGGCGCCGCACCCGAGGAGGAGCGTGGCGACGAGCGCGGCGGTGGGGAGCTTCAGCGACATGGTGTACCTCAAACTTGTTTGTCCCTCACCGACCAGATGAAGGCGTCGTACCAGAAGTGCATGAGCGACACGACGAGGGTCAGGGCCCAGAGGCCCGTCCAGCTCGTGTCCAGGGTCTCGACGAAGAGCCCGTAGCCGAGGACCAGCGCCACGAAGACGCTGGCGAGGAGCGGGCGGGCGAGCGGCGCGGCCTCGACGCGCAGCCGCTTCAGCCAGCCGCCGTGCTCGGTGGCCCAGACGAGGCCGAGGTACTGCACGGCGTGGAAGAGGTTCATGATGAAGAACGCCTCCCCCCAGCTGTTCAGGCCCCAGGTGTAGAGCGAGCACAGCCCGGTCGAGGCGTAGAGCCAGACCTTGAGCCAGGACGGCTTCAGGCCGCGGCGCCAGAGCCGCACGTAGTAGAGGACGTAGAACGCGACGAAGACGGTGCCGCCGCCCATCACGCCCCAGGTGAGCCAGCGCTGCCGCTGACCGACGTCGACGGGGACGAGGATCAGGAAGTTCGAGAGCGCGTCCTCGAAGGTCTCGAAGTCCTCGAGCACGACGAGGTGCTCCATCAGGGTGGCGCCGGCGAGGATGGGGCCGGCGTAGAGGAGCTGGTTGAGCCAGAAGTCCAGGCGGCGCGCCTCGTGGACCGGGAAGCCCGCGTTGCGATCGTAGATGCGTCCGAAGCCGAAGGTCTGCGCGCCCGAGTGCCAGACGTCCCAGAAGGTGGCGACCACGGTCGCGAGGATCGCCAGCCAGGGGGAGAGCGCGATCGCCAGCCAGACCAGCGGCGGGATCACGAGGAACCGGATGGGGAAGCGCCGCAGGATCTTCGGGTTGGCGTGGCTGCGGAAGAAGACGGCGACGAGGTGGGCGTGGATGAGCACGCCGATGCAGAGGCCCGCTCCCGTGGTGGGCTCTCCGGCCACCACGAGCGCGTCGGTCGCGAAGCCGCTGCCGCTGATGGCGACGCCGAGCCCGAGCGCGAGCACGGGGGGCGCGAGGAAGAGCAGCCAGTCGTACGCCGGCGAGACGATGTAGCGCCTCACGCCTCGGCCTCCGCGTGCGCCCAGGCGGCGAGGAGGAACACGCCGGCGCCGGTCAGCTCGAGCGTCTCCTCGACCCAGTCGATGAGGCCGTACACGAGGTTGTCGTCGCCGTAGCGGTCCGTCCACCAGCCGAGCGGCAGCTCCATGCCCAGCGCGCCCGTGAGGTAGAGCGTGGCCGAGAGCGCGAAGCGGCGCCGCAGCGGGTCGGGCAAGCGGAGCAGCCACGGACCGAGCCAGACGCCGAGGAGCGCGACCACCGCCGCGGCGGGGATCACCCAGCTGAAGGTGAGCACGCCCCGGGTCGCGAAGAACGCGGCGTGCTCGTGGATCTGCACCGCCTCGTCGAGCGACACGTAGGTGAAGAGGACCGCGAGGATCAGCCAGCGCCGGTCCGGGTGATGGCTCCGCAGGACCAGACACACCGCCGCGCACCCGACCAGGAGCACGCTCGCGTACCAGGTCGGCACGTTCGCCTCGTAGCTGAGGGAGAACAGCTCCACCCACGCCTCGGGCGCGCCCCACAGGTACTCGCCAAGCTCCGCGAGCAGCCCGAGCGCCGACACCAACCCCGTGGTCGCCGCGACCGCGCGCAGGGCGGTCCGGGTCGAGCCGGTCGGGAGGTGGAGGGCGCTGCTCATCTGCGCGGCTAGAACTGGAAGGTCACGCCGAACGCGACGTAGGGGGTCCCCACGCGGAGCGTCAGGAGCACGTTCTCGTTGATGTGGAAGCTCCCGCCGACCGCGGCGATGAACCAGTAGCCGCCGTCGTAGACGTCGTACCTCTCTCCCCTCCAGAAGCGTGGGTGGAAGAAGATCTGTCCGCCGACCTCGACGAACGCGGACCACTGTTCGTTGAAGTAGAACTCCCAGTGGAGGCTGATCGGGAGCCCGAGGCCGGCGTGGTAGTCCCAGTCGGAGCCGTTCCGTCGCCAGCGCACCCAGTAGAAGTCGGCGCCGAAGTTCAGGTAGACGGCGTTGTTGATCGACGGGATGAAGCCGTTGGCCATCAGCGGGATACCGAAGCGGACCCCCGTCGCCGCGCCCCAGCCCCACCAGGTGAAGCCCCCATGGAGATCGAGCTGCACGGGACGGCTCCCGGTGTGCGGCCTGCGGATGTCCACCGAGCTCTGAGCGGCGGCGGGGGCGGCGGAGAGCGCGCCGCAGAACAGGAGCGCGGCGAGGAGCTTCTTCATCGAGGGTCGCATCGAGTCTCCACGATTGGGAACCATGAGTCGTATACAAACAGCTTTATACACTCATCGGCACCCACGCGTCACGGCCACTCGCAGAGGATCGATCTCATTCGGGCAGCCCGGGCACGCGCTGCGGGGCGGCGCGGTCGCCCCCCGCGGTGCCGAGCTGCCGTTTGTTGTTTCGACCCCAGCACCACACCTCGCCGCCCTGGATCACGCAGGCATGTGAGCCGCCCACGGCCAACGCGGTGGCGTTCAGGTCGGGCACACGGACGGGGGTGGAGCGGCTGCCGTCGCTGGTGCCCGGGCCCAGCTGGCTGCGGTCGTTCTTGCCCCAGCAGCTGACGGCGCCGTCGGTGTGCAGCGCGCACGTGTGATCGACGCCCGCGCCCACGTCGCGCGCGTCGGTGAGGCCGGTCACCAGAACGGGCAGGCGCGCGTCGCTCGTGCTCCCGTGGCCGAGGCGCCCGTCCCCGCCCTTGCCCCAGCAAGACGTCCCGAGCCCGTGCACGGCGCAGGTATGGAGGTCGCCCGCCGCGAGCGCGGTCACGCCCGAGAGGCCCGGGACCGCCTCGGGGCTGGACCGGCCGGACGTCGAGTCGTCGCCGAGCTGACCCTCGGAGTTGCCGCCCCAGCAGTGGACCTGGCCTCCGGCGATCGCGCAGGTGTGGAGGGCGCCCCCGGTGACGGCGCCCGCGGCGCTGAGCCCGGCGACCATCTCGTGGCTGGAGCGGTCCCCGCCCGAGACGCCGAGCTGCCCCTCGTCGTTCAGCCCGGCGCAGCTGATGCCGCCGCTCAGGCCGACGAAGCAGCCGTGCGAGGCGCCGCCCCCCGCGCGCACGGCGCCGCCGACGATGAGCACCGGGCTCGGCCGATCGGTCGTGCTCCCGTCGCCGAGCTGCCCGCTGCCGTTGCCACCCCAGCAGTGGAGCGAGCCGGAGCGAACCACCGCGCACGTGAAGTCACCCCCGGATCCGATCGCGGTGGCCGGCTCCGGCAGCGGCACCCTGGACGGCGTCTCGCTCATGCCTCCGCTGCTCCCGTCGCCCAGCTGCCCCGCCGCGTCGTCGCCCCAGCAGAACACGGCGCCGTCCGAGCGCAGCGCGCAGGTGTGGCCGAGCCCCGCGGTGACGGCGACCATCGAGAGCGGGTCCACGCCGGAGTCCGGCCGTGGGCCGGAGTCGCCGGGCGGCCTCGCGTCGGTCGACGGGCCACCGTCGACACCGTCGGCGTCGGGAGCGGGAGCCCGCGCGTCGAACGCGGCGTCGAACGCGGCGTCGGTCGGGACGCCGGCCTCGCCACCGGGCTGCCGCAGCCCCTCACGGTCCAGCGAGCAGCCGGCGGCCACCCAGACGGCGACGATGATGCATGCACGAGTCACTGCGGCCCCCTTCATATGATGATGCAGTCCTCGTCGTCGCCGTCGGTCGCGCCGTCGCAGTCGTCGTCGACGCCGTTTGCGCAGTCCTCGACCGGCTCGCAGCCACAGCCCTCGTCGGCCACGCCGTCGCAGTCGTCGTCGACGCCGTTGCCGCAGATCTCGGCCCGCGGCGTGCAGCACATCTCATCCACGATCCCGTCACAGTCGTTGTCGAGCCCGTCACAGATCTCGACCGTGGAGGGGCACTCGTCCTCGTCCGCCAGCGCCCAGAAGGCGCGGTGGTTGCCCTCGTCCATCTGCTGGAAGGGCATCCAGAAGCCGGCGAAGCTCGGGTCGGCGCCGAGCTCGGCGCGCGCCGGATCGATCGCGGCCGCCCAGAGCTGATCGCGGCTCGTCCCCTCGAGGAGCCAGCCGTAGTCGCGGATGGAGGAGAACGCGAGCCAGAAGATGTCGGGCGTCGTGCTCGGCGCCCAGGTGGGCATGGAGTTGCCGAGGTCGATCACCCCCTCCAGGTCGCGCACGCGCTGGTTGAGGATGGGCATCTCGATCGGCGGTCGGCTCCCGTCGGCCCGGGCGAGGAGCAGCCGCGAGGTCTCGTTGTCCTTCGACTTCCCGTCGGCGCGCACGTACGCGATCCAGCGGCTGTCGGGCGAGTAGCTCGGGAAGAAGAGGCTGTCGTCGCTGCCTTCGCTCGGAACGAGCACCTCCGGGACGCCGAACGTGTCTCCCGGGAGCACGGGGATGCGCGCGATGCTGCTCTCGCTCACCGCCTTGTTGCTCGGCGCGCTGCCCACGGTGAGCGCGACGGCCACGTAGGCGCCGTCGGGCGACCAGTCGGGGTGGGTGGCGTAGGTGTCGGCGGGGAGCTCCACCTCGCGCAGGACGGCGCCCGTCTCGGCGTCGAGGAGCGTCAGCGCGCCGCGGTTGGCGTAGAGGAGCCGGGTCGCGCCGGGGTTGAACGTGCCCCAGCCGTACGCGGGGCCGTCCTCGGTCGGGTCGGCGGGGATGCGCACCTCGCGCTCCGGGATCGTGACCTCGCGGAGGCGCTCGCCCCCGTAGGCGACCGCCAGACGGCGGCCGTCGCGCGAGACGGTGTGGCAGGAGACGCACTCGCGATCGCCCGACTCCGGGTCGGAGAAGAAGAGCGTCGCGCTCGGGGCCGAGATGTGGGCACGCATGACGCCCTGCGCCCCGGTGCTCCAGTAGTAGAGGGCGCCGAGCACCTCCGACGCGCTGAAGAGCTCGCTGATCGTCTGTGACCGGTGAATGGTCGACGGGTCCGCCGCCGAAAGACCGCGCACCGAGACCTCGACGGATCCGCCCGCGTGGGTGTCGGCCAGCCAGCGCCAGCTCGCGGGGTCGATCGGCAGCTGGGGCTCGGCGACGTAGTAGCGGAGGTGCGCCAGGTCGCTGTCGAAGCGCACCTCGTAGACATCGAGTCGGTCGGGCGCGACCCACTGATGGGTGATGCGCTCGAGGTTCCGGGGCAGCATCGTGCCGTCGCTCGGATAGACGATGGAGAGCGCTCCGTCGCCCACGACGTCGCCTCCAGGGTCGGCCGCGAACAGGGTCGGCGCGTCCGCGGGCACGCCCTCGGCGATCACGATCGCCTCGAGCACGACGGTCAGCGTCGCCTCGGCGCGGACGCGGCCGGCGGCGGCCGTGACCCGGGTGCGGCCCCCGATGCCGGCCGAGGTGAAGTCGCCGCCCTCGAGCGCGCCGAGATCTTCGTCTCCGAGGATCCAGGTGACGCGGTTGGTGACGTCGGACTCTTCCCCTTCGATCACGCCGATGGCGCGGAAGGAGGCCGTCTCCCCCGGTCCGACGCCGTCGTCCGTGACGGTGACGTCGCCGGGCTCGACCCGGAGCTCCGTCAGGCCCGGGATGGAGGAGCCGCCGCCGTCGGCTTCGACCCGCGCGTCGAGGCCCGCGTCGGCCTCTCCAACCACGCCGGGGGAAGCGCAGCCGATGGCCGCCGAGAGCGCGAGCGTGGCCGAGAAGAGCTGGACCGAGACGATGGGGGACGTGAGCCGTTTCATCCGTGGCGCTCCTTGTCCGGTCATTCCGCGCCGCCGATCGCGCGTCGGACGCGCTCGCTGAAGGTGCCCGCCGGGTGCGACCGCAAGAAACGCTGCCCTCTGCGCTCCGCCTCGGCCTGCCGTCCGAGCCGCGCCAGGGAGAGCACGGCGAGGGCCTCGCGCTCCTCCGCGAACAGACCGCCGGGGAAACGACGGCGGTGCTCCTCCGCCGCGCTCAGCGCCGCGGCCGGGGAAGACGCGAGGCTGCGGCGAGCGCGCGCGATCAAGCGCATCTCCTCTTGGAGCGTGTCGACTGGTGGCGCGTCGTCCGCTCGCGCCTCTCTGGGCGCGCCGCGGGAGGCGCGGGGGCCCGGCCGTCGGGCCCGTGGCTCGGATCCCCGATCCGGTTCCGCGACTGTCTCCGGGTCCGCGACCGCATCCGAGTCCGCGACCGCATCCGCTGCCGCGACGGCGACCGCGTCCGAGTCCGCGTCCGCGTCCGCGTCCGCATCCGCGTCCGCATCCGCTGCCGCGACGGCGACCGCGTCCGCATCCGCGTCCGCATCCGCTGCCGCGAACGCATCCGAGTCCGCGTCCCCATCCGCATCCGAGTCCGCTGCCGCGACCGCGACCGCGTCCGAGTCCGCGGCGGAGGTCGTCTCGGGGGCGGGCGCCTCGCGGGGGGTGCTGGCGGTGGGCTGGAGTGACCAGAGACCGAAGCCGCCGAGGAGGACGGCGAGGGCGGCGCCGACCCACGGCAGCGCAGAGCCCGCGATGCTGCCCGCGGCGCCGCTCTGGATCGCGGCGTCCAGGCGCTCCGCGCCCAGCGACGGGTCGAACGCGGGCGGCGCGGCCTCGGCGGCGCGGCGCAGGTCCGCGCGCAGCTCGGGCGAGACGTCGGGATCGTCGAGGAGACGGGTGGGCTCATCCATCGGAGCCTCCTTCGAGCGCGGCGTAGGCCGCCTTGAACCGGGCGCGCGCGGTGTGGAGGCGGCGGTGCACCGTGCCCACCGGGACGCCGAGCGCGGTCGCGATGTCGGCGCACCTCTCACCCTCGAGCTCGAAGAGCACGAAGACGGCGCGGTGTTCGAGGTCCAGGCCGTCGAGGCAGCGCTGGACGCGCTCGAGCGAGCGCTGGGTGGCGAGCGCCTGCTCCGGGCTCGCCGCCGCGCTCACCGCGTCGAGGGCCAGGTCGCCGCCGGGCTCGGCGGGGCGGCGACGCTTGGCGCGCTTGCGGTTGGACCAGACGCGCAAGGCGATCTCGGCGAGCCAGGTGGTCGGCTTCGCGGCGCCCGGCGTGAACCCACCCTTCCGGTGAGCCACCACGAACACGTCCTGCACCACGTCGTCCATCTCGCCTCGCGGAACCCCCAGCCGAAGCAGAAACCCAGCCACGAACGGCGCGTGTGCGCGATAGAGCTCACCCGCGGTCTGTCGTTGCCCGCTCAAGAGATTCCTCGATGCATGTCCGCGGCCGCCGGAAGCTTCACCGCGACCTCGATTTTCCTCGACTCACTCAGAATCGCACGACAATTCCGAGCGCCGCCACGCCCCCGCCCAGGGGCAGCGAGACCGACTGGAGCGCCGCGCCCGAGGCCGGGTCGATGAGATCGAAGCGCGGACGCAGGAGCGCGATCCAGCCGTCGACCGAGAGCTCGAGGGCGAGCCAATCGGTCAGGGGGACGCCGAGGCCCAGCCGCGCGAGCAGCCCCACGAAGGGCACCATCGCCTCGCGCCCGTTCGACACGTCGCGCCCCTCGCCGATCGCGACGCCCGCCGCCGCGCCGCCGCAGCCGCGGAGCCACACCGCGCCGAGCGAGCGTCGCAGGCACACGTCGAGGCGCCCCCCGGCCAGCTGCGTCGAGACCCGCCCCGGCGTCAGCTCCGCGCCGGACACCGAGGTCAGCCACGCCGAGGCGGCCAGCTCGAAGACCTCTCCGATGACCAGGCGCGGGCCGACCTGCCACCCGGCCGCGACCTCGGGCAGGACCTCGATCAACAGCTGCGCTTCGGCCGCCAGCTCGAGGCGCACCCCGGGCGACGAGGGCGGCGACGGCGACGGGACGTCCTCCACGGGGCCCACCTCGGTCGAGGGTCGAAGCGACTCGAGCAGCGCCGCGTCGATCGCGAGCGCGACGGCGAGCGCGAGCACCGCGCGCCGATCGGGGCAGGACGCGGGCAGCGTGTCGAAGCGGCGGGCCGCGGTCGGCTCTCCGTCGTGGAGCACCACGAAGCGCGCCCCCGCTCCGTCCTCCTCCACCAGCACGCCGAGCCGCGCGTCCACCGCGTCGCGCTCCAGCCACGTGCGCAGGTGCGGCAGCAGCCCATCGCGGGTCAGGCACTCCCCCTCGCGCGCGACGGAGACCGCCTCGGCCAGCGGACGATCCTGGGCCGCGGCGGAGCTGGCGACCCACGACAGGCACACGAACGCGAGAACGCGGAGCACACGCGCATCGTCGCATGCGCCAGCAGGCAGGCTGAAAGAACGCGAGCGTTCTCAGCCTGCCTGCCCCCTGCCCGTGCCCGTGCCCCTGCCCTTGCCCGCGAAACCGCAGACCGCGATGACGCGGCGCTGCGAGACGAAGCACGGCAGAACGACGCGACAGGCGCGATACGGCATCCGCCAGCGCTTCGAGTCGATCTTCGGATGCCTCGAGAACTGTTCGCCGCCTGATCTCGGGCTCCACGCGGCCCGAGAAGCCGCGGGCAAGGGCAAGGGCAAGGGCAAGGGCAAGGGCAAGGGCAGCGGCAGGCTGCTTCTTCAGCCGCCTGCTAAGGATCGGGCGATGCCTTTCGTTCATCCCATGCAGGTGCGCTTCGCGGACACGGACGCGCAGGGGCACATGTACTTCGCCAACTACCTGACGTTCTGCGACGAGGCGCTCGCGGCGTACATGCGCCACATCGGCGTGCCTTGGCAGGCGCTGGTCGAGTCCGGCGTGGACATGTTCTATCGCGGCGCGAAGTGCGACTACCGCGGCAGCGCGACCTTCGAGGAGACGGTGTCGATCGAGACGCAGATCAGCCGCATCGGCGAGAGCAGCGTGACGTCCTCCTACGTGATGCGGGACGCGGCGGGCGAGATCCTCGCCGAGGCGGAGCTGACGAGCGTCTGCGTCGACCCGAAGACCCGGCAGAAGGTCCGCGTGCCCGACGTGCTGCGAGACGCGGTCGCCGGGCTCGAGGGGACGCCGTGAGCTTCGACCTCGCCCGCTATCTCGCGCGGGTCGGGCTCGCGGAGGCGCCGGCCGCCGACCGCGCCGGGCTGTTCGCGCTGCACGAGGCGCAGGCGCGCGCGTTCACGTTCGAGAACCTCGACGTGCTCGCCGGCGTCGGGCCGTCGATCGACGAGGACGCCATCGCGGAGAAGCTCCTGACCTCGGCCCGCGGCGGGTACTGCTTCGAGCTGAACGGCCTGCTCCGCATGGCGCTCCACGCGCTGGGGTTCGACGCCCGCCCGCTGCTCGGCCGGGTGGTCGTGCGGCGCGCGCCCGGCGACGACCCGGGGCCGAAGACGCACCTCGTGAACCTGGTGCGCCTCGACGGCGAGCCGTGGATCGCGGACTGCGGCTTCGGCGGCGGCCTGCCGCTCCACCCCATCCGGCTCGAGGCGGGCTCCCCGAGCGTGCACCTCGACGCGACGCTCCGGTACGTGGAGGGCGAGCTGGGCTGGACGCTCCAGAAGCAGGAAGGCGACGGCTGGCGCGATCTCTACGCGCTGAGCCTGGAGCCGGTCTTCCCCGCCGACATCGTGATGGGCAATCACTTCACGTCGACGCACCCGGGCAGCCCGTTCAAGCGGCAGCCCTTCCTCAGCCGGATCGTGGGCGACGCGCGGATCACCCTGCTTGGGGATCGGCTCACCCACCATCGCCCGGAAGGCGAGGCGGTCGAGACGATCGAGGAGCCGGAGCGGGTGATGCGCGAGATCTTCGCGCTCGACCCCTGAAGCCCACCCAAAGCTTTTCGACGGGTCGCGCGTCCGAGGGAGACCATGGACGTCTCGCTCATCCTGACCCATCGCTGCAACCTCGCCTGTGGCTACTGCTACGCCGGCGAGCACCACAAGACCGACATCGACGAGGACGTGCTCCGGCGCGGCGTGGAGCTGCTCTTCTCGGACGGGGCGCCCCACGCGCAGCTGTCGTTCTTCGGTGGTGAGCCGTTCCTCGCCTTCGAGACGATGCAGCGCGCGACCCTGCTCGCGGAGGCGAAGGCGCGGGCGCTCGGACGCGACCTGACGCTCCAGTGCACCACCAACGGCACCTTGCTGAAGGCCGAGCACGTCGAGTTCATCCGGACGCACGGCGTGCGGGTCACCGTGTCCATCGACGGGATCCGCGAGGCCCACGACCAGAACCGCCCGTGCGCGGGCGGCAAGCCGAGCTTCGACCAGGTGCGCGCGGGCATGCGGCGGCTGCTCGACGCGGGCGTGGCGTGCGACGCGATGATGGTCATCACGCCCGAGACGGCCGAGCACGCCTACCTGTCGTGCAACTTCCTCTGGAGCGAGGGCGTGCGGAAGGTCCGCGCCAACCTCGCGCTGGACATGGAGTGGAGCGAGGAGGCGCGGCGCGAGCTCCGCGAGCAGCTCGTCTCCATCGGCTGGGAGCTCCTCGCCCGGCGCATGCGCGGCGAGGACGTGTCCTTCGTGCCCTTCGAGCCGGGGATGCGCGAGCTCGAGGTCCAGCTCGCGTCGGCGCCGATCCGGGGGCCGCGCGCCAAGCTCGTCGTCGGCACGTCGGGGCACCTCTACCCGTGCGCCCCCATGGTGGGCGAAGACCGCGACGCCGGCCCCGAGGCGCGGCTCCGGCTCGGGCACCTCGACGACGGCCCGGAGCGCATCCTCTCGGCCGTGCGCGCGCAGGGCGTCGCCTGCGAGAAGGGCAAGGGCTGCCAGTGCGCGGCCTACCTCGAGACCGGCGACCGCTACACGGCGGGTCGGGTCGGCGGCTGGTACGGCCGGGTGTGCCGCGAGATCGGGCGGACCGTCGCGGAGGCACTGGCCCGCACGCCCACCGAGCGACCGAAGCGGAGCAAGCGCCGCGGCGTGCTGCTCGGCCTCGCCGCGATCGTGGGCGGCGCCGCCGTGGCCGCGCCGCTCCTCGGGCCGCTCTTCCAGGAGGACACGCCGGCGCCGTGCTCGCTGCGAAACCGCAAGCAGGTGGGCTGGACGGGCGAGCCCTACCCGGACGTCGCGGGCGCCGTCGCGATCCCCGAAGACATCGCTCCGCCCGGCGGCATCTCCGCGCCGCCCGAGCCCGAGGTGCTGATCGACGGCGAGATGCCGGTCTGGGAGGAGCCCCGGCCGCTCGGGGAAATCGCCGACCCGGAGGAGTGAGGAGGAGTGAGAGGCCGTCGCCCTGGCGAGCGCTCGAGACGGAAAAAATAGCGGCGACCCTGGTGCGTGGGGGGGGGGGTTGCACCAGGGCCGCCGACAGTCGCCGTGACGCGCGGGTATATAGGGGGGGTACCCGCGTGGTCGCCACGTGACGCTCTGAGTCTTAGCGAGGCTCGTGCCAACGGCGAAGAGCCCAAAGATCGCGATTATCGGCCGGTGTGGGCCCCTGCGGATCGCGGAGTTGCAAGCCGCGCCGTTCAGATCTGGGTGCAGCGAAGGGCTGGCCAGAGATCAGACCGCAGAAAAGAACACGGCGGCCCTGGTGCTTTGGGGGGGAGTTGCACCAGGACCGCCGTTGGTCGCCGTGACGCGCGGGTTATTGGGGGGGGGAGGGGCACCCGCGTGGTCGCCACGTCGCGTCTCTCAGTAGAGCGAGAGTCGTGCCAGCCTCTGCGGGCCTCGGATCGGGCAATTCTGGGGGATCCGGCCCGCGGCGGATCGCAGGGCTGCAAACGGCGCCGTTCAGATCCGAAAGCCGCTCAGCAGCCGCCGCCGCAGAGCTGATCGACGTTGGGGCACGACGGCGTCATGCCCATGTAGCGCTCGTTGTAGCCGGACGTGGGCACGATCAGGATGTCGGCCCGCGCGCCGATGGAGCGGTCGTCGTAGCAGCCGAGCCCGATGACGGCGCCGTCCGGGTCACGGATGACCACGAGGTAGGCGGCGCGCCCGGTCTCCGTGATCAGGGGCTCGAGGAAGGGGTCCCACGGGCGGCTCGTGGCCGCGTGACTCGCGCCGGGCTCGTGGTCGAGATCGAAGAGGGTCGCCCGGCGGATGTCACAGATCGGCATCTCGCCGGTGCGGGCGAGCGGCGCCCCGACCACGTCCTCGAGCGTGCCGCGCCGGAAGCTCATCTCGACCCCCTCGCACGCGTTCATCTCGGGGAGGTTCGCGCCGTCGTACGCGATCAACTCCGCCGTGTCGGCGAAGAGGAACACCCCCTCGTCGCCCGCGGCGAGCGCGATGTTGGCCGACGGCGGGCCGCAGCCGATGGCGGCGAGGGCGAGCAGGAGGGCGGGGACGAGGCGGTGAAGCATGAGGGCGACACCGTACGTCGGGCCCCGCCGGAGCACCAGATCAGAGGGCGGTGATCAGGACCTCGCGGCGCCCGCCGGCCTTGCTGCTGGCCGGGCCGACGACGCCCTCCTCTTCCATGCGATCGACGAGCTTCGCCGCCTTGTTGTAGCCCACGCTGAGCTGTCGCTGGATGTGGCTGATCGAGCAGTAGCCCGCCTGCGCCACGCACGCGACGGCCTTGTCGTAGAGCGGGTCGTCGCTCTCGGGCACGTTCGGGCCGCCGTCCTCGTCGCGCGGCTCGAGGATCTTCTCGTCGTAGACCGGCTTGCCCTGCTCGCGCAGATGATCGCAGATCGCCTTGACCTCGTCCTCACCGACGTAGGCGCTGTGCACGCGCTGCAGATCGCTCTGCCCGGGCGGCAGCATGAGCATGTCGCCCATGCCGAGGAGGTGCTCGGCGCCGTTGCGGCCGAGGATGGTGGCCGAGTCCTGGCGCTGGCTGACCTTGAAGGCGATGCGGGCCGGGAAGTTCGCCTTGATCATGCCGGTGATGACGTCGACCGACGGGCGCTGCGTGGCCAGGATCACGTGGATGCCGGCCGCGCGGGCCTTCTGCGCGAGCCGCGCGATCGCCGCCTCGACGTCCTTCGCCGCGACCATCATCAGGTCCGCGAACTCGTCCACCACGACCACCACGTAGGGGAGCCGCTCCGGGTCGGGCATCGGGTCCGGGCTCTCGCCGTTCGCCGGGTCGATCAGCACCTCTTCGCCGTTGAGGCCCTGCGCGGCGACCTTGCCCTTGCGGCTCTTGAAGAGCTTCTCGGCCGGCATCTCGCCCGCGCGCACCTTGTCGACGCGCTGGTTGTAGGTCGTGATGTTGCGCGCGCCCGCGTCGGCGAAGAGCTGGTAGCGCCGCTCCATCTCGTCGACCGCCCAGCGCAGGGCGAGCGACGCCTTGTTCATGTCGGTGACGACCGGCAGCAGCATGTGCGGGATGCCGTCGAAGACCGCCAGCTCGACCACCTTCGGGTCGATCATCAGCATGCGGACCTCTTCGGGGCTCCGCCGCGCGAGCAGCGAGCAGAGCATCACGTTGAGGCCGACGCTCTTGCCGCTGCCGGTGGCGCCCGCGACGAGCAGATGCGGCATCTTCGCGAGGTCGCCGTAGACCGGCTGGCCCGCGATGTCCTTGCCGAAGGCGACCGGGAGCGCCGCCTTCATCTTGTCCCAGCGATCGTCCTCGAGCAGCTCGCGCAGATAGACGGTCTGCCGGTCCTTGTTGGGCAGCTCGAAGCCGACGCGCGCCTTGCCGGGGATGGGCGCGACGATGCGCACCTTCTTCGCGGCGAGGGCCATCGCGAGGTCGTCGGAGAGGCCGGCGATCTTGGAGATCTTCGTGCCGCTCTCCGGCTCGAACTCGTACATCGTGACGACCGGCCCCGGGTGGATCTCGTCGACCCGCCCCTTCACGCGGTACGCCTCGAGGGTCTCGGTGAGCTGGAGCGCGTTCTCGCGCAGGGTCGCCTCGTCGATGTGGATCGCCTGCGGCGGCGGCGGGTCGAGCAGGCTCGACGGCGGGAGCACGAACTCCCCGTCCATCTGCGGCTCGGGCATCTTCACCGAGCGCGGCTGGGGCGGGGTCTCGGTCGGCGCGACGATGGTCGGGCCGGTCTTGCCCTTGCCCTTGCTGGGGGCCTTCGCCGGCTGCTTGGCCTTGGCGGGCTTCGACTTGGCGGGCTGCGACTTGGCGGGCAGGGGCGGCGGCGCCTCCTCCGGCTCGTCTTCGTCGACCAGCTCGGCGTCCGCGGGGTCGGCGCTGATCGCGTCCTCGGACTCCGAGAACACCACCGCCTCCTCCTCGTCGTCGGGATCGAGGCCGTCGAGCGTGTCGCTGATGATCCGCGGCTGCGCGGCCAGCTCGGCCTCTTCACGCTCCTGCCGCTCGATCTCGCGCGCCTCTCGCCACGCGTCCAGCGCGGCCTGGCTCCAGTCGCGCCCTCGCTTCAGGCCCTGGAGAGAGGCGTCGGCCGCCTTGCGCGCGCTCTGGATCACCGAGAACGGCGTGCGCAGCACCACGGTGATGAGCAGCACGGAGATGCCGATCACGAACGAGCCGGCCAGGCCGAGGAGCGAGCGGAGGACCTCGCCGAGGACCTCGCCGAGCACGCCGCCGGGCATGTGGCCGCCGAAGACCTCCTCGCCCGGCAGGGCAAGGTGCACCATCGCGCAGCCCACGAGCACGATGACCATCGTGGACGCGACGCGACCCACCCCGAGCGGGGTGTGGCTCCGGGTGAACAGGCGCAGGGTGCCGAGGCCGAGCTCCAGCGGGACCAGCCACGCGGCGATGCCGAACGCGGTGGCCAGCACGCCGGCCAGCCCCGCGCCCACGGGCCCGATCCAGTTGCGCCCGCCGTGCGCGTCGTACGACCACAGCGAGAGCGTCACCAGGATGGTGGCCGCGGCGCACAGGATCCCCAGCACCTCGTGGCGCCGCCCGATCTCGGACGGAGCTTCAGCGGCTGATGTGGTATGGGGTGCTCCCAAGTAGACTACCTCCCTACACGGGAGGGTCGCGGATCCGGGTGCCTCTCGTCAAGTTTCCCACGGAACGGGCCGGTCACAAAAAAACCGTGGCGGCTCTTGGGGTTGGCTGGCCGGGAGGGATCTTGATTGAGAGCCGGATTCCTCTACTATCGGGAGCCACTTCGACGGGAGGTGCGCCCGAGGTGCGCGCTCCGGTCGACCCTGCTCTCCCCCAGAGGAAGAATGCGACGATCGTTCGGACTCGTGCTGACCGCTCTCCTGTGTCTCGGCCTCGGTGGCTGCAAGGTCACCTCGGAGGACATCGACTACTGGACCGGCACCATGAAGGGGCCCGGCAAGATCGTCGCGGTCCTCATGGCGGACAAGTACGAGGACGAGCTGCGTGTCTACGCCGGCACCGCCCTCGTGCGCATGGAGCCGCGTGAAGACGTCGACGGCGTCTCGGAGCTCCAGGCCGCGGTGCGCCAGCTGCCCGAAGAGAACCGCAGCCGCCTCGTCGATCAGATGGCGCCGCAGCTCATCGAGATCATGCGCGGCGCGGACACGCCGCAGGCCGGCGGCGAAGAGGACGGCGTGCCGCCGCTGCAGGTCCGGGCGAAGGACGCCGCGTTCCTCCTCATCCCCTACGCCTCGGGGGAGCAGCGCGGGGCGCTGACCGACGCGGTGGTCGACTGGTTCGTGGTCGACTTCAACGGGCGCAACCTCGCCGGCAACTACAGCGCCGAGCAGGTCGTTCGTCAGCTCGGGGCGCCGGCCGCCTCGCGCCTCGTCAACGCGCTCAACGCGCGCTTGCCGCAGCAGGCGCTCGTGAAGCTGGCGGAGCTCATCGCCGGGCTGGGCAACGACGCGACCAAGCAGCGCGCGGCCGAGCGGCTCGTCGAGATCGAGCGCGAGATGGAGAGCGAGGAGTTCGGCGACTGGCTGAAGGAGCGCCTCCGCGAGCAGCTCCGCGCCCGCGACGACGCGGCCGAGATCGACGAGAACCGCGTCGCGGCGGCCGCCTCGCTCAACCGGGAGAACTTCATCACGCTGGGCGCGCTGCCCGCGATGAAGCACCTCAACGGCCAGACCGTGGTGCAGGACCGCTTGCTCGCGATCGCGCAGCAGACGAGCGCCGAGGGCGCCACCGGCGAGCAGGTGGAGGCCCGCCGCGTCAAGGCGCTCCAGGCCATGGAGGGCGGCGTCCGCCAGGAGCAGGTCTCTGCGCTGCTCGACCTCGCGCTGAGCGCGGAGCAGCCGATGGGCGTGCGCGACTACGCCTTCGACCGCATCGCGGACGCGCGCGACACGGGCGCGATCACGCGGCTGTGGCCGGTGTTCACGGAGGTCGAGGACTGGCGCGTCCGCTGGCGCGTCGGCTCGCTCATCCTGACCCTCGGCGGGCCCGACGTGGTGCAGGAGTTCTTCAACCGCCTCGACGACGACGCGTACGCGCGGGAGGAGCTCTACGGCTACGGCGAGCGCCTGAGCCAGATGCGCCCGCCGCCGACCGACTTCATCAACGGGCAACTCCGCTCGAGCGAGTGGTACGACCGCATCGTCGCGCTGTACTTCTGGGAGAAGCGGGCCGAGGCGGGGGACATCCCGCGCGTCGAGGGCCTGGCGAACGACTCGGCCGAGACCGACGGCGAGCACTGGGAAGAGCAGGACACGGTCGGCAAGGTCGCCACGGCGGTCGCGGGAGCCATCCGCGAGCGCCTCGGGATCGAGACCGAAGGGGACGACGACTCGGAGGAATCCGAGGCGTCCAACGGCGGCGATTCGGAGTAGAATCGAAGCGCCTGGACCGAGATGAACCACGATCAGAACAAGAAGACGCTCCGTCAGTTCCAGTGCCGGGACTACCTGTGGGAGATCTTCGAGCAGATGAGCGCCGAGCTCGAGTGCTCGGTGGACTACCTCGTCAACGAGGCGATGCGGCAGTACGCGCGCTCTCGTAACTACGGCGTGCGAACGCCGGGTCCGGGCATGGGACCCGCGCCGACGCCGGGAGCGATCCCGAGCCGCTCGGGCGGTCAACCGTCGATTCCGTCCGCGCCTCCGCCCCCTCCGCCGACAGGCGGGGCCGGCTATGGCGGGGGCTACGGAGGAGGAGGCGGCGGCTACCCAGCTCCGCCGGGGAGCGCCCCCGGGTATGGCGCGGCGCAGCCGGCCTACCCGCCGCCGCAGCGCCCGAGCTCCTATCCGCCTCCGCCGACGCAGCGGCCGCCGGCCTACGGCAACGCGCCGCAGCCGCAGATGCCGCCGCCGCCGAGCTACCCGCAGGGCTTCGGCGGTCCGGCGCAGCAGTCCCACCCGGGGCATCCGGGGCAGTCTCATCCCGGGCAGTCTCACCCCGGGCATGCGCCGCCCCCGCTCCCGGGCGCAGGCCCCGGCGCAGGCCCCGCGCCCGGCGGGATGAGCCCGCTCTACGTGATCTTCAACGGGCAGAAGTTCCCCGTGCAGAAGGAGGAGTTCATCCTCGGGCGCGGCACCAAGACGGCCGACCTGCCCATCAAGGACGGCAACATCTCGCGCCGTCACGCCGCGGTGATCTGGCAGAACGGCGGCTGGTACATGAAGGACCTCGGCTCGACCAACGGCGTGGAGTTCCACGGCCGGAAGATCGACAGCAAGCGCATCGAAGAGGGCGACGTCTACCAGCTCTGCGACTACGAAGTCCGCTTCACGTACCGGTGACGACCGTCGTGCAAACCCGGGAGGCGCGTTGACCGAGGAGCGATTCACGGCGCTCGGCAACGGGCTCGACTTCTGCTGGGACGAGCGCGGTGAGGGCCCGCCCATCGTGCTCGTGATGGGCATCGGCGCCCAGATGATCCTGTGGCCGGACGGCTTCTGTGACGCGCTCGCGGCGCAGGGCCACCGCGTCATCCGCTTCGACAACCGCGACGTCGGCCGCTCGAGCCACCTCCACCACCTCGGCGTCCCGCCGATGGGCGAGACGCTCCTGAAGGGCCTGATCGGCCGCCGGGTCCAGGCCCCCTACTCGCTCGAGGACATGGCCGACGACGTGGCCCACCTCCTCGACGCGCTCGACCTCGAGGACGCGCACATCGTCGGCGCCTCGATGGGCGGCATGATCGCGCAGACCCTCGCCTTCACGCATCCGCACCGGGTCCGCTCGCTCGTCTCGATGATGAGCACCACGGGCAAGCCCGGGCTCCTCAGCGAGCCGCGCGCGCTCGGCGCCCTGTTCCAGAAGGCGCCGCGCACCAAGGACGAGTCCGTCGAGCGGAACGTCAACCTCTTTCGCGTCATCCGGAGCACCGGGTACGACTTCGACGAGGCCTGGGTGCGCGACACGGCGGCGGCGAGCTGGGACCGCGGCTTCAACCCGCGCGGCTTCCTGCGGCACCTCGGCGCGATCGGCGCCACCGGCGATCGCACGGCCCGGCTCCGCTTCGTGCGGGCGCCCACGCTCGTGATCCACGGCACCGTCGACCCGCTGATCCGCCCGTGGGGCGGGCGCGCCACGGCGGAGGCCATCCCGGACGCCGAGCTGTGGATGGTCGAAGGCATGGGCCACGACTTCCCGCCCGGGCTCTGGCCCGAGGTGGCCGAGCGGCTCTCCCGCCACGCGCGCGCCGCCGAGGGCTGAACGCCAATTCATGCCGGCTCGCGATCGCCGCCGACGCGCGTGATAGCGTCGATCGCGATGACACGTTGGCTTCCCGGCTCGCTCGCGCTCCTGGTCCTCCTCGCCGCCTGCGACGGCGAGGTCGTGCCCGCCGCGGACGCAGACACCAGCCCGCTCCCGGACGGCGCCCCCGCCCCTGGGCCCGACGGAGCGCCCGCCCCGATGGACGCGGGGACGGATGGCGAGGTGCCTCCCGGGGCGGTGGGCGTCACGGCGCGCCTCCCCGACGGGCGCCTGGGCGAGCCGACCACGACCTTCACCCTGCCCGCGGTGGACGAGGGCATGGGCATGTACATCCCGGACCTCCAGGACCGCTTCCCCGAGGTGGACTGGGAGACCCTGGACCGCCTCTACATCCCCGCCGGGCACTACCCCTTCATCCGCCTCGGCAACCTGCCCGCGCGCGATCGGGACGCGCGCCCGCTCGTGGTCACCAACCTCGGCGGCCAGGTCCGCGTGGGCGGGCTCGGACATCACTACCTCTTCGTCATCGAGGGCGGCTCCGGGTTCGTGCTCTCCGGGCGCTACGACCCCGTCTCACGGACCGGCGACGCCGCGTTCCCCGGCCACCGCGACAACGCCTACGCGAACACCGCGGGCCGCTACGGCTTCCTCATCGACGACGCCCACGCGGAGTCCGGCCGGAGCGGCCTGGGCGTGGGCGGCGGGGCGAGCGACTTCGAGCTCGAGTTCATCGAGATCCGCGGCGTGGGCTTCGCGGGGATGCTGATCAAGACCGACGACGACGCCTCGGCCACGATGCGCGACGTCTGGATCCACGACAACTACATTCACGACACCGTCAGCGAGGGCATGTACCTGGGGAGCACCCAGAGCCAGCCCCAGCACACGCTCGAGGGCTTCGACGTCAGCTACAACCGCGTGCTGCGCGCGGGCACGGAGTCGATCCAGCTCGGTCAGCTCGCGGGCGACAACGAGGTCCACCACAACGTCTTCGGCCCCTCGGCCATCGACTGGCGCGACGCGTTCCAGCGCTTCCAGGACGGCAACCTCCAGGTGTCGATCCGGTCGGGCGTCACGCGCGTGCACCACAACGTGTTCCTCGGCGCCGCGGGCTCGATGGTGGGGCTCTTCGGCAACGACGTCCCGGGCGACGCGCACGCGGCGGGGGACGGCGTGATCGTCGAGGACAACTACCTCGGTCACTTCCGGAGCCTCGCCGTGTACGGCATCGCGCGGGACGTCGAGCCCCTGACCTTCACGATCGCGAACAACGAGATCCGCGGCCATCACTTCGATCGGGACGAGGTCTACACCGACGCCACGCCGCCCGGTCACATGATCCGTCAGGGCAACGGCGCGACCGACTTCGAGGTGCGCGGCAACCGGTTCGACGACGGCGACCGCCTCTGCAGCCCCGTGCCGGCCGAGTGCAACGGCGAGGCGACGGGCTTCATCGGGGCCGACAATGAGATGGTCTCGTTGCCCCCGATCGCCTTCAGAGACGCCGGGCTCCCCGACGACTTCGACTACCTCTCGCTCGAGCTCTGGACGGACGTCGCCTCGCTCGGCGGCGACGCGCCGGTCACTTACCCGTCAGGTGACGTCGTGATGTACGAAGGCGCGCCCTACCGCTGCGTGGCCGACCCGTGCCCCGCGGGCGCCGTGCCCGACGTGTCCCCCGAGAGCTGGGAGCCGATGGAGGCCTTCGCCGACGACGTCCGGGCGACGGGGGCGCACGCGTCGCTCGGGCTCGGCGACGGCTGAGCGCGCAGGCGC
>SHBB01000150.1 GCA_004213565.1 Sandaracinaceae bacterium
AGGAGGTTGAGCGCCCGGGCCTCGATCCGATCGCGGTTGCGGCGGGTGGCCGCGTCGATCTCGATCGACGGGCCGGTCATGCCGCCGCTCTTCGACTCCTCTTCGCGGCGCTTCGTCTCCCGGAAGTGAGACGCGACCTGGCTGTCGACGCCGGTCGGACGCGATCCCGCCCGTTTCGATGGCGGGGGCGCGTTGTCGGGACAGCGCTCGACGTTCTGCCGCGCGTCGGGCCGAATACAGACGCCCCGCGGCGCCGAGGGGATGCCCTCGGGCACGGCGGACGCCGTGGAGGCGGCCTCGCCCTCTCCCTGCGCGCCTACCGCGAGCGGGATACCGCCCGCGAGGAGCCCGGAGGCGACTACCAGAAGTGCCAGTCGATTGCGACGCATGCTGCTCACCCTCTCAGCCCCGCGGTCGGAGCTCTCTCACTTCACGACGTTCCAGCCCGGTCACCGTGGTCAGCTCACCTTCCGCACTGCGAGGAGACCTGCTGGCGGTAGAAGCCCAGCTCGTCGCGCCAGTACTCGCCGTCGAACGGCCAGATCTGATGCTCCTCGTCGACCTCGACGTCCAGGCCGCCCGAGCGGGCGACTTCCGTCTGCTGCTGCTGCATCTCCTGCGAGAGCTGACCGCGCTGGAAGGTCGCGATCTCGAGCTCGACGGTGTCCACCTGGTTCATGAGCTCGTTGAGCTCGTCGATGAGGCGGTTGTAGCGGCCCCGGGCGAGGTCGCCGGTCTGATCGATCGCGAACGACTTCGCGACGAAGATGTCCTGCAGGATCCGGCTGCCGAGGCTCGAGTTCTTGAACTCGTCGGGCGCCTGGTTGAGCCGCGCCTCCTCCGCCTCGAGGAGGCGGACGTACTCGAGGTGACGCAGGAGCGTGCGGTCCGAGAGCGCCGAGGAGACGACGCCGCGGATGCGGGGGCTGAGGTTCGCGTCACCCGAGCGGACGCGCTGCAGGAATTCGAAGAACTGCTGGTTGTCCTCGAACTGCGCGAGCGTGCTGGTCAGCTCCGCCTGGACCGGATCGTAGCGCTCGTGGAACTGCGCGATCATCGCCTCGGCGTTCTCGACCTGGCAGGCCGAGAAGAAGATCACGGCCTTGAGGACGAGCGCCTCCGGGTAGTACGCGTCCTCGAAGTACGGGCTGAAGAGCGTGTGGATGTTGCCCATCGCGCGCGAGTACTCGTCGGCGAGGAAGAAGGCCCACGACTCCTCGAAGAGCGCGTCGAGCCAGTACTCGCTGCCGGTGCCGATGTTGTTCCAGGCGACGACCGCGTTGCCGAGCAGCGTGCCGTCGATGGTGCGATCGCCGGTCTCCGCGTCGGTGCGGTTGGCGGCCGTGTAGTACACGCGCGCGAGCGAGAGCCACGCGAGATCGTCCATGCGCTGCGTGTCCTCGACCCCGGTCACGCCCTCGTCGATCGCCTCGATGATGGCCCGGAACGCCTGGATGGCCGGCTGCGCGCGGCGGGTGCGGACGTGGGCGATGCCCTCGAAGAAGCGCCCGTAGACGTAGTGATCGCTCTGGCGATCGACGCCCTGGAAGAGGCGGATGGCCTCCTCGAACTCGCCCTGATTGTACTTGTGCCGACCCATCAGATAGATGAGCTGGTTGTACAGATCGGCGCTCTCGGCGGTGTTGAACTGCTCGAGCTCGTCGACGCCGTAGCGGCCGACCTTCTCGATGATGCCCGCCGGCTCCGGCAGCTGGGTCGCGAGCTGCGCGAGCCACTGCAGCGTCTGGCCGAAGTAGTTGTGGCCCTGCCCCTGCTGGGTGATCTCGTCGAAGATCGCGAGCGCCGACTGGTAGAAGCGCAGGTGGTAGAGCGCCTTCCCGAGGAAGAACTGCGCCTTCTGCACGTTCGCGGGCGCGTCCTGGGTCTCCCCCTCGACGACGCGCTGGAACTGCACCGACGCCTCCATGTACCGCTCCTGCTGGTACAGACGGAGGGCGTTGGCGAGCGCCTCGGAGGGCGGCCCTTCGGCCGGAGGAGCCGGGGGCTGCCCCGTCTCTTCGACGCTGAAGACCATGTCCTGCGCGCTGGCGCGGGAGCTCAACGAGGTGAGCGCGAAGAGGGCGGCCACGCCCAGCAGTACAACGTTACGTGCGACTCGTCGGTCATGCCTCATGGGCTCGTCCCCTATTCCGTCCGAATGGACCGTCACCAGTAGAGTGGACCGTCATCAAGGCCGTCTGTCGTCATCCGTGTGGTGTGCGAAGGGAGGGGCCGGGGAGCCGACTCTCTTCGACACCGGATTTCTTGAGTAATATCGACGCCTTAGAACCTAATGGGGCGCCATCGTACAGAGTCGAGCCGCGCATTGTCAAGGGGCAGTCGCTTCCTGCACGCAGAGGACGAGACCGTCTTGACACTGCGCCGGCCCGCGGCGTAGCGTTGCCGCCATTCGCGGTCGGCGTCGATCGCAGGGGCCGAGATCGTTCGCAATTCACAACCCTCTACGAACCTCGACCCCCCACGACCTTGGGTCGGAAATTTCTTCTGGAGAACCGCAGCATGCATCGTTTGGTGAGCCGCCTGCTCGGCTACGGCGTGTTCCTCTTCCCGCTCCTGGTGGCTGCTTCCGTGGCTGGCTGCACCGGATCGCCCATCGGTGATCCCTGCATCCCGGAGAACATCCCCCAGGAAGATCGAGACGGCGACGGATTCGCCGACGGCTTCGACTCGGCCGAGGTCTACATCGAGACCTCCTCGGTGCAGTGCCGGACGCGCACCTGCATGGTGTACGCGCTCGATGGCAACCCCGAGAAGGTCACGGGCGGCGAGAGCTGTCCCAGCGGGGACCCGACCTGCGTGACGCCGGTGGCCCTCGAGGCGCAGGTGTTCTGCAGCTGTCGCTGCAGCCTCGGTCCGGGCGCCTCCGCCAACACGCCGCTCTGCAACTGCGGCGACGGCTTCACCTGCGTGGACGACCTCGTCACGACGGGCGGCGACGGCGTGGTCGGCGGCTACTGCGTGCCCTGCATCCGCCCGCAGGACGACCGTGAGGGCCTGGCGGGCGTCTACGACAACTGCCCGACCCCTGGCAGCTGACCACTCTCGGGCGCCCGATACCTCTCGGGCGACGAGATAATCCGCAACCGTGACGGCCCCCCAGCGATGAGCTGGCGTGGGCCGTCATCGCGTTGGGGGAGAAAGAGATCTGCGCAGCCGCCAGGCGCGCGCGGCGGACAAGCGGGCCCTCGGGGCGCGCGCCGAGGCGATCGTCGCGGCGGAGCTCGAGCGACGGGGCTGCCTCATCGTGGCGCGGAACGCGCGGGTGGGACGGCTCGAGATCGACATCGTCGCGCGGCGCGGGCGGCTGGCGATCTTCTGCGAGGTCCGGGCGCGCGCACGCAGCGGCGGCTTCTCACCGCTCGAGACGATCGACGAGGCCAAGACCGAGCGGATCCGCCGGGCCGCCGTCGGCTGGATGAGCGCGCACGGCTGGCCCGGGATCTCGGCCCGCTTCGACGCCGCGGCCGTCACCTTCGACAGCCCGGAGGGGGAGATCGACTACCTGGAGGACGCGTTCTGAGCGCGCCCGTCTAGTGTCCTGGATCAGGTGTCGAGCACCGCGGCCAGGCGCTCGCGCAGTCGCTCGAGCTTCTCGACGACCGCGTCGTTCGCGCCCTCGTCCTTGGCCGTCTCGAGCGCCTCGTCGAGCTGCGCCAGCTCTTCCTCGCGGCGCGCGCGCAGCGCGACGACCATGTCCTTGAAGGCGATCCCCACGTGCTGGAGCTCGTCGCCTTTTCGCAGGCCGCCCTTGGTGTTGAGCTGGCCGCTCGCCACGTCGCCGAGCAGCAGCCGGAGCTTGTAGGCCGGGCCGACGACGCGGTGCGTGACGATGATCCCCGTGAAGCCGAGGGCCAGCGAGAGGATGACCACCAGCGCCCCGATGCCCATGGCGATCTGCCCGAGCACCTGCGCGTCGCGCTCGGCCGCCTCCCGCTCGAAGAGCTCGTGGAGCGCCGCGTCGACCTCCATCTCGCTCATCTCCTGCTGCATCAGCAGCATCTGAGACATGCCCTTGGAGTAGCTGTAGGCCTCGCTGCCGAGCCAAGCGCCGACGACCCCGGTGACGAGCACGGTCACCAACACCACGGCGAGCGTGTACTTCAGCTGGAAGCGCGGCTCGAGCAAGAAGTTGCGCAGCCGTCGCTTCGGCTGCTTCGGCTTCGCCGTGGAGATCCCCTTGGCGTCAGCGGTCATGGTCGATGACTCCCATCACGTACCGTCCAGTCGAAAATGTATCGATGGGCGCGGATGTGTGTCCACTTCTCAACGACGCCCCCGTCGGCCTCGCCGCGAAGGCGAAGCGGCCTGGGCGGAGGCGGCGGCCGCGGCCATCGCCTGAGGGAGGTTGCGAAGGGCACCTCGGATCGCGCCCTCGATCGCCTGCTGCTGAGCCTGCGTCCCGGTGGCGCCCATGACGGTGGCCGAGCCGTTGAGCATGCTCCGGATGTTCCGGTCGGGGTAGGACTGGAGCACGACCGAGACGCGGGCTCGGAGCCCTCCCCCCGGGCGCTGATCGATCTCCACGATCGAGCTGTCCAGGTAGTAGCCGACGAGCTGGCGCTGGCTCAGCACCCGCTGCGCCGCCCGGGGCCGCTCGTTCTCGGGAGCGATCTCCACGCCCGAGATGCCCTCGGCGGTGGAGGCGATGACGTCCCGCGCGCGGTCGAGCACCTCGCGGGGGACGCCGCGCACGTTGGTGCCCGGCCGGCCCACGGCCACGTAGTAGCGCGCGGGGCCGCTGGTCCCGCTCCCCGAGCGGCTGGAGCTGCCGGAGCTGCCCCTCGAGCCCGAAGAACCACGGGGCACGCGCTGCGGCTGACTGCGCGCCACGCGCTCGAGGGTTCGGATGGCCCGCTCGGCCGCTTGCTGTACGGCGCGCTCGCGATCGCGGGTCGCCGCGCGCAGCGCCGGCAACGCGCTCGGATCGCCGTGGCGCTCCAGCGAGGAGGCGGCGGCGGCGCGCACCGACGGGTGATCGTCGCGGAGGGCCGCGCCCAGCGCCTCGACCACCTGGGGCTCGGTCTGCACCGCGCCGAGCGAGATCGCGGCTTGCGCACGCACACGGTACATCGGCGAAGTCCGCAGCGCGCGCACGAGGTAGTCCGTGCGCGCGTCCGCGAAGGCGACGCTGGAGAGGGCGAGCAGCGTGACCAGGACCGCGCCGGCCTTGATCAGGACGGCCGTGATCAGGACGGGCCTGACCAGCCGGCGACCGGTCTGGAGCGACGCACGCGCTCGCCCGCGCGCGGCGTGATGGGCTCGGGCCGGGACGACCCGATGTCTGCTGCTCAACCTAGGCCCCTCTCTCCCCCGAAACCACGCCTCCCCCAGCACCCACGATCGACGACGAAGCCAAGCTCGGAATCCTTCACTCCAGGCTGATCATTATCGAGGGTTACGCGCCGGGATTCAACGGTCCTCTTGCGAGCCAACGGCGACAGCGGCACCGTCCTGAAGTGCGGGCCGGCTACATCGCGCTGCTCTGTGCCCCGATCCTGCTCGCCGCGCCGCCTTCCACGGTGCGCGCGCAGCCCGTGGTGCGCGTCCGCGCGGAGTCGCGAATCGAGCTGCGGGTCGAGCGCGCCCCCGGCGAGGTCCGCGTCACCGGGGTGCTCCGCGACGATCGCGGCGAGCCGCTGACCGATCAGTCCGTCGAGGTGCGCGTCAGCGACGCCGCGGGTCGGACGGTGGCGCGCGAGGTCACGCGCACCGGGGTGAGCGGGCAGCTGAGCGCGCGCTTCCCCGTCGACCCCACCGCCAGCCGCCTGAGCGCCACGTTCTCGGGGGACGAGCGCTACCGCGGGGTCGACGTCGCCCAGCAGCTCGATCTCGGACGGGCCCACGTGCGCCTGGGCCTGGCGCGGGATGACGGCCAACGCCTCGATCGGCTGGACCTGGACCTCGAGAGCCATGAGCTCCGCGTGCGGGCGGAGTCGGCGGAGGGCGGGGACGGGCTGTCGGTCACGCTCCGCAGCGAGGTCGGCGACCTCCTGGCCACCGGCACCACGGGCGCCGATGGGACGGCGGTGCTCCGGGTTCGCAGCGAGCGGCTGGGCCCGCCCGCCGCCGATCGGTTGATCGTGGCGACGGACGGGGACGAGCGGCGCGCGCGGGCGCAGACCGAGGTGCTCGTCGTCCGCTACCGGGACGCGACGCTGTCCCTCGAGGCCACACCGTCGAGGCTGGAGCCGGGCGCGGCGCTCCGCATGGAGGGACGGCTGTACGATCGAGCGGGCCCCCTGCCCCGCCGCGCGGTGGGCTTGTTCGCGGAGCGGCGGCACGAGCCCCCCCTCCTCCTGGACACCGTGCTGACCGACCGAGAGGGACGGTTCGCGCGGGAGGTCACCCTGGGCGAGGGGTCGAGCGGCACGGTGGGCGTGCGCGCGCGCTTCACCAGCGACGCGCCCTGGCGGCCGAGCGCCGAGTCCGAGACCGCCCCGATCACGCTCACTCCGCCGAGCGCCGCGCCCTGGCCGTGGCTGCTCGTGCCGATGGCGCTCTGCGCGCTGGCGATCTTCTGGGTGTCTCGACGCAGCGCCCCCGAGCCCACGCGCGCCTCGATCACCGCGGTGCCGCCGCCCGCCCCGCCCGGGATCGAGGCGGCCGAGCGGCGAGGCGCGCGCGGCGCGGCGTTCCGCGATGTGGGCGGGCGGGTGCTGGACTCCGACTCCGGGACCGCGATCGCGGCCGCGGTCGTGACGCTGCGTCTCGGTGACGCGACGCGCGAGACGCGCTCGGACGCCGCGGGCGCCTTCTCCTTTTCCCAGCTCGCGGAGGGCGAGCACCGCCTCTCGGTGGACGCGCCCGGCTACGAGTCCCGCGACGCGGTCGTCCCCATCCCCCACGGCGGCGGCTGGCTCGACGCGCGGGTGAGGCTGCGGAGCCTGCGCGAGCTCGCCGTGCGCCACTACGCCTCGGTCGCCGAGCGGCTCGCGCCGGGTCGCCGCTGGTGGGCCCTCTGGACACCGCGTGAGCTGCTCGAGCGGGCGCGGCGGGACGCGCGCGCGGAGGCCACGAGCCTCACCGAGGCGGTCGAGCGCGCCGCCTACGCGGCGCCCCACCCGAGCCCGGAGGACGTCCAGGAGATCGGTCGGCGATCCGAGTCGGTCTCCCGTTCGCTGGACGCGCGCTGAGTCCGGGCTCCGCTCCGCAGCCGAACGATTCCCGGACGGCGTTGACGGCCGCGCACGGGCCTCTCTATAGTGGGCCGCCTTCGCCCCCCGGGGGCGCTCTTCCAGCACGCGAGGAAGCATGGATACCGGCACCGTAGTGGCCATTGCGTTGGCGATCTTGTTCGCCGCCGTCGTCGCGTGGCTCTTCTTGAAGGGCAAGTCCTCGAGCGGCGAGCTCCCCGAGTCCCCGGCCAAGAAGCCGGGCGAGGGCACGTCGGCGGTGAAGCCCGCGGCGTCGGAGGCCCGACCGAAGGCCGACGCCAAGCCCGCCGAAGCGGCGAAGAAGGCCGAAGCCAAGAAGGCGCCGAAGGCGGAGGCGAAGAAGCCGAGCCCGGCCGACGAGGCGGCGCAGGAGGCTCCCGAGGAGGAGGCTGAAGCGCCCGCCGAAGAGGAGCCCGCCGCCGAGGCGCCCGCGGAGGCGGAGCCCGCGGCGCGCGAGGCGTCCGAGGAGGACGTCAAGGCGCTCAAGAAGGGCCTCGCCTCGACCCGCGGCGGCTTCATCGCGCGCCTCGCCAAGCTCTTCGGCAAGAAGAAGGAGATCGACCCCGAGCTCCTCGACGAGATCCAGGAGGTGCTCATCACCGCCGACATCGGCGTCAAGACCTCGGAGAGGATCCTCGAGCGCCTCAAGACCCGGATGGACAACGACCAGCTCGGCGACGAGGATCAGGTCTGGGAGGCTCTCCGGGAGGAGGCCCGCGGCATCCTCGAGGCCCCCGGCACCACGAGCGGCGGGGTCTACCGCGCGCCGAGCGAGTCGCCTGGCGTGATCCTCGTGGTCGGCGTCAACGGGGTCGGCAAGACGACCACGATCGGCAAGCTGGCCAGTCGCTTCCAGGAGAACGGCAAGAAGGTGATCCTCGCCGCCGGCGACACCTTCCGGGCCGCGGCCGTGCTGCAGCTCGAGGTGTGGGGCCGGCGCGTCGGCTGCGACGTCGTGAAGGGGAAAGAGCGGGCCGATCCGGCGTCGGTGATCTTCGACGCCATCAAGAAAGCCCGTGAAGAGGACGCCGACTACGTAATTGCGGACACCGCGGGACGACTACACACCAAGACGAACCTGATGGAAGAGCTGAAGAAGGTGGTCCGCTCCGCGGAGAAGGCGCTCGAGCGCCCCGTGGACGAGATCCTCCTCGTCCTCGACTCGACCACGGGACAGAACGCGATCCAGCAGGCGCAGCTGTTCAAGGACGCGATCGAGGTGAGCGGGATCGCCCTGACCAAGCTCGACGGAACGGCCAAGGGCGGCGTGATCCTGGGGATCGTGGACGAGCACGGATTGCCCGTGCATTTCGTCGGGATCGGTGAGCGCGTGGAGGACCTCCGCGAGTTCGACGCGCCCTCGTTCGTCGAGGCGCTCTTCGCCAAGCCGGACGACGAAACGCTGGCCGCCTGAGCGAAGACGAAAGACGGCGTTGCCCTGTTTTCGCGCGGCGTGATATAGTCGCCGCCACCTCTCAGAGGACAAGAGATTCTGTAGCAATTTCGCTGGTTTGGAAGGCATTCTGCCAAACCCCAAGACAGCGTCATCAGCCACGACAGCTTTCGATTCGATGCCCGAGAAGCACCAGCACGCGTTCGACGATCGCCGGCGACCCCCCACTCGAGGGTCGCGAGCGGGCGCTTCCGGTCATCCAGATCTCTCGGGATCGGCAGAAGGGGTCACGATGCAGAGAGCTTTGCTCGCTCCACGCTCGCGAAGCGGATGGATGGTCACGTTCACGGCGCTCGTCGCCATGGGCGCCATGAGTTGGGTCGGTACGGCGTCTGCGCAGGACGCCGATATGGACTTCTCCGGGGAAGGAGGAGCCGAAGGCGGCGCCGACATGGACTTCGGCGAGGGGGGCGGTGAAGGCGAAGGTGGCGCCGACATGGACTTCTCCGAAGGGGGCGGAGAAGGCGAAGGCGGCGCCGACATGGACTTCGCCGGCGGCGGTGAAGGTGAAGGCGGCGGAGACGCGGTGGGGGGAGACCTCATCGGCGACCTGGCCGGCGGCGGTGAGACCGTCGACGACACGGCCACGGACCGGCCAACCCGAACGCGTGAGGCGCGCGAGGAGATCTTCGCGGTGCAGCAGATCTACGCGCTGCGCATCAACCGCGTCGAGATCAGCCCGTCCTTCGCGGCCACGCTCAACGACCCGTTCGTGAGCCACCCGGCCATCGCGATCGGCCTGAACTACTGGTGGACGAACGTGCTGGCCATCGGCGCGAACTTCCTCTGGTACGAGGGGCTCGAGAACGAGTCGGACCTGAACTTCTTCGTACGCCGCTCGACCCGGCTCGCGGTGCCGGTGAGCGCGTACCAGTTCGGCGCGCACCTCGCGTTCACGTACGTGCCGCTCTACGGCAAGTTCGCGATGTTCAACGAGTTCATCTTCCAGTGGGACGCCTACATCGTCGGCGGCGTGGGCATCATGCGCACGCGCCCGGTGCCGGTCGTCGACCCGGAGATCCGGAACTTCGACTACGACATCCGCGTCGCTTTCAACCTCGGCGTCGGCATCCGAGTGTTCGTCTCGCGCTGGCTCGCGGTGTTCGCGGAGTTCCGCGACTACATGTACCTCGAGCAGCTCGAGGCGCTGCAGGTCGCGCTCGGCGAAGACCGCAGCAACCCGCAGACGTGGACTCAGGGTGACCCGGCCTTCACGAACAACGTGACGGTCCACCTGGGCCTCACGTTCTTCTTCCCGTTCGAGTTCGAGTACCAGCTGCCGCGATGAGGGATGTGAGAGCCATGCGTGGAAACAAGCTCACGAACGTTCTCCTGACGGCCGCCCTGGCGGCGAGCGCCCTCGGGCTCGCCCCGGCGACCACGGCGCACGCGCAGGAGATCCAGATCACCGGTCCGCTGGCCGGCGCGCCCGCGGTGCGTCGCATGCGGCAGTACCGCACCAGCCGCCTTCAGCTCGTGGCGCCGACCGTCGGCTACACCCTCCAGGACGAGTTCGCTCGGCACCTGATGGTGGGGCTCGAGGCGAACTACCACATCACCGACTACCTCGGGATCGGCGTCTGGGGCGCGATGGCGAACTTCGCCAACGCCTTCCAGATCGACACCGACCTGACCGGGCAGATCATCGCCAATGGTCAGACCACGGCGCGAAACCAGCTCGCGATGCCGGACAACGAGGGCTTCGGCGACCAGGTCGCGCGGCTCGTGGGCCTGGCCTCGGTGCACGTCCTCTTCGCGCCGCTGCGCGGCAAGCTCGCCCTCTTCCAGGGCGCGTTCGTGGACACCGACTTCTACATCCTCGCGGGCTTCACGGCGGCGTTCGTCGAAGAGCGCGCGGACTTCACCGGCGCCGCTGCGGCAGCGTGCGTCGACGCGGACGCGTCACAGCGCGCCACCGCGTGCGGGCCGAGCCAGAGCGAGCGCAACACCCGGTTCGCGCCGGCGCCCATGCTCGGCATCGGCCTCAACCTGTACTTCAACGACTTCCTCGGGCTCGCGCTCCAGTGGCGCGCTTTCCCGTTCAGCATGAACCCGGCCGGCGACGACTTCGCGGGCGCGGATGCGACCTCGAGCATCAGCCAGCCGGACGGGGAGATCAGCGGCGCCGACCAGCGCTTCTACTTCCACCACATGATGAACATCGGCCTCATCATCAACCTGCCCCCGGACGCCGCGGTCAGCGAGTGAGCTGAGCCCAGCCCGAACGGCAAGAAGGCCGGTTCCCCTCGAGGGAGCCGGCCTTTCTTCATTGTTTGTCGATCGGGCTGGGCGATGGGTCGGGAGCCGGGGCGCCGCTACCTCTTGCTCTTGCGCGGGACGCCCTTCTTGTCCTTCGACCAGCCGTCGGGGAGCTCCACCGCGCCCGCGTGCGCGCCCAGGCTCCAGCCCTGCTCGGCCATCGCCTCGAGGACGAGGACCTTCACGCGCACGCTGTCCTCCTCCGTGAGCGCCTCGGCGAGGGCGTCGACGGCGTCGGAGGCGTTCTCCTGCGCGAGGACCGTGCGCACGGCGTGGAAGCGCGCCGACTCGTTCATGTCCATCAGGAACGGCGAGACGGCTTCGACGACGGTCGGGTCGCGGTGCTGCTCGAGGTATCCGAGGAGCTGCAGCTTCCTCTGCGGATCGCGCTCGTACTCGGTGTCCATCTTGGACAGGAGCGCGATCATCTCGTGGTTGAGCCGCTCCTGGGACACGAGCGCTTCGAGGCACTTGAGCGGCCAGCTGATCGACTCGTGGTGCGCCATCGCCTCGCGGATCGGCGCCACGCCGGCCTCGCCGACGCCGCTGACCCAGCGGAAGACCTCGTCCTTCTCTTCGCCGTCCGTGATGGTCGGATCGACGTTGAAGGTGAAGCGCTCCAGGAGCGCAGAGACGGCCGCCTCGCGCTCGTCCTCGGCGCCCCCCTCGGGCTCGGTGGTCGCGATCTTGCCGAGCGCCTGGATGGATTCCCAGCGGTCCGGGGCCTGCGCGCGCTTGTTGGCGACGCGCTCCGCGTGCTTCGCGAGCCCGCTCTTCTTCTTTCCGAACAGCCCGAAGAATCCCATCGATACGGCCTCCCCCGCCGGGGGGCCCGACGGTGCGCGCACCATGATCGCTGCTCGGCCTCGTCGCAACCCCGTCGCGCCCCAGCGCGGTCGCGCGCGTCGCCTGCTGGAGGATGCCTACTGGATGATGACGGGGCGCAGGTTGACCTGCGTGCCCTTCACCTGGACCTGGAAGCGAACCATGCGGCAGCCGTGCTTCTTGATGAGCGACTTCTCGTTCGCCTGGAGACGCTGAACGAAGCGATCCTGCGTGATGTTGGAGACGTTCTCGCCCGCCGCCTCCTTCGCCGCCACGTACTCGGTGTAGACGCGGGAGTAGTACGCGTCCTCCGGCTCGGCGGCGAGCTTCGCGGCCAGCTCGGGGTCGTCCTCGTCCGCACCGGCGCTCGGGGCCGCGGCGCCACCGCCCGTGGGCGGACCGGCGTCGGACCAGGCCTCGGGGGGCGAGCTGACGCGGCCCTCCTCGTCCTCCTCCGGCGTGCCGGTGAAGACGTTGAGGAGCTGGTTGATGCGGTAGGCGAGCCCGCCCAGCTCCGCGCTCTCGATGTCGAGGCGCAGGTCCGTGCGGCCGTTGATCACCGCGAGCACGCCCTCCTCCATCTCCTCGATGGGCTTGAGGAGGCTGGTGCCGATCAGGAAGCCGTAGATCAGGACGATCAGGAAGCCGAGCCCCGTCATCAGCAAGATCGCGTTGACCGCGGAGGCCTTGCCCGCCTGCTCGGTGCGGTTGCCCAGCATCGCGTAGCCGACCTGCGTCGACGGAGAGAACGGGAGCGCTCCGACGACCCCCACGAACTCGTCCTCGCCCACCTGAGACAGGAACGGGTCGCTCGAGCCGCCCCCGTCCCCGAGCGCCGCCGCGGTGACCGCGGACTGGGCGTCGAAGAGCATCGCGCGCAGCTGGTCCGCGAGCTCGCCGCGGAGCGAGGAGCTGTACACGGTGCCGTCGGTGAAGAACACCACGTCCCGGCTCAGCAGCTCGCCCGAGCGGCTGGCCATGCCGTTGGACATGTCGTAGCCGACGATGAGCGCACCGCGGATGGCGCCTTCGGGGTCACGGATGGGCGCGATCGCCGTCTGCAGGAGCTTGTCCTGGCCCGACGAGAAGCTCCACACGTCGACCGTCGCCTCGCCGGAGTCCAGCGCGTCGTCGAGGGTCCCCAGCTGGCGCTTGAGGTCCTCGCCGTGCATCCGGTTGCGGTCCTGGTTCCGAGCGATGCCGATGCCGCGATCGTCCGTGATGATGACGAGCTCGGGCGGGCCCACGCCGCGGTTGCGACGGCCGAACCAGTCGGCGATGGCGTTGGCGCGTCGGAACGCGCGATCGCGCTGCGAGCTCTCGTCGAGGGCGGTGAAGACGTCCTGGGTGTCGCTCGCCGTGGCCTGCTCGGTCGCCTCGGACACGAACTCCAGGCCGCTCAGACGCCAGGTGCGCTCGAAGACCTGCGCGTCGTTGGCGATCTGGCTGTCGACTTCTTCCAGGAAGGTGGCCTGGATCTGCGTCGACACCACGAAGTACGAGACCAGGCCGACCACCAGGACCGCGAAGAGGTTCCCGGCGATGATCTTGGTGCGCATCGATTGCTCTCCCTCCGTCGCGCGCGGAGTCCGCAGGCGATGGCCCGGACACGCGCGCGAGGCGCTTGGCCCCCTGAAAGACGGCGCTCGCGTCCGTCTCCGTGACGGTGTTGGATATCATCGTCGCGCGAACCCGGTCAACACTGACGGTCAAACCCGTCGGGCGCGCAGGCGGCCAGGATGACGCGGAGTGCCGCTCCGACCGGAGGTCAGAAGTTCGCGGAGCGGATGATCTTCGTCGGGCCGCTGCGGCCGCTCGAGCCGCGGGACGGCGTCCCACCGGACGAGCCCTGGCTCGAGCCGCCCTGCGAGGGGGACTGCGTCGACCCTCCGCCCGCCGTCGGCGTGTCGGAGCCACCCCCGGCGCTGGTCGCGAGGGCCCTCCCCCGCCGGTTCGCGCGCCTCGCGGCCCGATCCCGGCGAGCCCGCCGCGACGCGGCAGCCGACTCCTCGGCCTCCTCGTCGGCGATCTCTTCGGCATCGGCCAGCTGCTCTTCCGGCGGCTCCGCCTCGACCTCGGGCGCCTCGACGACGGGATCGGGGTCTGGCGCCGTCCCGATGGTCTCCGGCGTCGGCGGGAGCGCGGGGGTGGTCGTCTCGGCCGCGGTCTCGGGAAGGGTCGCGCTCGGCTCCTCGGCCTGCGCGCGCGACTCCTCGCCGCTGAAGAGCGCGTACGTGAGGCCGACGACCCCGCCGGCCGCGAGGCCGAGGCCGGCCGCGACGCCGAGCACGAGCGGGAGGATCTTCCGCTTCTTGCCCTGCGGCACGCCCGTCGGGGTCATCATGACCTCGGACGTCTGGGGGAGCAGCGCCGGCGGAGCGGGGCGCTCCCCGGTGGGCACGAAGTCCATGCCCGCCGCGAGATCCTGCGCGCTCGAGCCCAGCTGGTCGAGGTCGATGTTGACCTCGGAGCCCACCGGCCGGAGCAGCCGGGACACCGTCACCGACTCCTTCTCGGAGGGCGTCGGGAGCGAGTTGAACGACGAGATGGAGAGGATCTCGCGGTCCTCGGCGATCTTCTCGCTCATCACGTCGCAGATCACGGCGGAGATCTGGAGCGGGTCGATGGCCGCGGCCGACGGCAGCGCGTCGAGCAGTCGGTAGCGGAAGTCGCGCGCCGTGGTCGGTCGCCGCTCGCGATCGCCGGCGAGGGTCTCGAGGATCACGCGGTCCAGCGCGGGCGGCAGATCGGGCACCAGCGCGCTCGGCGGGACGACCTTCGGGTCGCGCACCATGTCGAGCAGGCGCAGGTCGTTGTCCGCCTTGAACAGGCGGCGCATGGTCAACATCTCCCAGAGGACGATGCCGAGCGCGTACACGTCGGTGCGCCGATCCACGTCGCGCCCGAACGCCTGCTCGGGCGACATGTAGGCGATCTTGCCCTTGAGCCCCGCCGCCTCGGTCTGATGGAGACGCTGCGTCGCCTTGGCGATGCCGAAGTCGATGAGCTTGACGTCGCCGCGGTAGCCCACGAGCACGTTCGCGGGGCTCACGTCCCGGTGCACGACCCCGGCCGCGGTGCCGTCCGGGTTGAGCAGCTCGTGCGCGGCGTGCAGGCCATCGGCCACCCGGGTCGTGATCGCGACGGCGAGCTCCGGAGAGAACCGCATGTCGCGCTTCTTGAGCGTGCCCATCATCTGCGACAGGGACGTGCCGTGCACGAACTCCATCAGCAGGCAGTACGCGCCCTTGTGCTGCCGCAGCGACTCCACGCGGACGACGTTGGGATGGTCGATGCGCGCGCTCAGCCGAGCCTCGTCCACGAACATCTCCACGAAGGACTGATCCGACGCCAGGTGCGTGTGGATCACCTTGATGGCGATGTCCTTGGAGAAGCCCCCGGCGCCTTGGCGACGCCCCAGGTAGAGCGCGGCCATACCGCCCGCCCTCAAGCGCGCGACGATCTCTACGTCGTCGATCTTTTCGCCTACCTCGAACATGCGACCTCCTGGACCGCGCTGAGCCAGTCCAGCTTGGGCACCGAAGGCTAGAGTACTTCGTCCGTGCCGCCAGATCCATTCACCGGCTCGCGGGCCGGTCGCCGGACGAGGTACGCGCGGTGGTGGGCGAACCATCCGGCGACGAGCGGCGGCGCCCGCTCGAAGCTGGGGTGGCGTCGGAGCGCGTCGGCGATGATGGGGGGCCGCGTCTCGCGCGCGAAGGGGAAGGCCTCGGGGGGGAAGTCCCAGCGGGAGGGGCGCGCGGTCCGGGGGCCTCCGCGAAAGCGAGAGAGGGAGGCCGACAGGAGCGACTCACCCGGCGAGACGAAGAGATCGGGCCACCACGGACAGTCCACGTACGCCTCCGCGACGATCTCCCCCAGGGGGGCGAGGGCCCGACGCATGACCTCGGGCCTACAGCTCTCGTGGTCGAACTGCTCACGCGCGGCTTCGCCAGGCTCGAGCTTTCGGAGGACGCGGCGGACGACGACTCCATAGCTCCGGGGGTGGGTGGCGAAGACGATCAGCCAGCGATCGGCCCGCGCCGCGGTCTCGGCGAGGTGGCGCCGCCAGTCGTCCACCTGGTGGGCCGCGTTGAACACCAATTGGGCGTCCGCGCGCGCGCCCTCTTCGGCCCGGAGGGTGAGCCGGTCCAGCAGCCCCGCCGAGCGGTACACCCGCCGCACCCGCTCCCTGGCTTCGGCGTCGGGATGTATCACCGTGACACTCACCCCTCTGCGCGCGAGCGGCAGCAGGTGGAGGCCCGGCATCCCCGCCATCCCGTCGAACGGACCCTCGGCGGCGGAGGCGAGGTGGAGCGGGCCGAGCCAGCGCTCGAGCAGCGCGTAGATGGCCCACCGCTCGTAGGCGCTGCCGAGGCCAGTATCCATGGCGACGGACACGCGTGAGAGCTTGTCTCACTGTGCAGATTTCCGCCATGCCCCTGTTTGGCAGGACGAAAGCTGCTAGGATGGCCCCATCTTCAGGATGGGGAGTAGTGCCATGTCAACTCGTCTCGTGGCCCTCGCGTCATTCGCGCTCGGGTGTTCTTTCTTTGTCGTGGGCTGCGGTGGTGAGGTCACGGCGGAGTGCGCGAGCGACTCCGAGTGCGAGGACTCCTATCTCTGCCTCGCCGGCCGGTGTCACCCGCAGCTGGGCGACTGCCGCGACAACGACGGCGACGGCTTCCGCGAGGGCTCGCGCTGCCCCGCCGGCGAGATCATCGACTGCAACGACGAGAACGCCGCGGTCAACCCCGACGCCACCGAGATCTGCGCGAACGGTGTGGATGACAACTGCTTCGCGGGTGAGGACGAGGGCTGCCCGTGTGACTCGGTCATGACGGGGAGCACGCGGGACTGCGGCCTGGGGCGATGCGCCGGCGTGCAGACCTGCACGGCCGAGACGAGCTGGGGTCAGTGCGTGCCGCTCATCAGCCCGGAGCCGGAGAACTGCGGGCCGGACAGCATGGGCGACGGCGTCGACGACGACTGCGACGGCGAGGTGGACGACGGCTGCCTCGAGTGCCCGGAGCGCGAGGACGGAATGGGCGACGAGGTCGCGTGCTTCGACGACGCGGGCGCCACGGCCTACTGCAGCTCGAACGGCACGTGCCGCTGAGCGCTCTCTGCTCGACCCACACCGGCTCCCGTACGCGCTGGGGCGCGGCGTAGGCGGTACGCCCGCCGAGGTGACGCATTTTTCCTTTTCTCGTGGGCCAGCCTGGCCCACTCTCGGCCTTGGCATGATGAACCGTCTCGCGGCTCCCAGCGGCGCGCTGCGCCTGGCCCTCACCCTCTCGTCGCTCGCGCTGCTCGCCAGCTGCTCCGGAGAGGTGCGCGGCGCCATCGTCTACATCGACAGTGATCTTTGCGAGGTCGGCGACGGGTCCACCCCCGAGTTCGATCGCGTGGTGGTCACCGTCGGGCACTCGGCCACCACGGAGACCTCGACCTTCGTGGCCGGC
>SHBB01000151.1 GCA_004213565.1 Sandaracinaceae bacterium
CGCCTGGCTCTTCGTGCTCGCCTGCTCGGCGCCCCCACGCGCGACGACCGCGCCCACCGATCGCCTGGCGACGCGCGCGGCCGAGGTCCACGCCGCCTTCCGCCCCGACGCCGCGCTCGAGACGGTGCGCTACGTCGACCGTTTCTTTCGCGTGCGCGGCAACGAGGGCTACCAGAAGACGCTCGAGCGCGTGCAGACCGAGCTGCTCCGCGGCGGCTTCGACCGCGCGGACGTGCGTCGCCTGGAGCTGGGCCCGGAGCGGCCGACGTGGACGCCGCGCGCCGCGCGCCTGACCCTGAACGGCGCGCCGCTGATCGCGTTCGAGGACGAGACCGAGGTGGATCGCGCGACCCTGCTCGTCGGCTCGGACCCGTTCCACGGGGAGCTCGAGGTGGTCCGGGCCGAGGACGTGCGCGAGGGGCTCGACGCGCGCGGCAAGGTGATCCTCGGCGAGGGCTCGCCCCGCGCGCTCTTCGAGGAGCTGGTGGCGCCGAGCGGCGCGGTGGGGCTGCTCGTGCGTAACCTCGAGCCGTACCACGCGCCCGATCGCTACCCGGAGAGCGCGCAGTTCGGGTACCTGCCCGAGCACGAGACTCCCGCGTTCGGCTTCTCGCTGTCCGACGCGGATCACCGCGCGCTCCGTGTGGCGACCGAGACCGAGGCCGCGCGTGTGCGGGTCGACATCGAGGTGGCACGCGGCTCGTCACGCGCCACCGCGCTCGAGGCGCGGATCCCGGGGCGCGATCCCGACGCGGGCGCGATCGTGTTCGTCGCCCACGCGGACGAGCCGGGCGCGAACGACAACGCGTCTGGCGTCGCCACGCTGGCCGAGCTGGCCCTCGCGCTGCGCGAACGATCCATGCGGCGCACGCTGGTCTTCCTCTGGGGCCAGGAGATGGAGGTCTCGCGCGCGTGGCTCGAGGCGCCGCCCGTTCCCGTCGCGGCGGGGCTCGTGCTGGACATGGTGGGCATCGATCCGGAGGAGACGGGCGCGCCGTTTCTCATCGAGCGCATGCCGGACCCCGGCGCCATCTGGCTGCGCCCCCCCGACGCGCACACCGAGTGGGGCGCGACCGAGCTGCGCGAGGAAGACCTGCGCGGTCACTTCCTCGACGATCTGCTCGCCGCGTCCGCGCGCGTGGTGGCCGCGCTGGACGGGCCCTGGCGCTGGCGCACGAACCCGTTCGAAGGCGGCAGTGACCACGTTCCCTTCCTCGACCGAGGGCTCCCCGCGGCGCTCGGCTGGCACTTCACCGACGACGCCTACCACACGACACGAGACCGCTTCGATCGCGTCAGCGGGCGCGAGATGCGCCGCGTCGCGGCGGTGTTCGGCGCGGCGGCGATCACGATGGCGAGCGACGACCGGGAGACGCTGCGCGCGGCGCTCGACGCGGGCGAGCGGCGCCGGATGCGCGAGCTGCGAGAGACCGCGTCGATCTGGGTGCGCGAGGGCCGCTCGACGCAGGCCGAGGAGGCGCGCGTCCGGGACGCCTGGCGATCCTGGTACGACGAGGCGCGTCGCAGCGTGGACGCGTGGTGAGGGTCTCGTTTACCGTATGCGCCATGTCGTCGGACGACGAGGACCGCGCCGCCATCCTCGCGCGTCGGAGCCGCCTGATCGGCCTCGCGCTCTCGGGGCTCGCCGCGGCCGCGTGTGACGAGGCGCCCGGCCCGACCGTCTGCCTCGAGCCACCGATCGTCCAGCCCGACGAAGGCGACCCCTCGCCGCCGATGCCCTGTCTGAGCCCGCCGATGCCCCCCGAGCCGACCGGGGAGGCAGAGCCCGCGCCGGAGAGGGGCGAGATCGACACCGACGACGACCCCGTCCCTCCTGCGCCTCCCGAGTGACCGCTCCCGTGCTCCGCGTCGCGAACGACTACACCCAGCTCTGCTGCCACGCCCTGACGTTTCTGCCTCTCCCTGGCCCGGAGCGCCTGTCCGACGCGCGCTACCTCGCGTGGCTCCGGGCGACCCTGCCCGGGATGGCCTGGGAGCCCATCGCGCGCGACGCGGAGACGATCGTCGCGCTCGCCCGCGGGGACGCCTCACTCGACCTGCAGCTCTTGCCCGAGCTCTACGGCGACGTCGCGCAGCTCCGCGCGACGGCCGCGCTCGCGATGACCGAGCTGAGCGACGGCGACGTGGCCGACGCGCGCGTCCTGGCCCGCGTGCGAGACGCGAAGCACGTGGAGCTGCTCCGCGCCGCGATCTCCCTCGCCGCCCCCGCCTTCGCGACCGCCTGGCACCGCGAGCTGCTGGCCTCGTGTCTCGAGCGGCTCGAGCGGCTCCGCGCGCCGATGGCCGAGGCGAGAGAGCGGTGCCCCGCGCTGCAGGGCGCCGACGTGGAGCTGGTCTGGTCCCTGGGCGCGCGCGGCCGGGCGTTCGAGCGGCGCGTGCTCGTGGGCGTGCCGGACGACTGGAGCGGGCTCGCGCCGGAGAGCCCCGCCGTGCTCGCCATGCACGAGGCGATGGTCCGTGACGCGGGCCGGCGGGAGAGCGGCGACTACGTGCGCGCCGAGTGGAGCGCGCTCTCGGCCGTCGCCCGTCAGCTCGCGGACGCGAGCGACGCTCTCCGCGACGCGCACGCAAGCTGGCTCGCGGGGCTCGATCTGGCGCCGCTCGTCACGCAGGCGAGGGCCCTCGGCCTCTGTGAAGCGCGCGCGGCCGCGCAGCTGATCGACGCGCCATCGGAGCGCGCATCCGTCTTCGCCCAGCTCTGAGCGCAACGCAGCCCTCCCGGGCGTACGACGGCTCGCGGGACGAGCTCCGCTGCGTGCGCGCGGAGCTCCGAGCCGCGCTCAGTCCACGAGCGGCAGGCGCGCCTTCGCGCGGGCCTTCGTGGGCGCAGCGCGCGCGGGCACGGTCCGACGCATCGGCACGTAGCGCACCGGCTCGAGCGTCCGCGTCTCGCCGCCCACGGTCACGAGCTGGAGGCGCTGCGCGTCGCCTTCACCGACGGGGACGGCCAGGCGTGTCCCCGGGCGCAGCGCGGATGACCACGACGCGGGGATGGACGGCAGCGCGAAGCCGACCGTGACGGCGTCGATGGTGGAAGGGTCGACTTCCCAGCGCGCGGGGTCGGTCGCGTCGCCGCAGACGCAGTCGACGTTCGAGGGGCAGAGCGCCCGCGCGCGCGCGCTGAGGGCTGGGTCCAGCTCCACGCTGATCACCCGCCCCGCCTCTCCGACGAGCTCCGCGAGGATCGCCGCGCCGTACCCCGTCCCGCCGCCGAGGTCGAGCACGGTCATGCCCGCCTCGATCTCCAGCAGCGAGAACGAGCGCGCGTAGGCGTGCATGGCGCTGACGGTGGCCGCGCCGCTGTCGTCGAGGTGGATCGCCTCGTCGCGCGTCGACTCCGCGATCTGATCGACGGGCACGAAGCGCTCGCGCGGGACGCGCTCGATGACGTCGAGGAGGACATCGTCGGGCGCGAGCTGCGCGCGCTCCGCGACCGTCGGGCGCCAGGCGACGCGGCGTCGGCGGGTCAGCTCGGTGAGCTTCGCGTCGTCGCGCATGAGCTGCTCCGCCTTCTCGCGGAAGCCGAGGTAGCGGAGCCAGGCGTAGTAGCGCCCGAGGTAGTGCACGCGGGTCCGCGGCTCGGACTGCTGCACCTGGTCGCGCACCGCGCGCAGGAAGTACTCCCGCGCCGGGCCGCGGTAGACGAAGTTGTCCTCGATGCGGCGGAGGATCGGGCCATACAGCTCGTGCTGAAGCCGCGTCCGCGTGCGCCAGTCGAGCTCCGCGCTCGGGTCGACCCACTCCGCGAGGAACTCCTGGTCGCCGTCGTCCCACCACGAAGGGCGATGGAAGACGGTGCCGAAGCGCTGCTCCCACTGCCGCCGCTCGGTGTCGATCGGCGAGCCGGGGTAGAGCCGGAACGGGTCGACGCTGAGGAAGCCGGTCACGCCCTTCGGGTCGAGGAAGAGCTCGCGCATGTACGCCGCGCTCCGCTCCATCGTGCCGGGCGTCTCCCCGGGGTGGCCGCAGATGATGTTGGCGCCCCACGGCACGTCATGGGTGCGCGCCCAGGCGCTGACCTCCTTCATGCGGTCGAGGTAGGTGTCGAGCCGGCCCGCCTTGCGAATGGTGGCCAAGAGCTGCGGGTCACCCGACTCGAGCCCGAAGCCGAGGCCGCAGTTGGCGTCCGCGAAGAGCCGCAGGTCTTCGTCCTCGACGAGATCGACGCGGATGAGGAGCCAGAGCTTGTCGACCGGGACCTGCTCACGCGCGAGCGCGGCCAGGAACTCGCGCCGCCAGCTCTTCTTCATGCCGAAGAGCGCGTCGGCCACGTAGAGCGTCCAGCCCCGCAGATCGAGGTAGCGGTGGAGCGAGACCACCTCGTGCACCGCGCGCTCGACAGAGAGGCTGCGCCAGCTGACCTCGCGTTTTGCGCGCTCCATGCAGAAGGCGCAGTCGAACGGGCAGCCGCGCGAGAGATAGACCTGGGCCTGCGAGGCGACCTTGCGCGCGATGGGGCGGTAGCGGTCGAGGTAGCTCCAGTCGCTCGGCGGGAGCGAGTCCAGGTCGGTGACGGGGTTGCTCGCGAGGATGGTCTGCCGGAGCGGCGCGCCGCCCTCGACCGACTCGATGACCTCGACCAAGGCCAGCTCGCCTTCGCCCACCACGCAGACGTCGTAGGGGGAGCCGTCGAAGACCTGCTCGGTGGGGCGCGCGCTCGCGTGGTAGCCGCCCGCCATGATCACCGCGTCGGGGCTCTGCTGCCGGGCCAGCTCCGCGAGCGCCATGCACTTGAGGTGGTCGAAGCTCGAGTAGACGCTGAAGGCGATGACGTCCCAGCCCTCGAAGAGCTTCGCGACGTCCACGGGCCCGAAGTAGCGCTCGGCCGCGAGGTCGACGATCTCGACGTGGGCGCCGGTCTCGCGGCGCGCGTGCGTCGCCATCAGGACGAGCTGCGGCACCCCGAAGTTGCCGCTCGCCGGGCCCTCGCAGCCCGGCCACAGCAGCAGCACGCGGGTCATCGGACCAGGCGCTCCGCGGCGATGAGCCCGCCCTCGCGCAGCCCCTTCAGGCGCTCGGCGAAGGCCTCGTCGACGTGCTGCGCGACGAACGGGTCGAGGCGTCGGCCCTCCCCCAGCGTCCAGTGCGCGGCCGCCCCGCAGCCACCGAGGCACGAGGACTTGAGCGGGCAGGGCTCGCAGAACTCGTCGGTCACGTCGCGGTAGGCGGTCACGGCGGGCGCGGTCACGAGGGTGGCGAAGGACTCGTCCTTGGCGTTGCCGATGACCTCCTCGTGCAGGGTGCAGTTGCGCAGGCCGCCGTCCGGGCCGAGCGCGAGCTCCTGCATCTCGGTGCCGATGGGGCAGCCGCCGAAGGTCACGTGCGGGTAGTCGGCGTGCTCGATCACGCACTGCGGCGTGGGCATCGTGACCTGGATCTGCATGCCGTGGTCGCGCCCGCGCTCCTCTGCCTGGCTCAGCGCCTCGATGAGCTCGGAGCGCGAGCAGAGCAGCTCCGCCACCTGCTCGGACGCGTAGCCCGCGGGGGAGAAGCGGCTGAGCGCGATGTTCGTCACGCCGTGGCTGCGCCAGAGATCGAGGATGGCGCCGACCTGGTGCGCGTTCTTGCGCGTCACGACCACGCAGCCGCTGAGCACCACGCCCGCGCGGCGACAGGCCTCGATCCCCTCGAGCGTGACCTCCCAGTGGCCGGGCCCCACGTGCGCTTCGTGCGTCTCCTTGTCGATCCCGTTGAGGGTGATCTGCACGAAGTAGGGGCGATAGGGCGCGAGCCGCTCCGCGAGCGCGTCGGTGATCAGCCCGCCGTTCGAGATGATCTTCGCCCGCTTGCCGTGCCCCTTCACCACGTCGAGCACGTCGAAGACGTCCTTGCGCGCGAAGGGCTCGCCGCCGGTGAGCGTCACGTGGTCGAAGTCCACCTCGGTCAGCGCGCGGTCGACCAGCGTCAGCAGCTCGTCCCGCGGCAGCGACCCGACCGACTTGCCGCCGTCGTCGCGCCAGCCGTTGTAGCAGTAGCCACACTTCTGGTTGCAGTAGCTCGTCAGCTCGATCGCCAACGCGTACTTCTTCGGACGGCTCCCCATGCCGGCCAGCCTACACCGAGTGGTTGCGCCGTGCGGGGTGCGGCGTCACGTTGGCCCGCTGCGCATGAGCGAAAAGACCATCCATTTCATCTCCCTCGGCTGCCCCAAGAACCGGGTGGACACCGAGGTGATGCTCGGCGTGTCGGACACGCGGGCGTACCGCCTGGTGGACCGCGCCGAGGACGCCGAGGTGATCGTCGTCAACACCTGCGGGTTCATCGACGAGGCCAAGGAGGAGTCGGTCAACACGATCCTCGAGATGGGCGAGCTGCGTCAGACGGGCTCGTGTCAGAAGCTCGTGGTCGCCGGCTGCCTCTCGCAGCGCTACCCGGAGGAGCTCGCGTCGGAGATGCCCGAGGTGGACCACTTCCTCGGCTCGAGCGACATGCTCAAGCTCGGCGAGGTGCTCGACCGCGCGGGCGCGCCCCGCATGATGGTGGGCAACCCGGCCGACTACACGCTCCGGGCGACGGATCCGCGGCGGCTGTCCCAGGGGAACCACAGCGCCTACGTGAAGATCGCCGAGGGGTGCAACCGCTCTTGCGCCTTCTGCACCATCCCGAGCTTCCGCGGCAAGCAGCGCAGCCGGAGCGTCGAGGACGTGGTCGAGGAGGTGCGGCGGCTGGTCGAGCTCGGCACGGTCGAGGTGAACCTGATCAGCCAGGACACCATCGCCTACGGCCGCGACCTGAAGGACGGCACCGATCTGGCGAAGCTCGCCGAGGCGGTGGCCGAGGTGCCCGGCCTGCGCTGGGTGCGCTTGTTCTACCTCTACCCCGAGACGATCAAAGACGGCCTGATCACGCTGCTGGCCGAGCACCCGAAGGTCCTGCCCTACGTGGACATGCCGCTCCAGCACGCGTCCGACGCGATGCTGCGCCGCATGAAGCGCGGGCACGGCGGCGAGCGGCTGCGGCGCGTGGTCGACCGGATGCGCACGCAGATCGACGACCTCGTCTTCCGCACCGCCTTCATCGTCGGGCACCCCGGCGAGAGCGACGCCGACTTCGAGGAGCTGCTCGAGTTCGTGCGCTGGGCCGAGTTCGATCGGGTCGGGGTCTTCCGCTACTCGGTCGAGGAGGGCACCGCGAGCGGCACGATGGACGCCCAGGTCCCGCCGAAGGTCGCCGCCTCGCGGCACCGCAAGCTCATGGCCGCCCAGCGCCCCATCTCGAAGCGGAAGATGGACGCGATGGTGGGGCGCGACGTCGAGGTCCTGGTCGAAGGGATCAGCGACGAGTCGGAGCTGCTCCTCGAGGGCCGCTGGTGGGGTCAGGCCCCCGAGATCGACGGCAAGGTCTACCTGGCCAACGGCACCGCGCAGCCGGGCGAGGTCCGCAAGGCGTTCGTGACCAAGTCGGCCGCCTACGACCTGGTGGCCGATCTCTACGAGGCCGACGGCACCCTCCCCGAGCCGCCGCCCGGCGCCGACCCGCGCCCGAAGCGCGTGCGCCTCCCGACGCTCTGAGAGTCTCCTCCGAGCAGCACCGGATGCTGCCAAGAGAAGAACCGCCCGGGAGTTCCCCGCGGTTTCCTCAATGATATCGAGGCGACACCCCGTGGCACGGTGACTGCTCTATCTCGTCCCAGGAGGCGAGATGACGACCGAGAGCAGCACACTGGTGAACCTCAAGGAACTCTTCGACATGGAGGCGGACCGCCGCGTCGAGGAGGCGGTCGAGCGGGAGCGCGCCCAGCGGGACGAGGCGGAGCGGGAGGCCGTCACGCGGCGGGCCCGGGAGCAGGAGCTCGAGGCGGCGCGGGCGATGGAGCGGCAGCGGGCCGAGGCGGAGCGGGCGGCGCGGGACGCGGAGCTCGACACGCGCATCCAGCGCATGAAGGCCGAGCTGGCCGAGGTGCGGGCCCAGCGCGAAGAGATGCGGCTCGCCATCGGCACCACCCCCGCCCCGGAGGCGTCGAGCAAGGGCTACCTGGCCATGGGCATGGCGGGCGCGAGCCTGGTCGCCGCGGCCCTCGCGGTCGTCGTCGCCTGGCCGCAGCCCGCCGCGCCGAGCCCGGTGACCAGCGCGCCGACGCCGGTGGTCGAGGTCGCGCCGCCCGCGCCCGTGGCCGCCGCGCCCGAGGTCACGCCCGAGCCGGTCGCGGCCTCGGTCGTCGAGGAGGCGCCCGTCGTGGCCACGCGCGAGCCTCGGCCGCAGCGGCCGCACGTCCGCACGCCGCGGCCGCGTCAGGCGCGCCCCGATCCCCACGATCTCGGCCGCCAGCTCGACCTCGGCGGGGACGAGTCGGTGCTCAGCGACGAGTTCCTCGACGAGGCGGATCGCGGACATTGACCGATATTTCCGGGCGGGATGGTCGGGATGCGAGGCATTCCGGCCGCAAACCCTTGCGTTTCGGGTGTCGAGGCTTCACAAGTGGCGCCTGGAGTGCGCGGGCTATATAGTCCGGCCGCGCTTTTCGAGGGACCCGGACATGTCTACCTACATCACCGATGAATGCATCAACTGCGGCGCCTGCGAGCCGGAGTGCCCCAACCAGGCCATCAGCGAGGGCGAGGAGATCTACGTGATCGACCCCGACCTCTGCACCGAGTGCGTCGGTTTCTACGACCACGAGGCCTGCCAGGCGGTGTGTCCGGTCGAGTGCTGTCTGCCCAACCCCGAGCATCGCGAAGAGGAGCCGGAGCTGGCCCAGAAGGCCATCCAGCTTCACCCCGATGACGGTGACCTCAAGGGGCGCATCGCGTCGGGCGACTACCCGTCTCGCTTCCGCAAGTGAGCCGCGGCTGATGCGTGCTCACGGAGCGATCCTCTCGGGTCGCTCCGTTTTCATTTTCGGCGCCTCGCTCTCTCTGCTGCTCGGCTGCGCGCCCGCCATGCCGAGCTTCGCGGGCGGGAGCATCGTGCCGACGGGTCGCACGGACCTGGCCACGGGCGCGGCGTATCGCATCCCGGTCGGCGACCTGAGCCCGGCCGCCGTGTCGCCGGGTGAGCCCGGCGCGGAGCTCGACCAGGCGCTCTCGTTCGGCGCCCCGGGCGGCGCGACGCCGCTCGTCTTCGTGCGCCACGGGCTGGGCTCGCGCGCCGACCTCGGCGTGGAGGCGACCGCCTCGAGCGCCCGGGCTCACCTCCGCGGCCGGCTCCCCCTCGGCACCGCGAGCCTCCTGTTCGGCATCGCGCCCCACGTCGGCGTCGCCCACGACGACACGAGCGCGGTCCGGCTCGGCGGCACCATCCCGCTCGTGCTCGCGATCGACCTCTTCAGCCTGTACGAAGCCTGGATCGGCGCCCGTATCACTGTCGAGCACATCCGCGGGGACCTCGGCGCGCTGCCCGTGAGCCTCACCGGCCTCCGCACCGGGGGGGTGATCGGCCTCGCGGTCGGCTTCCGGCGCTTCCACGTCATGATGGAGCTCGGCGTGGATCACGAGCTCTGGACGGGCGACCTGGGTGATAACGCAATCGACGCCAACGGGCTCGTCCTGACGCCCGCGTTCGCGGTGAGGCTGCGGTTGTGACCAAGAATCACGACTGGATACCGGTGTTCACACTTCCATCTCCGGCCAGATAGAGATATCACTATCTCGAAGTCTCGGCACGGTCCCTGCGGGTCGGGGGATCGCCTTGGAGGTGTGATGATGATGAGATCGCGAATGAAGCTCGTGTGGGTGGGCGCGGCGCTGCTGGCGCCTATGATGATGGGAGCGCGCGGCGGGGGATGTGGCGGGCCGCTCACGTCGATGACTCCGACGCCCGACGTAGAGGGAGACTGGGCGGTCACCTACGACGACGCGCTCCACGTGGAGATCGGCATCGGCGGCGCGACCTATGACGCGACGCTCCCCGAGGAGGGCGGCACGGTCATGGTCGAGCACGGCGGCTACCTGATCCCCTTCACCCTGGACTGCAGCCGACCCGAGATCGTCTGCCCGAGCGAGGCGTGGCCGGACCGGGTGAGCGTCTCGCAGCGCGAGCCGGAGTATCCGCACCGCATGTGGGTCACGATCCCGCAGCAGGAGTGCATGGGCACCATGCGTGATCCCGACCCGAGCGAGTGCGGCGCCAACACGCTGAACCCGGAGTGCGAGCAGATCTGCGACGGAGAGATCACCACCGTCGACCGCGACACCTTCGGCCTGATCGACGAGGCCGGGGCGAGCTTCGACCTGCTGCTCGGCGGCAGCATCGCGACCAACGGCGTCAACTGCGTGCTGCTCGGCGTCTCGAGCGCGCACGCCGACCTCACCAGCACCGGCTCGGAGGAGACCGAGGACTGGTACGCCGAGGAGATGCGCAACGGAGAGGTCGTCGCGGCTTACGGCGGCGGCTGCCTCTGGGCGGACGACGCCGGGGGCGACGAGGAGCTGCAGGCGCTCGTCCTCGCCGCGAGCCTGAAGTTCACGACGGGCTTCAGCGCGGTCCGCGCCGAGTGAGCGGCCCGGGACGCCTCGAGCCTCAGCGGTTCTTGGCGTCCTGGATCTTCTCGCCGACGAACGCGCCGAAGAGCGAGATCATGCCGCCCAGCAGCCCACCGATGACATAGGCGGGCATGGTCAGCTGGAAGCCGCCCCCGAGGTGCTCGGGGGCGCTCGGCGTGGTGTTCACCAACCACCAGACCGTGGGCACGACGGCGACGAGCGCGCCGACCGCGGGCTCGAGGAAGGTCTTCCCCGGCGACAAGAAGCCGACGATGACGCCGCCGACGCACCAGACCGCGACCGAGACCATCAGGGCCGAGAAGCCCTGCGGGTCGTACGCGTCGATGACCATCGGCAGCAGCACGAGCACCACCGCCTGCAGGACGAGGTAGACGACGAAGGCGACGAGCGCCCACTTGATGTCGAACCCCTCCTGCTGGTTCTTCTTCCGTGCCTCTTCGTCGGCGCTGTAGGCCCCGGAGAGCTCTTCGAGCTTCGCACCGCACGAGACGCAACGCTCGGCGTCCCCGGGGTTCTTGAATCCGCAGACGTGGCAGATCACCTGGTCACTCGACGCGGCCATCATTCTCCCTCTGGACGGAACCTCAGGCGCACGACCCCCACCCGGTCGACTGATGCCCCTGACGCCACGCCTCTCTTCAGCAAGCTCTGCATTGTCGCCGGAGCGACGTCCTGAACGCAACCATACGGCAAACCCGCCGTATCCTTCACCCAAGGGCCGTCGTGGCGCGGCGGTCGATGGCCTATACTCCGCGGGCGCGAACCTGGGGAACGAGGGAACGGTGAGCGACGCGGCAAAGCGCTGGTTCGAGGTGGCCGACGACGGATGGCGGCGGCTCAGCGCGTCCCGTCCACTCGGGCGGCTGATGCTCGAGGCGCTCCAGAACGCCTTCGACGAGCGCGCCGGTCAGGTCACGGTGGAGCTAGGCGACGAGCAGGTGGTGGTCGAGGACGACGCCGAGGGGGGCATCGGCGACGAGCGGCTCGTGTACACGATCTTCCTCAGCGACAAGCCCGACGACCCGACGCGGCGCGGTCGCATGGGGCGCGGGCTGAAGGAGCTGCTCGCAGGCATGGACCGGGCCACCGTCGAGACGGTCGGCACCACGGTCGAGTTCTCCGAGGAGGGCCGCCGATCACGCGAGAACGAGCGGGCGCGCGGTACGCGGCTGGTGCTCGGCCGGCGCTTCGCGGACGAGGAGCTCGTCGAGGCCAAGCGCATGCTCCGCCTCTGCATCCCGCCGAAGGGCACCACGCTCAAGGTCGCCTCGCGTCAGGTGCGTCGGCCGCGCTCGGTGCTGACGCTGAGCTCCTGTCATCTGGAGACGGTGATCATCGCCGACGGCGTGGAGCGCGCGGCGATGGGCAACACGACGCTCTCCATCTACACGCCTCGGCGCGGAGAGCAGGCGCACCTCTTCGAGATGGGCCTGCCGGTCGAGGCGTGGAACCTGCCCTGGCACGTCGACGTGGCGCAGCGGGTGCCGCTCGGCGAGGGGCGGGACGCGGTGCCCGACCGCTACAAGCTCGCCGTGAAGGCCGCGCTGCTCGAGGCGATGATCCACAGCTACCTGGACCGCAACGACCTGCGCTCCGACTGGGTGCACGAGGTCATCGCGGGCTGGCCGCTCACGCCGGCCCTGCTCGACGCCTACGTCTCGCGCGTGTTCCCGCGCGGCTCCGTGCTCGGCGGGACTCGCCGCGCCAACGACCGCGCCCGACAGCTCGGCGCGCACATCGTCGACGCGTCGGTGATCTCACACGGCGCCTACATGTCGCTCAGCCGCGTGCTCGAGACATCGGACGACTACGTGCGCCGGCGCTCGAGCGAGTTCGGCGGCGAGGACGTCGAGCCGGACGAGACGCAGCGGCGCTTCGCGGACGCGGTGCGCTGGCTGGCCCGCGCGGTGGCCGGCCGCGTCGTCAAGGTGCGCTTCTTCGCGCGGGACCCGGGCGACGCGGGCCTCCTCGAGGACGCGGTCACCGACGTCGACAAGCGCGAGATCTCCTTCAACGTGCGCGGCCCGCTGCGCTTCGAGGACATCCTCGACGCACAGACCCTCGGCGTCGTGCTCCACGAGATCGCGCACCTCGAGACGGCCGAGCACGACCACCGCTTCATCGATCGCCTCCAGCACCTCGCGGGCAAGACGGCGCGACTGCTCGGCGAAGGCGGCCCCGAGCTCGCCGAGGCGCTGCGCCAGGGCGACCCCGACGGCCACCGCGCTCACTAGAGCACCGCTGGGCGGCCGCATCGAGACGCCGCGCTATCCTTCGGTCACGTGAGGAGAGGGTCCCATCTCGTCGTCTTGGTGACGCTCATCGCCGGGGTCGCCGGCGTCGCGGAGGCGCAAGAGAGCGACGTCGCGCTGGTGTCGTGGGGGGAGCGCAGCGTCGTCGCGGCCGACGCGTTCGCGAGCTTCGTCGGGCTGCCGGACGAGCGCCGCTACTCGACGATCCCCGATCCGCCGCCCGACGGCGTCGCGCTGCTCGTCACCATCGACACCGACACCCCGCTGATCCGCGTGTGGCGCCGCAGGGACGACGCCGTGCTCGAGCGCCGCTTCGACGCGCCCGAGGACGACGGCTACGCGCTCGCCCTCGTGGCCACCGAGCTCCTCGAGGTGGCGCGGGCGGGAGGGGATCCCGAGACCGTGGGCGCGACCCTGGGCGTGGCCGAGCCGACGACCGAGCCCGAAGCGCCCGACCTCGTCGGCGAAGCCCAGTCCGACCCTGCGCCGACGTCCGCAGCCGTCCCCCTCGCGTTCACCGTCGGCGTGGGCGTGGAGGCCTGGCTCTCGACCGAGGGCGGCGCCCCCTGGCTCGTTCAGCCCGCGCTCTTCGTGGAGCTCGTCGCGACGCCGCCCGGCGAGCGCTTCGTGATCGGTGGCGGCTTCTTCGCGTCCGGCGCGGGCGTCTTCGTCACGCGCGGACAGACGAGCGCGATCGAGGGTCGCTACCAGCGCTACGACGTGGGCCTGCGGCTGAGCTTCGGCGGCGACGTGGGGCCCGTGCGCACCCGCCTCATGGGGCACCTCCGCGGAGGCGGCGCGGCCATCCTCGGCCAGGGCACACGGGAGACGGGGGAGAGCGCCGAGGCCGTGCGAGCCGGGTGGTTCGCCGGGATCTCCGCCGAGGCGCGACAGCCGCTGGTGGAGGGGCTCGAGGTGACGCTGGAGCTTGGGGTGGACGTGCTGCCAGCCCCCGTCGTCTTCACCGCGTTCGGAGAGCCCCTGCTCGACGAGTCGACCCTGCGCCTGGCCGGCCGCCTGGGGCTGGCCTGGCGGTTCGAATGAGCGCGCGTGACGATTCGATTAATCATCTGGCGGGGGTCGTGCGACCCACCGACGTGGCCTCCGCTTCACGCGACCCCCTCGCCCTCGCCGGCTCCGAGCTGGATCTCGTCCGCCGGGCGAAGGGAGGGGACGGTCACGCGCTGAGGGCTCTGGCCGAGGGAGAGCTGCCCCGCGTCGAGCGCCTGCTCGGCCGCATGCTCGGTCCGCGCCCCGACTTCGAGGATCTGGTCCAGAACGTCTTCCTGGAGCTCTGTCGGGCCCTGCCCTCCTTCCGTGAGGAGAGCCGGTTCTCCACCTTCGTCGGCGGGATCACCGTGCGCGTCGCGCGGCGGGCCTTGCGACCGAGCGCCTACCAGCGCCGACGCGCCCCGATGCCGCTCGAGCTCGTGGGCTCGGAGGAGAGCCCGGAGCACGCGGCCTCTTCGCGGGAGCGGCTCGAAGGCCTGCACCGCGCCCTCGACGCGCTCACCGCGAAGAAGCGCATCGCGTTCACGCTCTGGGCCCTCGACGGGATGAGCCCGGAGGAGATCGCGGAGCTCACCGACAGCAAGCCGCACACCGTCCGCTCGCGCATCTACCACGCGCGTCACGAGCTCATGGCGAACCCCGTCGTCCGTTCGCTCCTGGGGGAGCCGTGAGCCTCTCCGACGAAGAGCTGCGGCGACGGCTCGGCTCCCTGGTGGAGGAGGCCGAGCCTCGGCTCGAGTCCCCGGCGCGAGAGCGGGTCCTCGACGCCGTGCTCGAGCGCGGCCCGGCGCTCGTCGCGAACGGGATGGACGCGGAGGAGCTTCGCGACCGCCTGCAGGACCTCGCGGAGGAGGGGGCACCGCGGCTCGACGACGTGGCGCGGGCGAGGATCCTCGATCGCGTGGAGCTGGAGGGCCCCGCGCTGGCTCGACGGCGGCGGGGCGGGCGTGTCGCGCTCCTGGCCATCCCCCTGGCGGCGGCGGCCGCGCTGGTGCTCTGGGTCGCGGCGGCCAGTGAGCCGAGCGCGCCGCGCGCCGCGCGCGTCTGTGAGTCGTGGAGCCCGGCCGAGGGCATCGCGCGGGACGGTCGGCTGGCGCTCGGCCAGCGCGGCGTGGCGACGGTAGAGGGCGATCTCTCGATGCGAGCGCCCGACGGCTGCATGACCGAGCTCGAGCTGGCTTCGGGCCGGGTGTCGGTGCACGCCCGCGACCTCGGACAGGGAGCGCTCCGGGTCCGCGCGGGGGAGGTGACGGTCGAGGTCCGCGGCACCCGGTTCACCGTCGTGCGAGCGGGCGACCATGTAGAGGTGCACGTCGACGAGGGCCACGTCGTCGTGCGCGCGCCCGAGGAGCGCGAGATCCACCTGTACGCTGGCGAGCGCTGGACGCGTGGGCAGCGGCTCGCGGCCGGCCCGCTCGAGCGCAGCCCCGTCGAACCCGCCAGCGACGACGAGGCTGCCAGCGACGAGGCCGTCAGCGACGACGAGGCTGCCAGCGACGAGGCCGTCAGCGACGAGGCTGCCAGCGACGAGGCCGTCAGCGACGAGGCCGTCAGCGACGAGGCCGCCAGCGACGAGGTCGCCAGCGACACGGACGACGAGACCGCCACGGACGAGGCGACGGCGACGCGAATCGACGAGCCGACCTCGGTCGCGGCCCGGGGCCGAGCGCGACCCGCTCGCGAGACCTCCACCCAAGGGGAGACGGACGATCCGCGAGCGCTCCTGGCCACGGCGGAGGCACGCTGGCGCGCTGGCGAGCACGAGCGCGCGCGGGCGCTCTTCCGACGTGTCGGCGCCGGGCGGGGGAGCCTGGCCGAGGCGGCGTGGATACGTCTCGCGCGTCTCGAGCTGCGCGGCGGCGACCCCGAGCGCGCGGTGCGCGCGGTCCGCGCCCAGCGTCGCCGTTTCCCTCGGAGCCGGTTCGGCGCGGAGGCGCTCTGGATCGAAGCGGACGCCGAGCGGCGCCGAGGACACGCTCGGGCCATGGAGGCCGCGCTCGAGCAGCTGCGCCGGCTGTACCCCGACTCCCCCCAGGCGCGCGCCGCGGCGAGCCTCGAGGAGTGATGCGCGCCCTCCTCCTCGCCGCGCTCCTCGCCGGGTGTGGGCAGCAGCAGGTCGAGCTCTTCGAGCGCTGCGACGGCTGCGCCCCCGGCGGGGACGCGGGAACGGTCTCGCCCATCGGCCTGCGGGACCCCGAGTCCTGCGGGGCGACGGAGACGCACTGTGAAGACGACGAGTACTGCATCGACGGCGCCTGCGTCTGCCGCCAGGGGCTGGTCCGGGTCGGGCCCGACTGCGTCGACATCAGCGCAGACGGCGACCACTGCGGCGTCGCGGACATCGACTGCCCGGCCTTGTGCCAGGGGGGTGTGTGCGTCGATTCGTGCAGCGCAGGGAGCGCTTGCCTCGGTGGATGCGTCGACGTGACGACCCACCCGCTGCACTGCGGCGAGTGTGGGCGCCCTTGTGGGGCGAATCAGATCTGCGTCGACGGCACCTGCACCCCCTTCGTTCCCGCCACGGACTGCGCTTCGTGCTTCCGCGCCTGCTGTACCTACCCGACTCGACCTTCGGACCTGATCTGCCTCGACGGCGATTCTTGTTAATCAGCGCGAGGGCCTGGCGTGACCCACGGGGCATGAAGACTACGATCTCGCTTCTCTCCCTTTCCTTTCTTCTGCTCGCCTGCGCGGGCGAATCCACACCGACCGAGCCCGTCGCCTGCCCGGGCCCCGACTGCATGTGCACCGGGGTCAGTTGCCTCTGCCCGCTCGGCTTCGACTGCGGCCTCAGCTGCGGCGCGCTCGAAGGCTCCGGCTGTCAGCTCACCTGCGGCGAAGGCAACACCTGCACGACCGACTGCGGCACGGAGGCGTGTGACGTCGACTGTGGCGCCATGGCCGACTGCGTCGTCGACGCGCTCGGGGACACGAACGTCGCCTGCTCCACCAACTCGACCTGCGACGTGACGACGGCGGGCGACAACGCCGACCTCGACTGCGAGATGGGCTCCATGTGCGCCTTCGAGGCCATGGGCGCCGACAACACCATCAACTGCGACTCGGGCGCGACCTGCACCGTGACGAGCGGCCGCGACGGCGACGTGCTGTGCAGCGACGCCACCTGCACCGTGACGGTGGCCGACGAGGGCGACGTCGAGTGCGAGATGGGCGCGACCTGCACCGTGACCTGTGAGGCGGACTGCACGGTCCTGTGCCGCGACACCTCGATGTGCATGGTCCAGTGCCCCGGTGAGACGGAGCCCTCCCCGACCGAGGGTGAGCACACCTGCGTGAGCGGCTGAGGTGCGGGCAGGCTGAAGAACGCTCGCGTTCCTCAGCCTGCCCCGTGCCCTTGCCCATGCCCTTGCCCGCGAATCAGCGGTCACAGCTCTTGATGAGCGCGACGAGCATCGAGACGACTTGCTCGGTGGCCATCCGCGCT
>SHBB01000152.1 GCA_004213565.1 Sandaracinaceae bacterium
GAGCTCCTCGACGAAGATGCCCGCCGCGACCGGGACGAGCGAGGCGCTCACGAGCCCGTAGATGCCGACCTGGGCGAAGATGCCCACGAGCTCCGGCGGATCGAGCGCCAGGCCCGCGCTGAGCACGCCCATGCCGACGAGGATCCAGCGGCTCGCCTTCAGCGCGACCGTCTGCCGCTCGTTCTCCGTCTTGCCCGCGAGCCAGCGGTCGCCGAGCTTGCCCAGGAACACGTCGTTGGCCGCGATGGTGGACGCGCCCACGAGCAGGCCGTCGAGCGTGCTCATGCCCGCCGCGAGCAGCGCCACGCTGATCAACACGCCGATCAGCGGCGAGAAGGCGCGCGTGAGGTAGATCGGCATCACCTCGTCCTGGCTCGCGATGTCCGGGAAGCGCACGCGGGCGTAGAGCCCGGCCATCAACACCAGCGCGAAGATCACGCCCACCACCACCGCGACGATGAGGTAGCGGCGCAGGTCGCTCTCCTTCTTCAGGTAGAGGCTCTTGGTGAGGATGTGCGGCTGACACATCAGCCCGGCGCCGATCACGAAGCCGCACACGTAGACGTCCCACACGCTCCCGAAGAGCGAGCTCTCGGGGTTGACCGGCGCGACCAGGTTGGCGTCCTGCGCGGCGATGCGGTCGAAGAAGGCGCCGACGCCGTCCTCGAGCAGGTAGAAGCCGCTCGCGAAGATGGCGAGCGCGACCAGGATCATCAGCCCGCCCTGGAACGCGTTCGTGTAGACGTGCGCGTAGGTGCCGCCCATCAGGATGTAGCTGAAGACGAAGATGACGATCAGCAGCACCGAGGCGACGTAGCCGAGCCCGAGCGTGTGCTGCATGACGAGCGCGGAGCCCTTGACGATGAGCACCACGAAGCTGATCGCGAGCACGAGGTTCAAGAGCGCGAAGTAGGTGCGCATGCCGGGGTGGCGGTAGCGGGCGCCGATCCAGTGGGGGAGCGTGAGCGCGGCCGTCTTCTCGCCCAGCTGGCGGAAGCCCTTGCTGAGCAGGACGAGCGCGACGATCACCCCGAGGTTGGCCGCGAGGCCGAGGTGCATCAGCGCGCTGACCCCATGCGCGAAGACGAAGCCCGGGTTGATCACGAAGGTCGCGGTCGAGGCGATCGCGGCGGCGAGCGTGATGCCGACCATGGTCGGGCCGAGATCCCGGTTGCCGAGCGCGAAGCCGGAGAAGGACGTCGTCTTCTTCATGCCGCGCAGGGCGAGCGCCGTCGTCAGGGCCACGTACAGGCCAAAGGCGCACCACGCCAACAGGTTGCGATCCATCGATCCGCTCCTCTCCGGCGGACGCCCCCGCGCCCGCTTCGCTCTCGTGGACGCCTCCCTCCCGACGGGAGAGGGGCGCCGTTTCAGAAACCGAGCCGACGGATCTCCGCCGCCCGGTCGAACTCCACCTCGGTCTCGTCGTCTTCGCTGACGATGGTCGCGGCGGTGCCGAAGCACTCCACCGCGAACGAGAACTGCCGCACCGTCGTGCTCGAGAAGCCCACCGTGCGGGTGAGCGTGGTGCGCACCCGCAGCGCCTCGAGCGGCGCGAAGGGCGTGACCAGCTCGCCGCGCGCGTCGACCTCGCTCTGGTAGGTCTCGCCGAAGTTGGCCGCGAGCCCCTGCGCCACGCCGGTCACCCTCGCCTCGGTCGACCAGCGCGCGCCCAGCTCCAGCGGGAAGACCAGCACCTTCACCGGCGGGTCGTAGGTCAGCTCCGTGCGACCCGCGCCTTCGGTGGGAGAGACCACGCCCATCAGCTCGAGCTGCGTCTCCGTGATCCGGAAGACCCCGAGCAGGTCGGTCTCGTCGCCGAGCCGCGCCACGTAGTCCGCGCCCGGGTAGCGGTCCGAGAACCAGCGCCCGTCGAGCGGCTCGGTCACGACGTCGAGGTCGTGGTCGCCGGGCAGCATGGAGGAGAGGTCCCAGCGGCGCCGACCGTCCCCGAGGTCCGCGCCCGCGGTGTCCACGCCCACGTCGCTCGCGGTGCGGTAGCGCGCCATCAGGCCGGGGCCGAAGGGCGCCTCGGCGCGGCTGATGACGCCGTCACCGTCCGGGCGGCACAGGCCCGTGCTCGCGTCCACGCCCGAGTCCAGGCGCCCCCCGTCGCGGGGCGGCGTGCCCCCATCGGGGAGGCGCGCGTCCTCGGGAATTTGCGGCGCCGCACAAATACCGTCCGGGAGACAGACGCCGGAGGCGCAGTCGGCGTCGGTCACGCAGCGGCGCACGGGCGTCGTGGGGTCGCAGCCCCAGAGCACGACGAACATCGCCAGCCCGCCGATGCGTGCCCGTCGTTCTGCCCGTCCTCGTGCCCGTAGAACCGTCATCCCGTCGCCCATCCCCGCACCTGCACAAAGCAGGCGGACCGTTAGTTACAGCCTCGAAACACCAGCGTCAAGCCGAATCTTGTGCATAGCAGCATAGAAGTCCCCGAGAGACGCTCTACAGACTCCCACGAGCACCCATTTTCTCCATGATTTCAACTCCGGACGCGCATGTTTACTGCGCCGCAACATTTTCTCGTTGACAGCGCGGACGGCGCCGCTTAGCTTCCAGCGCATCGAGGGCAGACGAGACGAGCCGAACAGGCATTTCAGGAGAATACCGATGGCGACCAAGAAGACTTCGCAGGCGCAGCACGAGAGCAACGGCATGCCCTTCCCCGGCCTCCCCGGCATGGAGATGTTCCGCGGCATGATGCAGGCCCAGTCCGAGCGGTTCGAGAAGCTGTTCACGGACATCGAGCGGCTCGAGCAGGAGCGCCATGAGCGGACGCTCTCCGCCCTCGAGGACATGACGCAGCTCATGAAGAGCACCCTGCACTACCAGCAGCAGCTCGGCGACCAGGTCCGCCGCGCGTCCCTCGAGGCGGCTCGCAAGAGCCTCGAGATGACCACGAGCGTCTGAGCATCGCCGCGGGCGCCCGGCATCCCCCGGGCGCCCAGCTCTCCATCCACAGGAGGATCGACGTGAAGCTGAACGAGATGAAGGTGATCGTCACGGGCGCGGCCCGCGGCATGGGCGCGTACTTCGCGCGGCGCTTCCACGAGGCCGGCGCGCAGGTCGCGGCGGGCGACGTCGCCGAGGACGCGCTGGCCGAGCTGCCGGAGGGCATCCACCGCCGCCGGCTCGACGTGTCGAACGAAGAAGACGTGATGTCCTTCGTGAAGTGGGCGCACGGCGAGATGGGCGGGCTCAATGGCCTCGTCAACAACGCGGGCATCATCCGCGATGGCCTCCTGGTGAAGAAGGATCGCAAGACCGGCGAGGTCAAGCGCATGCCGACCGCCGACTGGGACGCGGTGATCGGCGTCAACCTCACCGGCGCGGCGCTGATGGTCCGCGAGACGGTCGCCCAGATGCTCGAGGCCGAGGAGCGGCCCGGCGTCATCGTCAACATCTCGAGCGTCAGCCGCCACGGCAACCGCGGCCAGTCCAACTACGTCGCGGCCAAGGCCGCCCTCGCCGCCAACACCGTCACCTGGGCCCGGGAGTTCGCTCGCTACGGCATCCGCGCCACCGCGGTCGCGCCCGGCATGATCGAGACCCCGATGACGAAGGGCATGCACCAGAAGGCGCGCGACGCGCTCGTGGCCGCCATCCCGGTCGGCCGCATCGGCGAGCCGGAGGACATCTGGCAGGCCGTCCGCTTCGCGGTCGAGTGCGAGTACTTCAACGGCCGCTGCCTCGACGTCGATGGCGGCCTGGTCATGACGTGAAGCCTACGCCGCGGAGCGGGTCCCGGACCCACTTCCATCCCAACCCCGTCTGCCCGTCGGGGGGCCTGGGATCCGCTCCGCGGCCTTTTTCTTCCGGGCGCAGCAGGGACACGGGCGAGACTGCATGAAGCGCGCGGACGTGGTAACGAACCCCGTGGTCGTCAAGAAGTACGGGAACCGTCGGCTCTACGACACGACGGAGAGCCGGTACATCACCCTGGAGGAGCTCGCCGAGCGCATCCGGGGCGGCGACGAGGTGCAGGTCGTCGACGCCAAGAGCGGCAAGGACCTCACCCAGCAGACGCTGGCCCACATCATCCTCGAGAGCCGGGGCGCGGCGAAGCTGCTGCCGGTGCCGCTGCTCCAGCAGCTCATCCGCATGGGAGACGACGCGCTGGCGGAGTTCTTCGGCATGTACGTCTCGAGCGCGCTCGAGCTCTACCTGCACGCGCGGAGCGGGGCGCAGGCGATGATGCCCTACAACCCGTTCGCCCAGATCCCGGTGGCCGCGACGAACGCGTTCGCGCGCATGTTCGGCGGCTGGGGTGCGCCCCAGCAGCCCGCGCCTCAGCCGATGGCGCCGCCGCCGCGCCGGCCGCAGGCCGCGCCTCCCCCCGAGGACGACACCGCCGACCAGGTCGCGGCCCTCCGGAGGGAGCTCCAGGAGATCAAAGACGCCCTCCGCCCTCCCACCCGCGGAGAGGCGAAAGCGCACGAAGACGACGAGACTTGAGCTACCCTCGGCTCCCCCCATGGGACCCCACGGCGTCAGCGGCGAGTACTCTTGAGCTACAAAGACTACTACCAGGTGCTCGGCATCGGGCGCGACGCCTCGGCCGAAGAGCTGCAGAAGGCGTACCGACGCCTCGCCAAGAAGTACCACCCGGACGTCAGCAAGGAGCCCGACGCCGAGGACCGCTTCAAGGAGCTCGGCGAGGCGTACGAGGTCCTCAAGGATCCCGAGAAGCGCCGGCTCTACGACAAGTGGGGCCAGCACTGGAAGGCGATCAGCGAGGGGCGCCAGCCCCCGCCGGGCAGCCCCGGCTCCTCGGAGTTCCGGTTCGACTTCGGCGACTTCGACTTCGGCGGCGCGGGCGGCGGCGGCGGGAGCGGCGGCGCGGACTTCCGGAGCATCTTCGAGCAGGTCTTCGGAGGGCAGCGCCAGTCCCGTCCAGGACACCGCCGCCGCCCTCCCCCCCGCGGGCGCCCGAAGGACCACGAGACGACGTTGACCCTCTCGGTCAAGGCGGCCTACGACGGCGGTCCGCGCGACATCCAGTTCGTCGACGCGATGACGGGCGAGCCCAAGCGCCTGACGGTGAACGTGCCGGGCGGCGTCCGCTCCGGACAGCGCATCCGCCTCAGCGGCCAGGCAGGCGGAGGCGGCGACCTCTACCTCGTGGTCGAGATCGCGAACGGGGACCTCTTCCGCATCGAGGGCGACGACGTCACGACCCCGCTCAAGGTGAGCCCGTCGGAGGCCGTGCTGGGGGGTACCGCGCCCCTGACGACCCTGGATGGGAACGTCCGGGTCAAGATCCCCCCGGGATCGAGCACGGGACGGCGAATTCGGCTGCGAGGCCGCGGTTATCCGGGTAAAGGAGGGCGTCGGGGGGACCTCTTCGCGGAGATCCAGGTCGTCGTGCCGTCCGAGCCGACGGACGAAGAGAAGAAGCTCTACGCCCAGCTCGCCGAGGTCTCCCCGTTCGACCCTCGCGATTGAGGTAAGCTCCCCTCGACGGTGCAACAGGATCACCGATGAACGATCCCCAGCGCAAACCCCCGGGCAAGCCCGACATCCCCACCCTGCGCCCGAAGGCGCTTCGTGGCGACGACCCCGATCTGCCCGCGCCGCCGCGGGTCCCGGGCCAGTCGGCCGACGAAGATCCGCGGACGCAGGCGCTCGATGTCGGGGACCTGGAGGAGCTGGACGCGCTCCTCGACGAGGCGGAACAGGACCTGTCAGACGTGTCGAGCTTCGAGCAGAAGAGCGAGCCCAAGGAGGTCCTCCAGAGCGGCCGCCCGCCGGAGGAGCCGCCGCGCAAGCTCCCGACCATCGGCATGTTCGGGCCGTACCACATCGTGGGGCGCCTCGCGCTCGGCGGGATGGCCGAGATCCTGCTGGCGCGTGAGGAGAGCGAGGGCGCGGGGAGCCGCTACCTGGTGGTGAAGCGGATCCTGCCCGAGTACGAGAAGGATCAGGCCTTCGTCGAGATGTTCCTGGACGAGGCGCGGGTCATGATGCGCCTCCGCCACCCGAACGTGACCCACGTCTACAAGTTCGGGAAAGAGGACGGCAACCACTTCATCGCCATGGAGTGGGTCAACGGCGCGTCGCTCGGCAAGCTCATCCGCCGCGCGCGCAAGACGGGCGGCGTGCCCGTGCCGGTCGCCTGCAAGATCGTGGGGAACGTGGCCGAGGCGCTCGACCACGCGCACGCGGCCCTCGGCGAGGACGACCGCCCGCTCGGGCTGGTCCACCGTGACGTCACGCCCGACAACATCATGATCAGCTACGACGGCGCGGTGAAGCTCCTCGACTTCGGCATCGCGAAGGCCGAGGCGCGCGCGCACAAGACGCAGGCCGGCGTGGTCAAGGGCAAGTTCGCCTACATGGCCCCCGAGCAGTGCCGGGCCAAGGACCTCGACCACCGGGTCGACATCTTCGCGCTCGGTGTGTGCCTCTACGAGTCGCTGACCGGCCGGCCGCTCTACCGGCGCGAGACCGAGTTCGAGACGATGGAGGCCATCGTGCGCGGCCCCGTCCCGAAGCTCGCCGACCGCCTCGAGAACCCGCCTCCGGAGCTCGAGGCGATCATCGCGAAGTGCCTCGCGAAGAAGCGCGAGGACCGCTTCCAGAGCGCCGGTGAGCTCCAGGAGGAGCTGAGCCGGTTCGTCGCGAAGAAGGCCGAGGTCGTCACCGCGCGCCGCATCAAGGAGCTGATGCAGAAGCTCTTCCGCGAAGAGCAGCGGCGCGGCCCGATGGTGGACACGACGCCCTTCGGCTCGTCGTTCCACTTCGGCTCGGACGTGGCGGCGATGAGCTTCAGCACGGGCGACGGGGACGCGCTCCCCGACATGCCCGTCCCGGACATGCCCGGCCTCGAGGCCACCGCCACGCCCGCCTACGAGGGCGCGCAGCTCGACGCGGCCCACCCGGGGCGTCCGCTCGGGCACGGGCCCGGCGCGGGCCTCGTGATCCCCGACCCGGTGGGCCCGGCGGGCGCGCACCCGCTGCAGCGGGATCAGCGGCCCGCCCCCACCGCGCCGCCCAACCAGGGTCGGCCCTACTCCGCGGTCGGCACGCACTCGCACCCGCCGCAGAAGAAGAGCGCCAGCACCCTGGTGAGCGTGGCGATCGGCCTGGGCGTGCTCGCCGCGGCCGGCGTCGGGCTGTACTTCGCCCTGCCCCACCTGCTGCCGCCCGAGGAGACGACGGTGGAGGCGGGGCCGGCGCCCGAGCTGACCGGCACCCTGATCGTCAACAGCGAGCCCGAAGGGGCGGAGGTCTTCGTCGACGGCGAGAGCCGCGGGCCCACCCCCGCCACCGTCGTCGACCTGCCGACCGGCAGTCACGTCGTCCGGCTCGAGCTCGAGGGCTACCAGCCCAGCGAAGGCACGCAGGAGATCCGGGCGGACCAGACGCGGAGCATCACGCAGGTGATGGAGCCCGTGGCCGTCGACGAGGGCCCGGTCGCGACGGGCCGCCTCACGCTCACCAGCACCCCGCCCGCCACCGTCTTCCACGACGGCGAGGAGTTGGGCCGGACCCCGCTGCGCAACATCGTGCTCCCGGCCGGGCTGGTCGCGCTCGAGCTCGAGACCCCGGACGGCGAGCGGCACCGCAGCGGCGTCATGGTGCGCGCCAACGACCACTCGTCGACGCACCTCGACCTGCAGCCCCGCTGAGCGTCGCGGTCAGCGTCGGAGCATGACGATGCGCTGGTCGACGCCGCGGCGGATCCCGACCATCGCCACCAGGAAGCTCTGGGCGTAGAGCTGCTCGGCGCGGTCCGGGCCGTCGACCGGCTGTCCGTTGACGTCGGTGACCACGTCGCCCACCCGCAAGCCGGCGCTCGCGGCGGGCGAGCCGTCGCGGAGGCCGACCACGACCGCCCCCGACGCGATCTGGGGGCTCACCCCATGCTGACTCCGCAGCGCGTCGGTCAGCGGCGCGAGCAGCATCCCGCCCACGTCGGTCGCGTTGGCCGGCGCCGGCTGGCCGGGCGTGGGGACGCCGGGCGGACCGGCCTGGACCGCGGGGCGCGGGCGCAAGCTCACCTGCACCTCTCCGGCCTGTCCCTGGCGCTCTCGGCGGATGCGCACCTCGGCCCCCGCGCCGCGGGTTGCGATGAGGTTGCGGAACTGACGGCTCGAGCGGATCGTCTCGGAGTCGAGCCCGCTGATCACGTCGCCGCGGCGCAGATCCACCGTCGCGGCCGGGCCCGTCGGCTCGATGTCCATGATCACCACGCCGCGCGTGGCCGGGATCCCGAGCGAGCGGGCCAGCTGCGGGTTGAGATCCTGGATCGCGACCCCGAGCCAGCCGCGGGTCACGTGGCCGTCTCGGAGCAGCGCCTCGGCGAGCGGGCGGGCCATGTTGGACGGAATCGCGAACCCGATGCCGTGGCTGCCCCCCGTGCGGCTGAGGATGGCGGTGTTGATGCCGACCAGCTCCCCCCGCAGGTTCACGAGCGCGCCCCCCGAGTTGCCGGGGTTGATCGCGGCGTCGGTCTGGATGAAGTCCTCGTAGTCCGTGATCCCCATCGCCGCGCGGCCGGTCGCGCTCACGATCCCCTGGGTCACCGTCTGGCCGACGCCGAAGGGGTTGCCGATGGCGAGCACCGCGTCGCCCTGCCGCAGATCGCTGCTGTTGCCGTAGGCGAGCGCGGTCAGGCCGTCGAGGGGCTGACCGTCGGGCGGGGTCAGGCGCAGCACCGCCACGTCGCTCTCGGGGTCGCTGCCCACTGCGCGCGCGGGCAGCTCCCGCCCGTCGGCCAGGGTCACGCGGATCTCGCTCGCGTCCGCGACCACGTGGTGGTTGGTGAGGATCACCCCGTCGGTGCTGACGATGACCCCGGAGCCGAGGCTCTGCGCCTCCTGGGGCCCGGGATCTCCGAGGAACGGCCGCAACAGATCGAAGAACGGGTTCCCGCCCGGGCCGCCCGCTTGCACGGTGCGGGTGGTGGAGATGTTCACCACCGCGGGCAGGCACGCGGCCGCGACGTCGGCCAGCTCGACGGGGCCGTCACCCAGCGCGAGCGGCGGCGGACGGGTCCCGTCGTCGCCGGTCACCGGGGTGGCGGGGCTGATCTCGGTCTCGGGCGCGCCGCGCGGATCGAGCCAGTAGAGCGCGATGGCGGCGCCGGCGGTCGCGAGCGCGAGCAGGCTGAGCACCAGGTTCAGCCCGAGCAGGAGCCCCCCACCCTTCTTCATCCGGCTCTCCGCTTCCCTTCCAGGCGACGCACGCCCGAGCGCGTCACGTCGTCGACCGGCTCCAGCGCGTCCTCGAGCTGATCGGCCCAGGCCCGCATGTAGCGGATGGCGTCACCCCGGTCGCGGTAGTCCAGGCGACGCTCCGAGAGCGGGAGCCGGCGCAGCACCGCCGGGTCGCGGAGGCGCTCCAGGTTCTCCACATCGGACAACTCGAGTCCGATCGAGAGCATCTCCTCGATGACGTGATCGATGGGGTAGCCGCTGGCGGGGCACCACTCGATGGCGTGGTCGCGCCAGTCGCCGGCCTTCTCCACCGCGATGCGGTGGATCTCGGCCCGGGACCGAGCGGTCACGGTCTGGGCCAAGTGCCCGCAATTACAGGCTCCCATGTGGGTCCAGCGGAAGCGGGAGCCCTGCTCCAGGCGAAGCGCCGTGGCGCGCAGGGCGTCGACGAGGGTTCGGGTGGGACGGGCCATCGGGGGTGCGCTCCTTCGGGCACCAACCTAGTACCACAGCGCGCGGGCGGCCTCCCGGCCCTCGGGAGGAGGGGAGCGAATCGCCGCTTCACCCGGAGTCGACCGCCACGAGAACCTGTGTCAAGGTCCGCCCCCCCGATGGGTCGATTGACAAACCCGGGTGGGTGCCAACAGAAATCGGAGCCCGTGTCGAAGTCCCTCGTCATCGTCGAGTCCCCCGCCAAGGCCCGCACCATCGCCGGGTATCTGGGGAAAGAATACGTGGTCGAGTCCTCCATCGGACACATCCGCGACCTGCCCAAGAAGAAGAGCGCGGTGCCCGAAGACCTACGCGCGCGCTTCGCGAAGGGAGACGAGCTGGGGGTGGACGTCGAGAACGACTTCACCCCCTACTACGTGGTCGACGCGGACAAGAAGCAGCAGATCGCGAAGCTCAAGAAGCTGCTCAAGGACGCCGACCAGCTCTACCTCGCCACGGATGAAGACCGCGAAGGGGAGTCCATCGCCTGGCACCTCGCGGAGGTCCTCCGGCCGAAGGTGCCGGTCAAGCGCATGGTGTTCCACGAGATCACCAAGAAGGCGATCCAGGCCGCCATCGCGAACCCGCGCGAGATCGACCGTCGCCTCGTCGACGCGCAGGAGGCCCGCCGCATCCTCGACCGGCTCTACGGCTACAACGTCTCGCCCGTCCTCTGGAAGAAGGTCACGAACAAGGGCGCCTCGGCCGGCCGCGTGCAGAGCGTGGCGACCCGCATCGTGGTCGAGCGCGAGCGCGCTCGGATGCGCTTCAACAAGGCGCAGTACTGGGACCTCGAGGCCCAGCTCGCGAAGTCGGACGGGGCGGAGCTGACGGCCAAGCTCGCCTCCATCGACGGCCAGCGCCTGGCGTCGGGCAAGGACTTCGGCGAGTCCGGCGCGGTCACCCGCAAGGACGTGGTCGTCCTCGACGAGGCCGCCGCGAAGGAGCTGGCCGGCCAGCTGAAGGGCGCGTCGTTCAACGTCAAGTCGGTCGAGCGCAAGCCCTACAAGCGGACGCCGGCGCCCCCGTTCATGACGTCGACCCTCCAGCAGGAGGCGTCCCGCAAGCTCCGCTTCGACGCGAAGCGCGCCATGCGCAACGCGCAGAGCCTCTACGAGTCCGGCTACATCACCTACATGCGGACGGACTCGACGACGCTGTCCGACGCGGCGATCACCGCGGCCCGCAAGCAGATCCAGGACCTCTACGGCGCCGACCACATGCCGGCCAAGCCGCGCTCCTACGCCAACAAGGTGAAGAACGCGCAGGAGGCCCACGAAGCGATCCGCCCCGCCGGCGACAGCTGGAAGACGCCCGAAGAGGTGGCCAAGGAGGTCGGCCGCGACGAGGCGCGCCTCTACGAGCTGATCTGGAAGCGCACCGTGGCCTCGCAGATGGAGGACGCGCGCGGCGAGACCCTCAGCGTGCGCATCGAGTCGCAGGTGGGCCAGAAGAAGGTCGAGCTCGGCGTGAGCGGCCGGACCATCACCTTCCCCGGCTTCCTGCGCGCCTACGTCGAGGGCAGCGACGACCCCGAGGCGGAGCTCGAGAACAAGGAGAAGCACCTCCCGCCGCTGGCCGAGGGCGAGGCGCTCGAGGGCAAGCGCTTCGAGCCGCAGGGCCACGAGACGCAGCCGCCCGCGCGCTTCACCGAGGCGTCGCTGGTGCGCGCGCTCGAGGAGCTCGGCGTCGGCCGTCCCTCCACGTACGCGTCGATCATGGGCACCATCGTCGACCGCGGGTACGTCTGGAAGAAGGGCTCCGCGCTCATCCCCAGCTGGAAGGCCTTCGCGGTCATCCGCCTGCTCGAGCAGCACTTCCCGCAGCTCGTCGACTACGCCTTCACCGCGCGCATGGAGGACGAGCTCGACTCGATCGCCAGCGGCGAGGAAGACGTCGTGCCGTGGCTCAGCCGCTTCTACCTCGGCCCGTCCAACGACCAGCAGCCGGCCAACGTCAACGGCGTCGCGATGGGCGTCGGCCTGCGCGAGCTCGTCTCGCCCGACCACCTCGAGGCGATCGACGCGCGCAAGGTCAGCAGCGTCGTGCTCGGCCAGGACGAAGCCGGCCAGGACATCTGCGTCCGGTACGGCAAGTGGGGCGCCTACCTCCAGCGCGGAGACGAGGGCGACCGCGCCAACCTCGACGACACCATCCCGCCGGACGAGATGACGCTCGAGAAGGCGATCGAGCTGCTCGAGATGCCGAGCGACGAGCGCGAGCTCGGCAAGGACCCGGAGTCGGGCGAGATCGTGATCGCCAAGTCCGGCCGCTTCGGCCCCTACGTCCAGCTCGGCGCGACGCCGGAGGACCGCAAGGAGAAGCCGAAGACCGCCTCGCTCTTCAAGGCGATGTCCCTCGAGACCATCACCCTCGAGGAGGCGCTGAAGCTCCTCAGCCTCCCGCGGCAGGTCGGCAAGGGCGATGACGGTGAGCCCATCGAGGCGCTCAACGGGCGCTACGGTCCGTACCTGAAGCACGGCAAGGAGACCCGCAGCCTCGAGAAGGAAGAGCAGATCTTCGAGGTCAGCCTCGAGGAGGCCAAGAAGATCCTCGCCCAGCCGAAGACCCGTGGCCGCCGGAGCGCCGCCAACGCCGAGCCGCTGAAGACGCTCGGTGAAGACCCCGTCAGCGGCAGCCCGATCCAGGTCAAGGAGGGTCGCTGGGGGCCCTACGTCACCGACGGCGAGACCAACGCCTCGCTCCGCAAGGGCGACTCGATCGAAGAGATCACGACCGAGCGCGCGGCCGACCTGCTCCAGATGCGCCGCGACCGGGGCCCGGTGAAGAAGAAGCGGGCCACCAAGAAAAAGACGACGAAGAAGACGTCGAAGAAGAAGGCCAAGAAGAAGACGTCGAAGAAGGCCAAGAAGAAGACGTCGAAGAAGAAGGCCAAGAAGAAGACGTCGAAGAAAGCCGACGGTTGAGCCGTGAGCGACGAGCCCGCACGCACCGAGAGACTCCTCGAGCCGCTCCCGGCGGTTCGCGCAGCCATCGCGTACCTGTGCGCGGTGGAACATCACCTCTCCAAGGGCGCCGAGGAGGGCTCCGAGATCCTGCCCGACCATGAGCGCACGCTCGCCCTCGACGCGATCGCGGCGTGCGAGAACGCCGTGGGCGTCCGGCTGACGGACGAGGTGCTGGCCCTCTTCGCGAGCGACTCGAGCGCGCTGGCGCGGCGCAAGCAGATGCAGCTCTCGCTGGTCGGGGCGCTGACCGAGCAGGCCCACGACGAGGGCCTTCGCAAGAACCTCATCGCGATCGGGCGCGACGGCCACCTCTGGTACGCGCTCCCCAAGTCGCCGGACGACGAGGACCGACGCCGCATCTTCGTCTACGACGACCGCGACGGGTCGCACGCGCGCTGGGACCTGGTCCGGGTGCTGACCCAGGAGGCCGAGGCGCTCCTCGACGACGTGGAGCTCGACCAGTCGGTCGAGAACACGCTCAGCGGTGAGGGCAACGCGCAGCGCTTCGTCGTGCGGCTGGTCGACGTGTCCGACGGCGACGGCGCGGAGGAGACCACGCGCCGCGTCCGTCACGCGAAGTTCGGCCCGGGCACCGTGCTCCGAGAGATCCACGACGGGCCCGAGGCCAAGCTCGAGATCGCGTTCGACGGCGCGGGCACCAAGACCCTGCTCGCGCGGTTCGTCCAGGACGCTTGACCCGGCGACGCCCGATCGTACGCCCGATGGTACGATGGGGGGCTTTGTCTCGGCTCCCGCATCGTTGCGTCATCGCGCTGCTCGGCCTGTGCGTGGCGGCGTGCGACCCGCCGACGCCGTCGGTCGTGTTCGTGGATCTCCTGACCGATCTGGCGCCGGGCACCGAGGTCACGCACTTCCGGCTGGAGCTGACGCACGAGCTCGGCGAGGCGCCCTCGATGCGCACGGTCCCCGTCTGCTTTCAGGCGGAGGGCTGCGACTACCTGACCGGGGTGAGGGTGGCCGACTTCGCGGACCTGGAGCGCGGCCGCTACACCCTCGTCGGAGAGGCGTACCGCGGCGAGACGCGCGTGCTCCGCCATCCGCTCGTGTTTCGACTCGACGAGCCGCGGGTCGCCACGATGGTGCTCACCCGCAGCTGCACCGAGATCACCTGCGCGCCTGGAGAGGCGTGCACAGCCGGGCGATGCGAGCCCGAGGAGTGCTCCCCAGAGACGCCGGAGAGCTGCTTGTCGCTCGCGCAGTGTGAGTCCGCGGCCGACTGCCCGACCCCCAGCGAGTGCGCGCTCCCCGCCTGCGTGCTCGGAGCGTGCCTCGCGGCGCCCTCCGTCGACGTGTGCGCGCAGGACGAGCGCTGCGCCCCGGTGGAGGGCTGCGTGCCTGCCCCGGTGGGCCCCAACTGCGTCGACGATCTCGACGCGGACGTGGTCGCGCTCTACGGGTTCGACGTCGTGGGCGGCGCCACCCTCACCGACGAAGTCGGCGCTCACCCCGGGACGATCGCGATGCCCTCGGAGGCGCGCTGGATCCTCGGCCCCGAGGGCTGCGGCCCCGCGCTCTCCACCTCCAGCACCGCGGCCCGCATCGAGCTCCCGGACGACCCCGCCTGGGACCTGACGGAAGGCTCCGTCGACTTCCACGTCTGGCACGACGGGCGCCAGAGCCACCGCGCGGTGTTCTCGCGCGACGCGAGCGACCAGGAGCGGTCGGGCCACTTCACGGTGGCCCTCAGCAACACCGGTGTCCTCATCGTGAGAACGCAGACCACCACGTTCAACGAGACCCGCTGCTACGGCCCCGCCCTCGCGCCGGGGGAGTGGCACCACGTGGGCATCAACTTCGGCGGCGCGGTCGAGGTGTGGATCGACGGCGCCGTCTCCGCACAGCGGAGCGACCACGGAGGGGGCCACGCCAACTTTCGATGCGGCGAGGGTGAGGTGAGCTGGGCGCTCGCCGGCGAGGACGGTGAGAACGACAACCCCTGGCTCCTCCTCGCCGACCGCCACCTGGTCGAAGAGGAAGAGCCCGCCGATGGAATCTTGCCCTTCGAGGGCGGCGGCATCGACCGGCTGCGGATCAGCCGCGTGCGCCGCGACTTCTCGCGCCCCTGAGTCGCGCGACGGCCTCTCAGTGCTGCGGCATGCACGCGAGGCACGGCGGTGACTCGCACTCGCCGGCCCGCTCGGTGCAAACGCCGAGCGGTCCCTCGGGCGTGGTGCAGCGGTCCCCGATCCGCGCGCACGGCTCGCGGGCCGCGGGGCGCGCGCCGCCCTCGGGGCAGCCCGTGAGGAGGAGCACCAACAGCCACCATGGGCGCGTCATCGTCGACGACCCTATCCTTCGACGCGATGGGCACGCAACGCACGATCTTGATCGCCGGCTGCGGCTACGTCGGCTCCGCGCTCGCCCGCGAGCTCGTCGCGGAGGGCCACGTGGTCTACGGGCTCCGCCGCAACGTCGGCGCCCTGCCCGACGGGGTGCGCGGCGTCGCGGCCGACCTCACCGACCGCGCGTCCCTGCGCGCGATCCCCTCGGACGTCGAGCAGCTGGTCTACGCGGCGAGCGCCAACGGCCGATCCGAAGAGGCCTACGAAGACGCCTACGTGCGCGGCCTGGAGAACGTGCTCGACGCGCTCTCGGCCGCGCCGCTCGAGCGCGCGCTCTTCACGTCGAGCACCGCGGTCTACGGGCAAGACGACGGCGAGTGGGTGGACGAACGCTCCCCGACCGAGCCGGCGCGCTTCACGGGCGAGGTCCTGCTCCGCGCCGAGCGACGCCTCGCGGACGCCGTCACCCACGCTTGCTCACTCCGTCTCGCCGGCATCTACGGCCCGGGGCGAACGTGGCTCGTGCGCAGGGTCGCGTCCGGGGAGGTGACCGTCGAGCGCGAGGATCACGCGGGCCACCCTCGCTACGGCAACCGGATCCATCGAGACGACTGCGCTGGCGCGCTGCACCACCTCCTCCATCTCGACGCGCCCGAGCCCGTCTATCTCGGCGTGGACGACGCCCCGGCCCCCCTCCGCGAGGTCTACGCCTACGTCGCGGAGCTCCTGGGCGTCGCCCCTCCCGTCCCCGGGGACGACGTCGGCAGCGGCCGAGGCGGCAACAAACGTTGCAGCAACGCACGGCTGAAGGAGAGCGGCTACGCGCTGCGTGTGCCGAGCTATCGCGAGGGTTATCCCGAGATCGTGAGGGCCTTTCAGGAGGCGCCGTGAACCGCTCCTACTTCTTCGTCCGCCACGGACGCGCCGTCTACCAGGAGCGCGGCTTTCGGCGGTCCGCGCATCCCCCCGACACCGACTGGCCCCTCGCCCCCGCCGGTCACGCCCAGGCACGCGCCGTGGTGTCGCCCCTGCTCCGGTTCGGCGTCACGCGCGTCGTCTCGAGCGATCTCGAGCGCGCCAAGCAGACCGCCTCCCCCCTCGCGTCGCTGGGCTCTCTGCCCTACGAGCACCGCTGGCCCGCGTTGAACGAGATCGCGCCGTGGAAGCTTCGCGATCCGGGCAAGCGCCGCCCCGAGTGGTGGCACGGCGTCCGGGTGGCGACCGCGATGCGGCGACACCTCCGCGGCCAGCCCGTCCACGGCGTCCGGCTGCCGCAGCTCGAGGCGCAGATGCGCGGCGTCCTCGCGGAGCTCGATCGGCTCGACGAGCCACGCGTCGCGGTCGTCGGCCACGGTTACTGGATCCTCCTCTGCGCGATGCTCCTCCGCGGCCAGCCTCGGAAGCGCTGGGTAGACAACTGCTCCATCACCCGGATCGACGCCAACGGCCGCGGCGACTACCGCGTCGTCTCCTTCGCCCGCCCCTGCCACCGCGTCTGACGCGCCCCGTCGCGCCGCACGGCGGCCCGGGCTCGAAGGCCGACCTCGGGAAAAGACGCACTCGGAGCCTGGTGCAGCGGTTCTCGACTTCACTCGGCTGCGCTCGGCGCCGCGGAGGCTCTCTCGTCCGCATCCAGATCCGCAGCAGGCGCCGACTTCGATCCGCTACGCGGGCGCTGCCGGCCCGCGTCCGAGTTCGAGGCCGAATCCGAATCCGAATCCGAATCCGAATCCGAATCCGAGTCCGAATCCGAGTCCGAGTCCGAGTCCGAGTCCGCTTTCCGCTTTCCGCGGCCGCTCCCGCTTCCGCCTCCGCGACCGCTGCCGCTTCCGCCGCCGCGTCCGAGGCCGAGTCCGAGGCCGCCTCCGCGACCGCTGCCGCTTCCGCGACCGCTGCCGCTGCCGCTCCCGAGTTTGCGACCGCTGGCGCTTCCGAGACCGAGCCACCTCGGTGTCCGAGTCCGAGTCCATCCACCTTGCGCGGTGCGGGAGGCGGGCCGTCTAGCCCAGCAGGCGAGCGGGGAGCCCGCGCCCCGGGGAAGCGGGCGCGGAGGCGGACTCGAAGGCGGGGGCGGGCGCGGAGGCGGACTCGGAGGCGGGCGCGGAGGCGGAGGCGGACTCGGACGCGGTCGCGGAGCCGGTCGCGGAGCCGGTCGCGGAGGCGGACTCGGACGCGGTCGCGGAGGCGGTCGCGGAGGCGGTCGCGGAGGCGGACTCGGTCGCGGAGGCGGTCGGCGGAG
>SHBB01000153.1 GCA_004213565.1 Sandaracinaceae bacterium
GCCGGTTCATCACGGGCGCCGACGCGGGCAGCATCTACGTCATCGACCCGCAAGAAGAGGGCGAGCCGAAGCTGCGCTTCAAGCTCAGCCAGAACGAGTCCTGCGACTTCGAGTCGAGCGAGTTCACCATCCCCATCTCCACCCGCTCCATCGCGGGCGCGGCGGTGGTGACGCGCCGCCCGATCAACATCCCGGACGTCTACGAGATCGGCGACGACCAGCCCTTCGGCTTCGACCGCAGCTTCGACGAGCGCGTCGGCTACCGCACCAAGTCGATGGTGACGATGCCGATGATCAGCGCCGAGGACGAGGTCATCGGCGTCATCCAGCTGATCAACAAGAAGCGCAGCCCGGAGAAGCGCCTCTCCTCCAAGCAGAGCGTGGTCGAGGAGGTGATCCCCTTCGACCCGCGGAGCGTCGATCTCCTCGCCACCCTCGCCTCGCAGGCGGGCATCGCGCTCGAGAACGCGCTCCTCTACGACGAGATCCGCTCCATCTTCGAGGGCTTCGTCCGCGCGAGCGTGCAGGCCATCGAGGCGCGCGACCCGACCACGAGCGGCCACAGCCTGCGCGTCAGCGTCCTGAGCACGCGCCTGGCCGAGGTCTGCGACCGCGCGCCGGACGGCCGCTTCAAGGACGTGCGCTTCACCCGCCGCGATCTGCAGGAGCTCGAGTACGCCGCCCTGCTGCACGACTTCGGCAAGATCGGCGTACGCGAGCAGGTGCTCGTGAAGGCGAAAAAGCTCTACCCGCACGAGCTGCGCGAGATCCACGCGCGCATCGCCTACGTGCGCAAGGCCACCGAGGCCGACGTGCTCGCCCGCAAGGTCAGCGCCATGGTCGAGGGCGCGGGCGCGAGCGACCTGGCGCGGCTCGACGAGGAGCTCGCCCGCCGCCACGCCGAGCTGGACGAGGCCTGGGGCGTCATCGCCGAGGCGAACGAGCCGACCGTGATGAGCGAGGGTGACTTCGGCCGCATCGCCGAGCTGGGCCAGACCGCCTACCCCATGCCCGAGGGCGACGCGCGCGCGCTCCTGAGCCCGCGCGAGGTCGAGTCCCTGCAGATCACCCGCGGCTCGCTGAACCTCGACGAGATCGACGAGATCCGCTCCCACGTCGTGCACACCTACGACTTCCTCTCGCGCATCCCGTGGGGCAAGAACTTCCTCCGCGTCCCGGAGATCGCGGGCGCGCACCACGAGAAGCTCAACGGCAGCGGCTACCCCAAGGGCCTGACCGACGTGCACATCCCCTTGCAGTCGAAGATCATGACGATCGCCGACATCTACGACGCGCTCACCGCCCGCGACCGCCCGTACAAGAAGGCCGTCCCCCGCGAGCGCGCGCTCGCCATCCTCGGCTTCGAGGTCAAGGACGGCAACATCGACGGCGACCTCGTCCAGACCTTCGTCGACGCCGAGGTCTACCTCGAGGTCGAGAAGGACCTGGAGTACTGAGCGCCGCTGGGCCCCCAGACTCGACAGCTCGGTCTCGGCCCTCTGGGGGCCAGCCGAGATCAGCGGCAAGGCCCGTCAGCGACAGTGCATGAGGCCCGCCGTCTCGCCGGTGCAGCGGCTGAGGACGCCGCAGTCCGCGTCGGTGGTGCACAGGGGCTGACACCGATGTGAGGAGGGCCGAAAGTAGTGGGGCGCGCAGAGCAGGCCAGGCTCGCAGGCCATGGAGCGACGTCGCGGACAGATGTCCTCCTCGGTCCCCCGCCCCTCGGGATGGCAGAAGAAGTGCGCGACGTCGTCGTCCGGGAAGAGATAGCAGCCCTCTCCGGCCGGGCAGTCCTGCCGCTCCATGGAGCACTCGGAGACCGGGAGACAGAAGCCGGTGCAAGCCGCCGAGCGGTCGTCGTCGATGAAGGCGCAGCGCTCGCCGGCGCCACACTCGCCGTCTGCCTCGCAGCGTCGGCGACACTCGCCAGGGTCGCTGTTGATCCCGCGCAGGCAGATCAGACCTCCCGCGCACTGCCCCCGGCCGTCGCAGCTTCCGCCCTCCGCGACGCTGCCGGCGCGGTCGCAAGCGTAGCGCGCGTCGCTCGTGGAGTACTCGCAGCCGCAGTCCGCGTCGTAGTACGGATGGCAATCGCCGGGCAGGGGGTCGCAGTCGCCACCTCCGTCGGGCGTGGAGGCGTCACCCGCGTCCTGCGGCCCCGCGTCCGCCGCTCCGATCAGACGACAACCCGGGGTTCCCGCACATTGCGCCCTGCTCAGGCGCGCGCACGGTCGCGGCGTCCCCTGACACATGGTCCCGGCGCGCCACTCACAGCCCACCCCCCGACACTCGAAGTCGGACCCATAGGTAGAGCACTCGGCGGCAGAACCGCCGCAGTAGAGGTCCATCTCCCAACGACACCCACGGATGGCGACGCACTCGCTGCGTGTCCCCGCCGCGCACGAGGGGCGAAATCCGGCGCAGGTGCCCATCACCCCGCAGCCGGCGACGGCGCTACATGCGTCCACGGCGTACTCCGAGCAGGCCTGCGGCGTCCCTTCACAGACGGGTACGCCGGCGTCGTAGCCGGAATCCATCACGACGAGCCGCCCCGCGTCGCCCGCCGAGGCGGGCCCGCCATCGCAGCCCGCGACGGCGGCGACGAAGCTGGAAACCAGGGCGAGCTTCACGGACCACGCGGGCATCAACTGAGTGTTCATCGGCGCTCAACCTACCTCAACCAACACTGACACGCGAGCGCCTCGTAGACAGGAAGACGCCACGCCGGACTTCCCCTTGGCGTGGCCTCTGCACTCTTCCCCGGTTTCGAGCTCAACTGAGGCTATCCTCGCGCGATGATGATGTTCCAGGAGGGCGGGGCCTCGATGTACGGCCTCTTGTGCTGTGGGCTGATCGGCAACCCGCTCGCGCTCGCGGCGGTGGTGGCGGCGTTCGTCGCCAAGTCGAAGGGGGCGCGGATCGGGCTGGGCGCCGCGTCGTTGCTCGTCGGCGGCGCGACGCTCCTGGCCGGGGTCGTCGCCTACTTCTACTGGATGAACGTCGTGGAGGACGCGGTGGCGTTCGCCGACGCGGCGATGCGCGCGCAGCTCTACGAGCGCGGCCGCGAGGAGGCGATGACCAACATCTGGTTCGGCGCCGCGGCGTCGTTCTTGCCCCTCGTGCTCGGCGCGATCGGGCTCGTCCGAGGGCTCCTGACGCCGCCGCCGCCGCCGGCGCCTTAGCCGCACCAGTCGTGCTACTTCTCGGGGCAGGAGCGCACCTTGGACGATCGCATCTATGACGGAGTGCTGGATCTCGTCGGCCGGACGCCGCTGATCCGGTTGAAGAAGCTCTCGCCGAAGCGCGGGGCCGAGATCTGCGGGAAGCTCGAGCGGAACAACCCCGCCGGCTCGGTCAAGGACCGCCCGGCCCTGTTCATGATCGAGGCGGCCGAGGACGCGGGGCAGCTGCGGGAGGGCTCGACGCTGATCGAGGCGACGAGCGGCAACACGGGGATCAGCCTCGCGGCGATGAGCGCGGTCAAGGGCTACCGCTGCGTGCTGGTGATGCCCGAGGACATGAGCGTCTCGCGCCGGCAGATCCTCAAGAGCTACGGGGCCGAGGTGATCCTCACGCCCTCGATGGAGGGCATGGCCGGGGCGGTCGAGCGCGCCAACCGGATGCTCGAGGAGACCGACGGCGCGTTCATGCCGAGCCAGTTCGACAACCCCGCCAACCCGCACAGCCACGAGGCGACGACGGCGGAGGAGATCTGGAAGGCGTGCGGCGGCGAGGTCGACGCCTTCGTCGCGGGCGTGGGCACGGGCGGCACGGTCACCGGCGTGGGCAAGGTGCTGAAGGAGCGAAACCCCGAGGTGAAGATCGTCGCGGTGGAGCCGCGCGCGAGCGCGGTGCTCAGCGGCGGCAAGCCCGGGCTGCACGGCATCCAGGGGCTCGGCGCGGGCTTCGTGCCAGGCGTGCTCGACCGCGCGCTGATCGACGAGATCCTCACGGTGACGGATCTGGCCGCGGACCGGATGACGCGTCGGCTGGCCAAGGAAGAGGGGCTCCTCGTGGGGCCGTCGGCCGGGGCCAACGTGCACGCGGCGCAGGAGCTGGCCAAGCGCATGAAGCCGGGGCAGCGCGTCGTCACGATCCTGTGCGACGGCGGCGAGCGGTATCTGTGCTGACCGCGGCTTGAATCGACCCGGAGGGCGTGTAACAGAGTCGCGTCTCCCTTCGGGCGGTGGTGGGAGGCACCGGAGGTTTGCGTGTCGTCGGCCGAGAAGAAGCGCGAAGACGCTCCGCGTCTGATCGAGGCGCTGGCCGAGCGGCTGGAGGCCAAGCTCGGCCCGCACGCGTCTCGCGCGGTGGACGCGGCCCTCGCGGACGAGGTGGATCGGCTGGCCGACAAGGTGGCTGAGAAGGTGGCCCGCGCGGTCACCGAGGGCGCGCCCATCGAGGACCTCGGCTGGGACGACGAGAAGCAGACCGTCCAGCAGCCACTCGAGCAGATGCAGCGCTTCCGGCAGATCGCCGCGATGAGCCAGCCGCCGCGGGGCTCGCTCACCAACGCCCCGGTGCTCGGCGCGCTGCGCAAGACCGCGCCGAAGCAGGGCTGGGTCAAGCCCGACGATCGCAGCTCGGGGATCCGCGAGGCGGTGCACATCGAGGGCGCGGACCCCATGGGCATCACCGTGCCGCGCGCCGCGCCGCTCTCCCTCGCCGACATGGCCGAGACCGCGCCCCGCGACGCGGTGAGCGAAGACGACGCGGACGAGGCGCTCGAGACGCCCGACGCGGACGCGACGGCGGAGCACGACGCGCTCTCCCGGGCCCTCGCGAGAGAGGAGCGCGCGACGGTGCCCGCGCGCCCGCCGCGCGTGACGGAGGCGCCGCGCCTCGCGCAGCTCCCCGAGTCGCCGCCCGAGGTCGACGCGCCCCGGCGCCGGCTCGCGCCCTTCGTGGGCCTCGCGGTGATCTTGCTCGTCGTGGCGGTGGCGATCGCGGCCGCGCTGGTGTTCGGCGCCTCCTCCCTCACGGAGCAGCCCGGCGAGGTCACGCGAGGGGCCGCGCCAACGACGGCTTCGCCCGCGGCCGCGCCGCCGATCGAGGCTCCCGAGCGCGCGACCCCCGAGACCGAGAGCGAAGTTCCCGAGCTCGAGACGGAGGCTCCCGGGAGCGAGCCCGGGGCCGAGAGCGAGGAGTCGGCGCGCGAGCGCTCGGACGCGCTGGTGCGCGACGGCCAGCTCGCCGAGCGCGAGGGGCGCTGGGAGGCCGCGCGCGTCGCCTACCAGCAGGCGTTCGAGGTGCACGAGGCGAACCCGCACGCGGTGGCGGGCCTCGCGCGCGAGCGGCTGACCGCGGGCGACGCCGAGGGCGCGCTCGAGCACGCGGAGCGCGCGGTGCAGCTCCGGCGGCGGCGCGCGAGCTATCGCGTGTTGCTCGGCGACGCCCGCCGCATGGCCGGAGACATCGGCGGCGCGCGGCGCGCCTACGAGCGCGCGCTCGAGCTCGATCCGGACGACGCCGAAGCGCGCCGCCGCCTCGGCCGCTGAGGGCAGGTCAGCCGAAGTCAGCGGAGAGGCTTCGACCGCGCGGCGGCCGGGTGGGACGCTCTTCCCGCGATGAAGATCAGCCGCCGCGACTTCAACTTCCTGCTCGGCTCGACGGGCCTCGCCGCCTGCACGCCGGGGATGGATCCGCTCGACGCCGCGCCCGCTCGCGACGCGCAGGTCCCGCCGGACGCCTCGGACGCAGGGGCCGAGACGGACGCCCGCGCGGACGCCGCGGCGCCGCGCGAGGGCCTGTTCGCGCGCCGCACGAAGACCGTCTCCCCCGACGCCGACGGCACGGGGGACGGCTCCGACGCGCGCCCGTGGACCTTGACCCAGGCGATGGAGCTCGCGGTGGCGGGCGACGTCGTGGGGATCCGGCCCGGGCGCTACGTGGGCCGGCAGCCGCAGGCCTCCATCGACGACCCGAGCCTGACCAACAACCTCCCCGCCTGGGCGCCCGCCAACGACGGGACCGCGGACGCGCCGATCGTGTTCGTGGCGCAGTTCTCCGCCGCCCACCACGACACCGACCGGAGCGAGCTCCACAGCGGCGCGAGCCACGGCGCGGGATCGCGAACCGGCTGGCCTTGCTTCGGCACGCGCATGCGCACGCGCACGAGCCACGTGAAGTGGATCGGCCTGTACGCAGACGAGGGAGATCCCGAGGGGCACATCTCCCAGGACTGCGGCGTGATCACCTGCTGGAACGCCGACCACGTCACGATCGCCGAGTGCCACGTCGTGGGGGATCCGGAGGTGGACGGCGGGGACAACTACTCGGCCATCCGGCTCGAAGGCGTGGAGGACTCCGAGATCCACGACAACCGGCTGGAGGGGTTCTGGGGCGGCGGCGGCACCAACAACAGCGGCGTCATCCTCTACGGCGTCGACCGGCTGCGCGTGGAGCACAACCACCTCCTCCGCTGCGCGCACGGCGTGCAGCCCAAGGGCGCGGGCTACGGGCTCGAGATGCAGGCGCTCACGGTGCGCCTGAACCACTTCGAGGGCTGCGTCTCGGCGCTGCGCCTCCACCGTCCGGTCGCGAACCCCGACGGCTCACGCTCTCGCGTTCAGCAGAACCTGGTCGAGGGCTGCCGCTACTTCATCGAGCTCACCACGAGCAGCGGCGTGATGCGCGTGGCCGATCTCGACGTCTTCAACAACACGATCGCGCACGGGCGAGACGGCGCCGACCCCGGTTGCATCTGGTGGGCCGCCCCGCCCGACGGCGGAGACTGCCGCGTCTTCAACAACCTGTTCTTCGACGTCGACGCCTACCTCGGCAGCTACTCCGCGTCCGCGGCCGCCATCGCGGGCTTCGCCGCCTACGACCACAACGCGCTCTCCTTCGCGCGCTCGGCCTTCGGCGGCAGCCGCGCGCTGCAAGACATGGCGCTCTCGGAGTGGCAGAGCACCCACGGCCACGACCGGAGCTCGCTCGTGGGCGACCCACGGGTCGACGACGCATATCGACTTCAGCCCGACAGCCCCTGCGTCGGCGCGGGGCGCGACCTGCTCGGGCTCTTCGGCCCGGTGGACGGCCCGGTCGACATCGGCGCCTTCGTCACGTGCGGCGAGACGATCGGGATACGAACGGCGTAGCGGGCCGGCCGCGTCAGGGCGCGCGCCGAGATCGGCGCCGCCGGGTCCGGAGCGCGAGCAGGACCGAGCCGAGGGCGAGGCCCACGGGCCAGCCGCTCGGCTTGCCGGGCGCGGCGCGACAGGCGCAGTCGCCCATGACGGTCTCCTCGCCCGTGCCCCCGTCGGCGCCGGGGAGGCTGCCGTCGGTGCGGGGGACCGGAGCGCCGCCGTCGGGGCCCGGGAGCGGCGGCACCATGCCGTCCTCCCAGCCGATCGCGAGCGCGAAGAACCAGCGCGCGTTGCGCACGAAGGTGCGCTCGTTGCCCGCCGCGTCGAGCACGGTGAAGCGGAAGCGGGTGGACGGCTCGGTGACCGGCGCCGGCAGGGTCAGGTCCACGATGCCGTGCGGAGAGGCCTCGGGGGTCTCCGTCCACGCGCAACCGTCGCCCTCGAGCTGACAGACGGAGAGGCTCGAGACGTCGACGCCGGTCCCGAGGTCGGTGGTGCCGAGCCGGAACGCGACGAGCGCGCCGCCCTCGACCTGGCCGAAGACGTTGAGGGTGGGCGGCTGCGTGTCGTGCAGATAGCGCGGTCCGACCGGGCCGCCGAGCTCGATCCACATCGCGAGGGTGTCGAGCTCCTCGGGCGTGATCTCGGTGGGGTGGTCGGCGCCGAAGTCGATGTCGCTCTCGCGCTCGTCGTCGGCGATGCCGTCGGTGCGTCGGTTCGTTGCCTTCCAGTAGAGGAGGGAGCCGCGCGCGTTCATGAAGCGCGCGTAGTAGGAGTAGTTCGGCCAGTCGAGGGTGGAGCGGCCCTCACGCGCGCCCGGCACGCGGCGCGCCTCGGGGACGCAGCTCTGGTCCGCGTCGCGGAACACGCAGCGAACCACCTCTTCGGCGTCGTCGAGGCGCAGGCCCCCCGCGGGGTCGGTCTCGCCGTGGCAGCTCGCGCAGCGGCGCTCGAGGATGGGCATGACGTCACGCTCGAGCTGCACCCCGAGGCCCTGCCCCTCGACCTCGCGCACCACCACGTCGCCGTCCGCGTCGAGGCCGTCCATCAGCGGCACGTAGCCCTCGCCGAGCCGCGCGGGGACGAAGTCGTCGCGGCTCGCCACGGTGCCCTCGAACGGCATCGACTCCTGGCTGTGCACGTGGCAGCCGCCGCACACCTTCTTCTCGCCCGGGCGCACCGACTGCCACACCTGGTCGGTGGACAGCGCGCGGCCGTCGCAGTCCACGGACTGCATGAGGTACGGCATGTTGGCGGGCATGCGGAGGAGGAACGAGGTGTCGGGGTTGCCCATCGAGTCGATGATCGGGGCGCCGCCCTCGCGGTGCCGGGCGGGCACCTCGCCGAGGATCACGACCCGCTCACCGAGCCGGCTGCCGTTGCCCTCGCGCTCGTCCTCCTCGCGGTTGGGCATCACGCCCAGGATGCGCACGCCGCAGATCTCGTCGTCGTCGTAGCGGATGAGATCACCGCCGACGCGGGCGAGCTGGCTGTGGCTCTGGAAGGCGAAGGAGATGGGCACGACACCGTCTCTCCCGATGGAGTGATGGCCGGTCTCGCGGTAGATCAGGCTGGACGCGCCGAGCATGCCGAAGGGCGAGCCAGGCTCGAGCCCCGGGGTGCCGCGATAGCGGATCTCGGCCCGCTCGATCACGTCGGGCTGCTCCACGCCAAAGAGATCCGAGTAGGGGATCACCGGCTTGGCGAAGATCTCGTGGTACTCGCGGGAGTCGACGACGCGCTCGAGGTCGGCCGGCGAAGTGGAGGGGACCGCGCGCGTGCGGTAGATCCCGAGATCGCATGCGGGGTTGTCGACGCCGGACGCCGAGTCGGCGGGGATGGCCGCGCGCGCGAGGGTGCGGATGTGGCAGCGGCCGAGCCCCCACGAGAGCAGCATCCCCTCGGGCACCGAGGCGGGGAAACCGAGCTTGCCCACGTTGCGGAGCGGGTCGGCGTAGTTCGGGTGCTCGAACGGCGGCTCCGCGACGGGCGCGTTCAGATCCGAGCCGCCGGCCGACCAGGGCGCGATGATCATCGCGTCGCGCGGGTAGTAGAGGTAGCGGCTGCGCTCCCAGTAGGGCACCGGCAGGGCCTCCAGCTCGTGCGGTCCGTAGCCCTCCTGACCCTCGGGCGGAGGCATCAAGCCGTGGATGTTCGCGAGGCCGTTGTTGTTGGCGCGGTAGTACACGCCTCCCCACACTCGCCCCGTCCCGTCCTGGGTGAGGAAGTGCGCGGCGACGGACGCCATGTTCGGGTTGGTGCCGTGCTGACCATAGAGCGCGAAAGGCTCGGCTCCGTCGGGGCTCTGCACGTACAGGTGGAACTTGTTCGGGGTGGAGCCCGCGTTGCGAGTGCCGCCGTTGCTCGTGCGGTAGGGCAGCATGCCGAAGAGCTGCCAGCTGGAGTAGGCCACGCGGCCATCGCGGAGCTGGTAGGGGTGCTGCTCGGCGCCGAGCGAGTGGTGGCTCGCGACCTCGATGTTCTCCCCGTCCGGGTCGACGGTGTAGATCTGCGACGCCGGATCGGATCCGTGGATGAGCGTTCGAAAGACGTGCTGGCGATTGGAGGTGAAGGCGATGCGCCCCGTCGAGAGCCACGCGGGGCCGCTGTCCCAGATCCCTTCCGTGTACGGCGTGATCTCGGCCGTCTCCCGGCTCTCCACGTCGTAGACGAGCATGTGCGCGCCGCTCGCGCGCAGGAGCGGGTTGGGCCAGGTGACCGGGACGGGCTCGGGGTCGGCGGCGGGGTCGAAGAGGGTCGAGTCGGCGTTCTGCCTCGCGCGGGTCACGCGCCCGTGGAAGACCGCGAACGCGATGCGCGCGCCATCGAAGCTCACCGCCGGATCCATCGCCGAGCAGGCGTCCTCTTCGGGCCGGCTGCCGCAGTCGTAGATCACCTCCTCGTCGCCCCCGGGGTGGCGGAGCATCAGATCGCACCCCGCCTGGAAGCCGCCGTAGAAGCGCGTGACCTCCGGCATGCGGTCGGGGCCGTCGGTGACGTCGAAGGTGCGGCTCCGCATGACCCGCTCGCCGCCCACGGTGACCTCGGCCGTGGCGGTCCACTCCTGAGAGCGCGGGCAGCGCACGTAGACGATGGGGTAATCGAGAGAGACGACTGGATAGGCCTGCGCCGACGCCTCTCCGGCGATCGAGAGCGTCAGGAGGCAGGTCGCGAGGGCCCAGGCGCGCGAGTTCGACATGAGCCCATCATCGTCAGCCGGCGTCGCGCGTCGATTACGCCGGCTGCGCGAAACTCACGAGCGCGTGAGCACGAGCGTCACGGGCTCGGCGCCGAGCGCGAGGCCGGGCACCGTCACCGCGCCTTCGTCGTCGGCGATGACGGCCCCGCTCTGCTCACCGAAGCGCCACCGAAGGGTCTCTCCGGGCAGGCACCGGAAGCGTCGGACGCGCCGCGGCGTGACGTCGACCGTGACGGGGAGCGCGCCCGTGTATCCGTGCCCGACCTCGGGATACCCGTCCGCAACTGTCATTGCAGGCGGATCGGTGCGCACGAAGAGCGGGAGCTCGAGCCGGTCGCGCTCGTCGACGACGTCGGCGGTCACCCACGCGAGGTAGCGGTTGCGCATGCCGCGCGGGTCGCCGCCCGTGAACGCGCCCTCCGCCTCGTCCCAGCGCGGCGGCGCCTGGTCGAGCGAGGAGCGCGTGAAGGCGGGGAACGGCCGGTCGCGGCGCAGGGTCGAGGCGTCGGGGAGCGCGCCGTACCATCGCGCCCGGAAGCCGGCCTCGTTCGTCTGGTGGCCGCGTTGATCCCAGACGATCCGGTGCCCGACGTGCAGTCGCTGCGCGGCGTCGGCCCAGGCCTCGTCCGTGAGGGGGCTCGGCGTGCTGACGTGATGGAAGGTGACGAGGCCGTCCCGGACGCCGCTGTCGGTGGTGAAGTGGACGTCCCGGAGCCACGGCGTCTCCGCGAGCGCGCGGGAGAGGTCGTAGCGCTCCCACACGGACATGCCGCGGTCGTCGGGGAGCTCCAGCTCCCGCGCGCCCCAGTGCGACTGGAACGAGTCCTCTCTCCCCGAGACCAGGGCGGAGGTCATGCCGAGCAGGGACTGGAGGTGCGAGAGGTGGTAGCCGTAGCGGATCGCGAAGAAGACCGCCCCCGAGCCGCCCATGGAGGAGCCGGAGACGCTCACGCGCTCGCGGTCGACGCCCTCGAAGGTGCGCGTCACCCAGTCGAGGAGATGCAGGATGCGGCGCTGCGAGTTGTTGGCGACCGTGGCGTCGGCGCCCGGCTCGTCAGGCAGGTCGGAGTGCTGGCCGGTCCACCAGCTGACGTAGGGCTCCGACGGGCCGATGCCGAAGCGCTCTCGGCTCCCTCCTCCGGTGCCCACGGAGCCGCCGGAGCCGTGCAGTCCGATGCTCAGCGGCAGCGGCGCCTCGGCGGTCGCCGCGTCCGGAACGACCACGCGCGCCTCGAAGGTCCGACCCGCCAGGCCGGGTGGGTCGAGGAAGTCGTCCGTGGTCAGCTCGAGGGAGTAGAGGGTCGCGCCCCAGAGCGCCTCCTCGCCGACGATGACCGGATCCGGCGGCGTGATGGTGTCGCGCACCGTGAGGGTGAAGGTGGCGCTCGCCGTCTCCGCGCCTTCGCCCCGCTCGTCGAGCACGTCCACGGTGATCGGGTACGTCCCGCTCTGGGTGAAGTCCGGGAAGAGCGCGAGGGTGCGGGAGGGCTCGTCGAACACGGTGCCGGGCGGAGCGCCCTCGACGAACACGCGCGCTCCCGCGCGGGCGGGGATCACCACGGTGGCCGCCTCCCGCTCGTCGAGGGTGAGGTCGTCCATCGCGGCGAGCAGCGGCGCCGGCCCCGCGTCGGCGCTCGTCGATCCGTCTACGGGCGCGGATGCGTCGGTCGGGGCGCTCGCGTCGCCGGGCGCGGCGGGTGACTCACAGGCGGAGGCGAGGAGGAGCGCGACCCACAGCAGGCGTGACATGCGCGGACTCTCCCCCCGCCGCCGGCCCGCACCAATTTCGTCGCCTGCGCGGGTCAGCGGCAAACGGCGTCGCTGCGCATGAGCGAGGCGGCGCACTCGCCGTCGTCGTTGCAGCCGAGGTAGCGGCACGAGCCGCCCTCGCACGCGTAGTTGTCCGCGTCGAACGCGGGCGAGCCGCTGTCGCAGTCGGGCGGGCTCGCGCAGCGCCGCACGCAGTTGCGCTCGGCCGTGGGCACGGGGAGCGGCGTGGCGGGGGGCTCGACCGCGAAGCAGCCATACGCGCTCGACATGAACGTCGCCTCGCACTCCGCGTCGGTGCGGCAGCCCGTGTAGAAGCAGAGGCCGCCCTCGCAGGCGTAGTTGTCCGCGTCGAACGCGGGGGTGCCGGTTCCGCAGTCGGCCGCGCTCGCGCAGCCCTGCACACACGAGCGCGTGCCCGTGCCCGGGTCGCGGCAGACGTAGCGGTCGTCCATGAAAGTCGCGCGGCACTCGCCGTCGTCGACGCAGCCGGTGTAGCGGCAGGCGCCGTCTTCGCAGGCGTAGTTGTCGGCGTCGAACGCGGGGCTCGCGGTGGCGCAGTCCGCGACCGACCCGCAGCCGAGCTGACAGAAGCGCAGCTCCGGCGGAGGCGGGCCGGCGTCCCCGGGCGCTCCGTCGGGGGCGGGCGCGCCGTCGGGGAGCGGCGGCGGGGCGCCGTCACGGCCGACGCCGGAGTCCATCGAGGCCGGCGCGCCGTCCCCGCCCGGGCGGCTGTCGCCGCCGCACGCACAGAGGAGGCACGCACCGAAGACGAGGAGAGTTCGCATCGCCCGATGATATGCCCGGCCGCCCCGATAGCTTCCCCGGTCAGCCGGCCGGGTGCAGGTGATCCCACGCCATCGCGCGCACGAGCAGGGCCTGGTCGCGGTCGAGGCCCTCGGGCATGAACGGCACCGGGGTCGGGTCGCGCTGGGCGAGGAACGCGAAGAACACGCTCGCCGCGAGGTGGCTGCCGAGGGGCGACGCGTGGTGCAGATCCTCGTCGTGCAGGTTCAGCTCCGGGTGCTTCAGGCGGACCTGCTCCCAGACGTCGCCCACGGGCACGACCTCTGCCTCGAGGCGGGTGGCGGCGCGGTCGACCTCCTTGCGCACCTTCTTGGTCATCTTGGCCGGCCCCTTCCCCGACCACTTCCAGCGATAGATCTCGTGGCCCTCCTTGCGGGCCCAGGTCTGGTAGAGGAGCAGCTTGGCCTTGCGGGACTTGGCCAGCTCGCCCAGGCAGCCGACGTAGACGTGGAACTCGTCGCCGTCGTGCAGAGGCCCCGTGCTCTTCTCCTGCAGCACCACATGGGTGAAGCCGCCCTCGTCGATGCGCTGCCGCGCGCCGGTCGCCTCGAAGTGCAGCTTCAGCGTCGCGCCGCCCTCGACGACGCGCTCGGTCTCGATCTCCGGCGCGCCCGGGTCGCTCCGGGAGAGCGCCGCGACCTGCTCGGGCATGTCGTTGTAGAAGGTGTAGCTGTTGCCGACGAAGAGGACGCGGAGGGTCATGCCCGCGCTCCCTCCGGCGAGGTCGGGCGGACCCGCACCCCGGGGCGCACCTCGACCGGCACGCCGGTCATGTGCAGCATCCCGCTGAGCGGCTCGATGTGCGCGGCGCCCGACGGGAGCAGCTCGTTGACGTTCACCTCGAGCTCCCCGTGCGGGACCACCACCGTGCCCGGCGCCACGCCGTCTCGCGCGCGGACCGGCATCGTCAGCTCCCCGGTCTCGGTGCGCAGGGTCACGTCCGCGCCGTCCTCGAGGCCGAGCCGCGCGAGGTCCGACGGCGCCATCCACGCTTCGCCCTCGAGCGCGCCCTCGCGCGTGCCGCCGTGCAGCCACGAGTTGTGGCCGATGCGCCGCCTGCGCCCGAGCAGCACGAAGCCGTCCGGACGCGCGCGCTTCTCCCACGCGAGCAGGCGCGCTCGCTCGGCGTCGAGCGCGGGCCGCCAGAAGTGCACGCGGCCGTCCTCGGTCATCGGCCCGCGCCCCAGGTACGTCTCGGGCTTCGGGGTCGGGATCGGGACGCCGTGACCGCGGCGCGCCGGGTCGCGGTCGAAGAGCTTCCAGGCGAGCTCGGTCAGGGCGGGGATCGCGCGGTCGGCGAGGCCCGGCTTGCTCAGGACGCGCGACGCGAGGCGGCTGCCGAAGAGGGGCCGGTCGATCGCGAGGCTGAGCTGCGCGAGGACCTCGTGCTCGGGGCGGGCCTCGCCCACCCGCGGGATCATGGCCGGGGTGGTCTGCGCGAGGTCGACCGTCTGGAGCGGCAGGCCGGGCAGCGCGAGATCCGCGCGCTCGAGGAAGGTCGTGGCCGGCAAGATCACGTCGGCGTGCTGACCGGTCCGGGACTCGAAGAAGTCGAGCGCGACGACGGCGTCGAGCGAGGCGATGGCCCGCTCGAGCCGGCGCGAGCCCGGGATCGAGCGGATGGGGTCGCCCGCGATGACTACCAGCGCGCGGACCCGCTCGGGCCCCTCGGTGAGGATCTCGTCCGCCATCACCCCGCCGGGCAGGCTGTCGAAGACGGTGGGGAAGTCGCCGATGCGGCTGCGGGCCTGCGAGGTGAAGAGGCCGACCTGCCGCGCGAGTCGCGCGCCGTGCACACCCAGCGGCGAGAAGAGCGAGCCGCCGCGCGCGTCGTAGTTGCCCGTGACGTAGGCGAGGGCCTGGAGCGCGACGTAGGCGAGGGTGCCGAAGGGGCCCTGGTTGACCCCGACCGACTGGTGGAAGGCGACGCCGTTCGCGCGGTCGATGTCGGCGGCCAGCGCGCGGATCTGCTGCGCCGAGACGCCGCACGCGGCCTCGGCGCGCTCGGGCGTGATCTCCCGCGCGAGCTCGAGCAGGGTCTCGAGGCCGGCCACGCGCGCGTCTTCGATCCCGCGGTCGGCGAAGAGCCCGAGCAGGGCGAGCACGAGGAAGACGTCGGTGCCAGGCCGGATGGTGATCAGCTCGCCCCAGCGCTTGGCGCTCTCGGTCTCGCGCACGTCGACCCAGACGAGGCGCCCGCCGCGCTTCTGGAAGCGGTCGAAGGTGAGCGCGCCGCCCTCGAGGTGCACGAAGCTCGCCTGGCTCACGGCGGGGTTGGTGCCGAGCATCACGGCCATCTCCGCGTGCTCGAAGTCGGGGATGGGGTGGATGACCGGCGTGCCGTGCATCAGCTGCGCGGCGGCGAACTTGTTGTTGCAGTCCTGGCTGCCCGCGGTGAACACGTTGCGCGTGCCGAGCGCGCGCCCGAAGAAGACGGCCGCGATCTGCCCGAGGGCGTGGAAGGCGAGCGGGTTGCCGATGTAGAGCGCGACCGCGTGCGGCCCGTGGCGCTCCAGGATCGGGCGCAGCCGGCTCGCCGCCGCCTCGATCGCGCGCGGCCAGCTCGTGCGCTCCAGCTCCCCGCCGCGCCGCACGCTGGGGTGGGTGATGCGGGAGGGGTGCGCGGCCACCTCGGCGAAGCGCGTGCCCTTGGCGCAGACGAAGCCGCCGCTCACCGGGTGGGCGCGGTCCGGCTTGATGGAGACGACGCGGTCCCCCTCGGTCTGGACCTCGAGCCCGCAGGCGGCCTCGCAGATGCGGCAGAAGGTCTTCGCGTGGTCCATCTCGACCGCAGGGTATGCGATGGGCGCGCGGCTTTCACGGGTGGCATGCTCGGCCGATGCGACGCCTTCTCTTCTCGCTCCTCCTGTTGACCGCCTGCGACGGCGCGGCCCCCACCGACTCCGGCGTGCCCGACGACGCGTTCGTGCCCGGCGACGGCGGCGCTACGGCCGACACGGGCGTGGACATCGACGGCGGCGTCGCCCCTGACTCGGGCCGGGACGCGGGCCGGGACGGAGGCGGCGCCGGGTGCCCTCGCCTCCCCGCCGCGGCCGACCGCGTCCGCTACGTCGCGCTCGCGCACCCCTTCGGTGACCCGAGCTACGAGGTGCTCGCGCTCTCCGCCGACGGCACGCTGTCGCGGACGGGGAATTCCTTCGTGATGGGGAAGGCCAACGACGCGCCCATCGTCTTCACCCCGGACGGCGAGGTGGGCATCGCGGCGCAGGACGACGGCTCGCTCGGCGTCTTCACCCTCGACGCGGAGGGCCGCCCGACGGTCGTGCACCGCCAGCACACGGGCGACTTCTACGCCGCGGGCGTGGTGATGGACCCGGCCGGCGACGCGGTCTGGATCCGCGACGCGCAGTGGCGCGAGTCGGGCGGCGGCGTCTACCGCGCGCCCATCGGCTGCGACGGCGCGATCGGCCCGGCGGAGTGGGTCGCCCCCGGCCGCCTCCCGTACGGCATGGAGATCCTCTCGGACGGCACCGCGGTGATCGCGAGCAAGGACCTGCTCGACGAGACGGTGGACGGCGAAGGGCTCGGCCCGGACGTGCGCGTGGTCGACCTCGGCGCGCCGGCCACGCTGGCGGCGGGTGAGGTCTTCCCGGAGTCGGACTGGATCGTGGCCGGCTTCACCGTCACGGCGAACGAGCGCCACGCGATCCTGGGCGACAACGCGTCGTTCAGCGCGACCGGCAACCGCATCGGCGTCGCCGCGATCGACGACGGCGTCTCCTTCGTGCAGCAGATCGCCGACGTCGAGGACCCGGTCGCGATCGTGGCCTCGCCCTTCGACGACGCGGTCATCGTGGTGAGCGGCTTCGGCGACGCGATCTACGGCATGCGCTACGAGCCCGACGCCGCGATGCCGCTGACGGTGACCGGCGAGCTGACCTACCAGGACCGCGGCCCCGCGCTCCCGGGCAGCGCGGTGATGATCCGCCGCGGCGCGCTCGAGGGGCTCGTCCTGATCAGCGAGAACATCGCCGTGCGCCGGGTCCGCTTCGACGGCGGCGGCGTCATCACCGACCTCGGCCCGCTCGAGCTCGGCTCGGGCACCGAGAACATCACCGGCTCTATCGGTGTGCAGCCCTGAGCCGGCCGAAGAGCTGCCTCGCCCACACCGCGCCATCCATCCCGACCAGGTGAGCTGCCTCGACGGCGAGTGGAACGAGCTCTGAGCCCTCTCGATGACTCGCATCGAGGTGGGCATCGCGGCGCAGGACGACGGCTCGCTCGGCGTCTTCACCCTCGACGCGGAGGGCCGCCCGACGGTCGTGCACCGCCAGC
>SHBB01000154.1 GCA_004213565.1 Sandaracinaceae bacterium
ACGGGCGGGGAGGCGACCGCGCTGCGCGCGCTCTGGGCCATGCTCCGCGAGCGCGCCGCCGCTCACTGACCGCTCAGCGATTGCGGCCGAGCGCCTCGTGGCTCGACACCCAGTCGAGCGAGGAGATGGCGGCGCCGAGCGACAGCTCCCCCGCCAGCGCGATCACGCTCGCGTCGAGGAGACGGTTCTCGAGCTCGAACGAGACTCCGTCGGGCACGTTGCTCGACGTCCCGAAGCTGTAGAGCTGCCTCAGGAGCTGGGTGGGGAGGGACACGGGGGCCACCTACGCACGCCCTCCGCGCGCGCCGGTGGCCCGATCCGCCGTACCCGACCGCGGTGTGATTGTCGTTGTACGCTGCCGAGGTGTACGCCGCGCGATGCCCCGAGTGCGGGAGACCCGGCCCGGTCCAGCTCGCGGCGCCCGATCGCTTCACCTGCGGATCGTGTGGCTACCGCGGCGCGCCTCCCATCCAGGCCACGGCGCAGCTCCGCGAGGCGGCGTCGATCCTCACGCGGACCGACGCGCGCCGCCGTCAGCTCTCGACCTTCCAGCGGCGCCTCCTGACGAGCGACCTGTTCGGCACGCTCGTGTATCTCGCGGCCTGCGCCGCGGTGCTCCTGCCCTTCGCGGGCTGCTTCGCCCTCTTCGCGCTCACACCGGGTGGGCCCGTCGACTGGGCGGCGCTCCTCATGTGCGCGACGCCCGTGCTCGTCGTGCTCACCTTCGGCGCGAGCGGGCTCCTGTTCTTGCGGAGTCGGCTCGCGCGGGTCCGGGCGCAGCTCGCGGCGTTCCCGCCCCCGACCCCTGGCGCGCCGGCCGCCTGCCACGTCTGCGGGGGCCCGCTCGCGGCGACGAGCGACGCGGCCTTCGTGCGCTGCGCCTTCTGTCGCGCGGACAACCTCGTCTCGCCCCGCGTGCTCGCCGCGCTCGGCGACGCGCGCGCGCTGGTCCTCGAAGACTTCACGGGCGAGGTCGGCCGCCGGTCTGCGATCGCGCGCCAGGCCTTCCGCTCGGCGCTGCGCGGCCTGGGCCTCGGCGCGCTCGTCGCGGCGCCCCTCGCCTGCTGCCTCGGCGCGAGCGTCTTCTCGGTGATGAACAACATCGAGACCGAGCCCTACGAAGACGCCGAGTACGCGCTGGTCGACGCGCCGGCCGGGCGCTGCGTGACCCGCGTGCGAGGGCTGGTGGGCGGCGACGTCTCGCTCGTCACGGGGGACTGGGCCCGTGGCGCCTCCGTGACCACGCGGCGGCCCCGCGCGGAGGTGCCGGTCTTTCGCGTCGCCGCCCTCGCGGGGCAGAGGGTCCGCCACGAGGGCCGCGAGGTGCGGGTCGCGCGGATCACCGGCACGGGCGGGACGGGCGAGAACCGGCTGCACCTCGAGGGCGCGCCTCGCGCCGTGCCCGTCCAGGACGTCTGCCTCGCGGACGGCGCGCCGAGCCCCGCGCCGCCCATCCCGGTGCGCCACCGTCGGTGATCAGGGCTCCGGGTCGAGATAGACGCGCACGGTGCCGCGGACCTCGGGCGCGAGGCGAAGCCGCCGCGGCGCGTGACCCTCGAGCGAGAGCTCCACCTCGCCCGCGCTCGCCTCTTCGGCCGTCAGCGAGAGCGGCGTCCTCCCGCGGGACGCGCCGTCGATGCGCACCTCGGCGCCCTCGGGGTCGGTGGTGAGCAGGAAGGTCTGCGGCGCGGTGCTCGCCGCGAAGGGCGGCGGCGGCGCGGTCGACGGCCGCACGAGCACGAACGCCGCGGAGAGGGCGGCGACGGATCCCATCAGGGCGAGCGCGAGCGTCCAGACGAGCGCGTTCGACGGCTCGGCTGGCGCGGGGAGGGCGATGGGGGCGCCGCGCCGTCGGGACTCCGGGATGCGGCGCGTGCCCGAGCGCTCGGGGATCCCGAGGTCGACGCCGCGGATGGCCTCCGCCAGCGCGTCGGCCGACTCGAAGCGCCACTCCGCGTCCTTCTCCAGGCAGCGCATCACGAGCGCCGCCGCCTCGGGCGGGAGGTCCGGCACCAGCTCGTCGATCGGCGTCGGCGCCTTCGTGATGTGCGCGATGAGCACCTCGGAGTACGAGGCCTCGACGAACGGGGGCCGCCCGCTCAAGAGCTCGTAGAGCACGCACCCCATCGAGTAGAGGTCGGTGCTCGCTTCGGTCGCCTCCCCCGCGCACTGCTCGGGGGACATGTAGCTCGGCGTCCCGATGGCCATGCCCGCGCGCGAGAGCGACGCGCTCCCCGCGACCTTCGCCAGCCCGAAGTCGAGGATCTTGATGAAGTCCTCGCCGCCGGGTCGGTCCACGAGGAACAGGTTCTCGGGCTTGAGATCGCGGTGCACGATGCCCTCGCGGTGCACCTTCGAGAGCGCGTCGCAGCACTGGAGCGCGATGCCGGCGACGCGGTCCCACGGCAGCCGGGCCTCCCGCTGCAGCTCGTCGGACAGCTCCCGACCCTCGAGCAGCTCCATCACGATGTAGGGCGTGCCGTCCGAGAGGCGGCCGAAGTCGTTGACCTCGACCGTGTGCGGGCTGTCGACGCGGGCCGCGCTCAGCGCCTCCCGATGCATGCGCTCGAGGATCTGCGGGTCGGCCGCGTGCTCCGGTCGGAGCAGCTTGAGCGCGAAGTCGCGGCCCAGCATCACGTGACGGACGCGGTGCACGACGCCCATGCCGCCCTCGCCGATCGGCGGGCCGACGTCGTAGCGGCGCTGGAGCTCGTCGAGGCGCTCGGGGACCGTGACGGGGACCATCTCGGTCACGTCGGGCGCGAATCCGTGCAGGGTGTGGGCGGCGTTGCGACTCATCGCGTGTCTGCACCGCAGGACCCGTGCCGAGGGCCATTCTGCCGCTGTGGCGCCGTTCGGGGCCCGAAACCGACGGGGACGTGACGGAGTGCCAGGCGGCTGACGGGAAATGAAGCGAGGCGCGCCGCGCGTTGGCGCCCCCATGGATGGGACGGGACGTGCTTTTGCGGCGTCGCGCGTGGGCTTATGCTCGCGCCCGATGGCGCATCGAATCCTCGGGTTGGCGATCCTGCTCACGGGCTGTGGGCAGGTCGCCTACGACCAGGGCCAGCAGCAGGCCGAATGCAACGAGACCGCGGGCGGCGAGGAGGGCACGCCGGACGAGCTGAGCGAGCTGATGGCGGAGCTGATGGCGCCGCGGATCTGCGAGCAGGTGACCGGCAGCTTCATCGGCCTGCCCGGCGAGGAGTCGCACGAGGGGCCCGAGGCCGGGCGCGACGCCGCGGTCGGCCGGTGGTGGATCCGCCGCTGCGAGGCGCGGGTGGAGGACGACCGCCTGCGGGTGTCGATCGGCGGGCCCGGCTGGACCTGGCTCGACCGCGAGAGCACCGGCTTCCGGGTGCGGCAGTACCTGCGCTTCGACGGCGAGGCGACCTTCTCCGCGAGCTTCCACGTCGGCTACGACGCGCGCACCCGCATCGCGAGCATCTGGCTGCACCCCTCGCCCGGCGTGACCGCGCACGTCGAGCCGACCGGGCTCGTCCAGGCGGAGGCCACGGGCGTCTTCTCGTCGCTGCTGGGCGGCATCCTCGACATGACGGGCAGCTCGGCCAACGACCGCGCCCAGCTGCAGGCGGCCGAGGAGGGATCGCAGCGGCTGCAGGAGCGGCTCGCCGCGGGGTTCACCGTGACCTACCAGCTCGACACCGCGCAGATGGACTTCATGCTCGGCGAGCTCCCGCGCGGGCAGACCCCGCTCCGGCCCTGGGAGATGGGACCCGACGGCGGCGCGTGGCTGGTCAACGAGCGCTCCGCGGTGTGGCCGGGCGGCATGGACGTGGTCGGCCCGATCGCGAGCGAGCAGGGCGAGGTGAGCCTCGACGTGGAGCTCGAGGAGGGCGACGGCGCGGAGGTCCGGCGGGTCTGCGAGGACACGCTGCATCGGTGGCTGGACGCGGCCTGGAACGGGCAGCGCCAGGGGCCGCCGCAGGGCGATCGGATCGCGGAGCTCCGGAGCACGGGCTCGCCGCGATCGGTGCGCCTCGACACCGCCGACTGCCGCTCGGTGCTGGTGGTGACGCCGCTCTCGGGCTCGTCGCTCCCCGCGCAGCTGCGCTACCGCGTGACCCCCGTCGTGGAGGCGGAGTCGGGAGCGGCGACCGCGCAGGCGGGCGCACAGGGGCCGCGGCCCGGCGCCACGTCGAGCACGGTGGTGCCCTCGGGCACGCGCGGCGGGGCCGTCCGCGTGGAGGTGCGCAGCGTGACCGTCGCGGCCGAGAACGCGAGCGGCGGCTCGTGGGACGTCATCGGCGGTGACCCGGACCCGTACGTGGTCGTCGTCTCCATCGCGCGCGACGGGCGCGAGCTGGCCCGCTCCCCGGTCGTCGACGACAACCGCGAGGCCCGCTTCGGCCTCTGGCTGCCGGGCGCCCTGCGGCCGGACGACTTCCCCATCCGCTTCGTCGTCTACGACGAGGACACGGTGAACGACGAGGTGATCGGCACCGCCGACCTCGAGGCGAGCCAGATCCCCGAGCGCGCCACGGACATGACGCTCGACTTGCGTGCTCCAGGCGCCCGGAGTGGCCAGACCGGGGTGATCCGGATACGCCTCCAGCCAGAGAGATGACGCACTCCAAGCTCGCCTGGCTCACCGACATCCACCTCGACTTCCTCTCGGACGCGCAGATCGCCGCGTTCGGCGCGGAGGTCGCGGCCACGGGCGCGGACGGCGTGATCCTCACGGGCGACATCTCGGTGGCGCGCGCGCTCGGGGGGCACCTCGCCAAGCTCGTCGCGAGCTGGCGCATGCCGTGCTGGTTCGTGGCCGGGAACCACGACTACTACGGGGCGAGCATCGCGAAGATGCGCGAGGCGCTCACCCAGCTGCCGTCGATCGAGCCGCGGCTGCGCTGGCTCCCCGCGTCCGGGGTGGTGAAACTCGACGCCGACCACGCGCTCGTCGGGGTGGACGGGTGGGGCGACGGCCAGCTCGGCAACGCGCAGACCACGCCCATCGTCTTCAACGACCACGTGCGCATCGAGGAGCTGAAGACCGAGACGCGGGCGGAGCTGGTGGAGGTGGTGCAGCAGATCGGCCGCGACGAGGCGGCGCGCCTGAGGGCGCTGCTCGGTGAGGCGCTCGCGCCGCATCGGCATGTCTACGTCGCCACGCACATCCCGCCGTTCCGCGAGGCGACCACCCACCAGGGCCACGTCTGCGGCGACGACTTCCTTCCCTGGATGACCTGCCACGCGGTCGGCGAGGTGCTCCGCGAGATGGCGGCCAGCCACCCGGACCGTCGCATCACGGTGCTCGCGGGCCACACGCACGACCGCTGCGAGCTGCAGATCGCCGACAACCTCGCCATCCGCGTCGGCGCGGCCGAGTACGGCAAGCCCGCGGTGGAGGCGCTGCTCGAGCTCGCTTGATCCTGCGCGCATGTTCAGTATGCTCTGGGCTCCGTGCAGACCTCGCTCTTCGGCCACGACGCACCCGAGATCGACCTCGCGTTCCATCGCGTCGAGCGGATCCAGCTCGACCGCGAGTCCTGGATCGACCGTCAGCCCGGCTGGGTGAGCGGGCACGCGCGCCTCTTCGAGACGCTGCGCGAGGCCATGCGCTGGCACGCGCAGGAGCGCCCGATGTACGACCGGGTGGTCGCGGTGCCCCGGCTGCTCTCGGTGGTGCCGCGCGACGGCGCGCACCCGCTGCTCGACGCGATGAGCCGCGCGCTCAGCCGCCGCTACGGGGAGCCGCTTAGCTCCATCATGCTCGCGCTCTACCGGGACGGTCGGGACAGCGTCGCCTGGCACGCCGACAAGGAGCTGCGCGATCAGCCGACGTCGACGGTGGCGGTGGTGTCCCTCGGCAGCCCCCGCAAGTTCATGGTGCGCCCCGCGGAGGGGGGAGCGTCCCGGAGCTGGTCGGTGGGCTGGGGAGACCTGATGGTGATGGGCGGCGCGTGTCAACGACTGTGGCATCACGCGGTGCCGAAGCAGCGCCACGCGGAGCCTCGCATGGCGCTCATGTTCCGGATCCATCGGCCGAGCGTCAGAGCCTGAGAGCTCGCCAGCGGGAGAATGGGGCTCGGCGCGTCATCTGTCCGCGGGTCCGGCTCGCGAGTCAGCCTCCGACCCGCAGGAGGAACACGGGGCGGTCTGCGTCGTCCACGACGACGTGCACGTCGAGGCGCTCGGAGTAACGCCAGCGGCCATAGACGCCTCTCGAGGTGACGGGGCCAGGGGACGCGGCGTTGGTCGCGGGCGGCGCGCGCGTGGTCCAGCTCAGGGTGTCCGGATCGAGCACGTGCACCTCTGCGCCCCCGCTCCACACCACGACGGCGCCGAGGGCAGAGTCCCAGGCCGCGCCGACGTTGGACGCGGTGGCCACGGGTGAGCTGGGTGGGGTGATCTCCTCGAACGTGAAGTCGGGGTCGGTCAGATCGAACCGGCGCACGACGCCCTCGAGCCGCCCTCCGAACTGGAGCATCTCGCCCCGCCCCGGGATCACCACCGCCTGCGCGCCCTGGTTGCGCGTGGTCGCGCGGAGCATGGACCACGCGTCACTGGCCACGTCGTACGCGAACCAACCCGCTTGGGTCGCGAACAGGACGCGGCCGCGCTCCGGGTCCTCGACCGCGCGGTTCTCGCACTCCGTGCGCGGCTCGCCGTCGCGGGTGGCGAGGCGCCACTGGTCGGGCGAGTACGTCCCGCTGGACTCCCGAGCGCCGAGGTCGAAGCGCCACGCGCCGGGCGTGTTGCAGCCACCCTCGGCCGCGTCGGGGGCGCCGCCGAAGGCGAAGACCTCGTCCGTCTCCGCCAGGTAGGTGACGCCGTCGTAGCTGTGGCGGGAGATGGGCGTTCCGTCCGGGTTCTGCCAGTCGGGCCGCCGGTTGGGGAACGGCGTCGGGTCCGACAAGCGCTCCCAGCGCAGCGTCGTCAGCGAGAAGGCCACCAGCTCGTTGCCACCGTAGTCGTCGTGGCCGCCGCCGAAGAGGACCAGCCGATCCCGGCGCCGGTCGAAGGCGCCACCGTTCCAGGCGCTGATCAGGGCGTCGAAGCCCTGCACGCGCTGATAGCTCTCGAAGCTCGCCGATGTGCTGCCGTCGAAGTCGTCGTACTCGGCCGGCCGCTTCTCGGCGGTGCGCGCGTTCTGGCGAACCGCGCACCAGTGCCCGGCCGGGAGGGCGGCGAGGTCGGCCCCGTCGCGGCACACGCCGTCGTAAGGCGTGCACGCGTCGCCGCCGCGACAGTCGTCGGGGCAGGTGCCCCGGTCCTCGTCGGGGCGCGTGCACCGACCGTCTCCGCAGCGCGCCTCGCAGCACTCGGGGCAGGTCTCGCAGCTCTCGCCGTGCTGACAGGTGTCGTTGCCGCACGCGTCGGGCGCCGCCTCGCCCTCGCCGGTCGGCGGCGGCTCGCCGGGCGGGAGCAGCGCGAACGCGTCGAGCTCGGTGCCGCCCGCCCAGTACCGGACGCCGAGCCATACGTCGCGCAAGGGCACGTGCACGTCGACGCAGCTCCAGGTCCACGCGGAGGCGTCCGTGCCGGTCAAGCGCGCACGGAAGCCCTCGATCTCGACCCGCACCTCGGCAGCTCGGCCCGCTGCGTTGCGCATGCGTGCGCAGAGCTGTTGTGGCCCCGGGGTGGCCACCGTGAAGGGGTAGTAGTGAAGCTCGTTGCCGCGTGGGGTGACGCTGCGCCCCAGGCGCGCGTCCGGTGCGTCGGTGACCCGCCAGTCGTCGGAGCCGTAGAAGGACTCCGCTTCGACGAACAGCTCGGCGCGCGTGCAACCGCTCGCGCAGGGATCGTCCGGTGGACAGAGCGTCGGCGCGCCCGAGTCCGTGTCGGCGTCGGCGTCGGCGATGTCGTCGGCGGCGTCACGCGCGGCGTCGCGCGGCCTGACGCCGGCGTCGGTGGCGGGGTCGCCTCCGCAGCCCAGGGTGATCGAGAGAGCGAGCAATGGGAGGAGTGCGACGCGCATCCGGGCGATGCTATCGCCGCATCCGACGCCGCGCGGTTTCAACGTCTGCGCGCATTCCCTGGCGTCCGGGGCCCGTGACCTTCATCGTCGTGCGGCACGATGAAGGTCTCGTTCGTCTTCTTCACCGATCCCCCGCGCCCCTTCAGCTCGTCGGTCGCGCAGCTCGCCGCGGTGGTGCGCGCGGCCGGGCACGAGGCGAGCGCGCTCGAGGTCGGCCGCGAGGAGCGGATCGTCGACGTGGCGCGGCGGCTCGAGGCGGAGGCGGCGGACGTCGTCGCCATCTCCTCGATGACCCGCGACTGGCCGGGCGCGGCCGGGCTGCTGCGCGAGCTCGAGAGCGACGCCTTCGTGGTGGTCGGCGGCTACCACGCGACGATGGCGCCGCGCGACGTCGCCCTCTCTCCGCGCGTCGACGCGATCTGCATCGGGGAGGGCGAGCGACCGCTCGCCGCGCTGCTGGATCGGCTGGCGACGGGCACGCTCGACGCCTCGCTCCCGGGTCTCTGGCTCCGCGCCGACGCCGGCTTCGCGGACGCGCCGCCCGCCGCGGATCCCGAGCCGGTCATCGACGCCCTGCCGCGCTGGGACTACGAGATCTTCGGCGACGTCCGCGAGCTCCTGGGCCGAGGCATCAACACCTTCGGCCCGCACGTCGACGGCTACCTGCCGGTCCGCGCGAGCCGCGGCTGCCCGTTCACCTGCGCCTACTGCTCGGCCCCGCGCTGGGGCAAGGTCCTCGGCCTCAGCGACGCCCGCATGAAGAACGTGCGCGACGTCTCCGCTCTCTGCGAGGAGCTCGCCGACCTGCGTGACCGCTACGCGCCGGAGGGCTTCGAGTTCTGGGATGAGCACTTCCCGATCCCCCTCGCCTGGCTCGAGGCGTTCGCGCGCGCGTACCCACGCCGCGTGGGGCTGCCCTTCAAGGTGGAGATGCACCCGAACGCGGCGACGCGTCCGCGGCTCGAGCTCCTCGCCGAGGCTGGCTGCGTCCTCTTTCATTGCGGCGTCGAGGCGGGCGACGAGGCGCTGCGCCGCGACGTGCTCGACCGCCGCTCCTCCGACGCGCGCCTCGAGCAGCTCTTCGCCGACTGCCGCGAGCTCGGGCTGCCGACGAGCGCGTCGTTGATGACGATGCTCCCGACCGAGACCCGGGCTCAGGCCCACTCCACGGTGTCGCTGCTCCGGAAGCTCCGCCCCGGCTCGATCATCTGGTCGACCTACCAGCCGCTCCCCGGCACCGTGCTCGGCGAGGCGGCGGTCGAGGCCTGGCCCGGGCCCGCGCGAGCGACCGTCGACGACTACGACGACCTCGTCTCGCGCGTCCCGGCGGACATGACCGAGCTCGAGCGCGGCGAGACCTTCCACGAGCTGGCCACCCTCCAGAACGAGCTGGTGACGGCGGCGGGGCAGGCTCCCCCGCGCCCGCTCGATCGCCCGACGGGAAAGCGCGCGCCGAGCGAGGGGCTGCTCGCCCTCCTCGGCCTGAGCGCCGCCCGCGTGCGCTCCGCGCGCCTCGACCCGTCGGGCCTGATCCTGGAGCTCGCCGCCGACTCGTTCGAGCCGCGCGAGATCGTGCTCGCCCCGCTCGAGGAGGGCGCGCGCCACTACCGCCGCGCACAGCACCTCGGCCTCTCCTACCGGGGCAAGGACGCTCCCCGCGCGCTGCTCGACTGCCTCGACGCCATGGCCCTCCGGCTGGCGAGCGCGACCTTCACCGAGCTCTGCGCCGCGCTCTGAGCCCAGCACGTCGTAGGCGCTTAGAAGGAACTCGCCCGGAGCGCGAGAGGGCCCGGCGTCGTGTATCTGACGAGCATCGACGCGTTCCTGGAGTCGGTCGATGCTTGAAGTGGCGGGGCTGCCGGGCGCCGAGCGCGTGGTGGCGGGGCTCCGTGACGCGAACCGAGGGGCCTGGTCCGTGGAGGCGCTTCTGGTCGCGGCGGCCTCCGCGCGACTGAGCGCGCTCGGCCTCTTGCTTCCGCCCCCCGAGGACCTGCCCGAGGCGCCCGAGCTCGCGCTGTACGAAGCGCTCCGCGAGGACCCGTCCGTGCGCGATGCGTATGGACGCTACAACGCGCTCCGTCGCGAGCTCGTCAGTTTCCTGAACGCCGCGGACGGCCATGCGCGCCGTGCGCGCGTTGCGTAGGGGGGCGGCCATCGCCGCGGAACGCGGGACGTGGTATGCGTCGCGGCTCTGATGCGAGGGATCCGCAGCCAACAGGTGGTCACGCCCGAGGGGGTGCGGCCGGCGCTCGTGATGATCGACGGCGAGACGATCGCCGAGGTGCGCCCGTTCGACGCGGCGCCCGAGGGCATGCCGGTCGAGGACGCGCCGCACGTGCTCATGGCCGGGCTGGTCGACACGCACGTGCACGTGAACGAGCCGGGGCGGACCGAGTGGGAGGGGTTCGTCACCGCGACCCAGGCGGCGGCCTCGGGGGGCGTCACGACCCTCGTGGACATGCCGCTCAACTGTATCCCCGTCACCACCACGCGCGACGCGCTGAAGCGGAAGCTCGAGGCGACGGACGCGGAGCTGCACGTGGACGTCGGCTTCTGGGGCGGGGTGATCCCGGGCAACGCCGAGGAGCTGACGAAGCTCGCGAAGGACGGCGCGCTGGGCGCCAAGGCGTTCCTCTGCCACTCCGGCATCGACGACTTCCCCAAGGCGGACGAGGCGACGCTGCGCGAGGCGATGCCGCGCATGAAGGACGCGGCGATCCCGCTGCTGGCGCACGCGGAGCTCGAGCTGGAGGCGGACCCGACCGCGGCCGGCGTCGACCCGCGCAAGTACGACGCCTGGCTCGGGGCCCGGCCCGCCGCGTGGGAGGACGCCGCCATCGCGATGCTCATCGCGCTCTGCCGCGAGACGCGCTGCCCCGTGCACGTGGTGCACCTGTCGAGCGCGAGCGCGCTGCCGATGATCGCGGCGGCCAAGAGCGAGGGGCTGCCGCTCACGGTGGAGACCTGTCCGCACTACCTCTGCCTGCGCGCCGAGGACGTCCCGGACGGCGCGACCGAGTTCAAGTGCGCGCCGCCGATCCGCGAGGAGGCGAACCGCGCGCGGCTCTGGCAGGGCCTGCTCGACGGTACGATCGACTTCGTGGTGAGCGACCACTCTCCCTGCACGCCGCACCTGAAGGTCCCCGAGAAGGGCGACTTCCTCGAGGCGTGGGGCGGCGTCGCCTCGCTCTCGCTCGGGCTCTCGAGCGTCTGGACGGAGGCGCGCGCGAGGGGCGCGACGATCACGCAGATCGCCGAGTGGCTGTCGGCGCGCCCAGCCCGCTTCGCCGGGGTGTCGGACCGCAAGGGGCGCGTCGCGCCGGGCATGGACGCCGACCTCGTGGCGTGGGACCCGGAGGCCGACCGCGAGGTGACGGCGGACTCGCTCCGCTTCAAGCACCGCGTCTCGCCCTACCTCGGGCGCACGCTGAGCGGGCGCGTCGAGCGCACGTGGCTGCGCGGGCGCGTGGTCTACGACGGGCAGAACGTGATCGGGCCGCACGGGCGGCCGCAGCTTCATCGCACATCCAGTGGAGGCACGGCGTGAGCCGACCTGAAGAAGGCGCTCGCTTCGGCGGGCTCATCGATCTCGCGGCCGGCACGCTCGGCGGCGAGGCCATCTCCTGCACCGACGACTTCTTCGCGTCGATGCACAACCTCGTGAAGCCCGGCCGCGGCGTGTTCGAGCCGGACCGCTACACCGAGCGCGGCAAGTGGATGGACGGCTGGGAGAGCCGCCGCAAGCGGGTCGACGGGCACGATCACTGCGTGGTCCGGCTCGGCGCCCCGGGCCGCATCCGCGCGCTCGACATCGACACCAACCACTTCCTCGGCAACCACCCGCCCTTCGCCAGCCTCGAGGCGAAGCGGGCCGACGGCGAGTGGGTCGAGGTGCTCGGGCAGAGCCCGCTCCGGCCCGGCTCGCAGAACCTCTTCACCGTCGCCTCGGACGAGGTCTTCGACCACGTGCGGCTCCACATCTACCCCGACGGCGGCGTCGCGCGGCTGCGGGTGTGGGGAGAGGTCGCGGCGAGCCGGGAGCCCTCCGCGCTCGACGACCTGCAGAAGCAGCACGTGCCCGACGGGCTCGTCGATCTCGCGGCGGTGAACCGCGGCGGCAAGGCGCTCGCGTGCAGCGACGCCTTCTTCGGGCCGATGGACAACCTGCTCTTGCCGTCGCGCGCCGAGAACATGGGCGGCGGCTGGGAGACGCGCCGCAAGCGCCCCGCCCCGGGCCACGACTGGATCCTCATCCGCCTCGGCGCGCCGGGCGCGATCGAGGTGGCCGAGATCGACACCAACCACTTCAAGGGAAACTACCCGGACCGCTGCGCGCTCCGCGGCGTGCACGCGCCCGACGCGACGTTGACGGAGCTCGTCGCGCGCGCGGACTGGGAGACGATCCTGCCGGAGACGAAGCTCGAGGCGCACGACCGACGCTTCCTGAAGGAGGACGCGCTCCAGGCGAAGGGCCCCTTCACCCACGTGAAGGTCGACATCTACCCCGACGGCGGCATCAGCCGGCTGCGCCTGTTCGGTCGGCCGGCGTGAGCGCGCTCGACGCCATGGACGAGGACGAGGCCCGCGCCGCGCTCACGCGCTGCTGCGGCGCCTCGCGCTGGGTCGAGGGCATGCTCCGCGAGCGCCCGCTCGGAGACGCGCTCCTCGACAAGGCGCGCGAGGTCTGGGCGACGATGGAGCGCGACGACGTGCTCGAGGCCTTCACGCACCACCCTCGCATCGGGGCCGACCTCGCGAAGCTGCGCGAGAAGTTCGCCGCGACCGAGGCGTGGTCGGCGGGCGAGCAGTCGGGCGCGACGTCGGCGGACGAGGCCACGCTGCGCGCGCTCCGAGACGGGAACCTGGCCTACGAGGCGCGCTTCGGGCACATCTTCATCGTGTGCGCCACGGGGAAGAGCGCGGCGGAGATGTTGTCGCTGCTCGAGGCGCGCATGGACAACGACCCGGACGAAGAGCTCGCCGTCGCGGCGGCCGAGCAGATGAAGATCACCGAGCTTCGGCTCCACAAGCTTCAGGACGAGCAATCATGAAGAAGAGCCCGATCACCACCCACGTCCTCGACACCGCCTCCGGCCGCCCCGCGCGCGGCGTGCCCGTCACCCTCGAGCGCAAGGACGGCGGCGCCTTCCGTGAGGTCGGCAGCGGCGAGACCGACGACGACGGCCGCATCACCGACCTGATGGAGCCCGGCACCCTCGAGGCCGGCGTCTTCCGCGTCTCCTTCGACACGGGCGCGTACTACGCGGGGGAGCCGACCTTCTACCCGAGCGTCCAGATCGAGTTCCGGGTCAAGAGCACCGACGAGCACTACCACGTGCCGCTGCTCCTGAGCCCGTTCGGCTACAGCACGTATCGCGGCAGCTGACGTCTCCCGTCGCCGACCGCCCGGGCGGTGGTTATCATGCGGCCGTCGTCATCATGCGCGACGCCTCCACGAGCACCGCCCTCGTCATCCCGTCCGAGGTCGCGACGTTCCTCGAAGACGGGCTGATCATGTTCCTCGGCACGCGCAGCCCCGAGCGAGCGCCCGAGTCCGTCCTCGCGGCCGGGGCGCGGGTCCTCGCGGACGGGACCCTCGAGGCGTACGTCCCCTCCCTCTTCGCGGCGCTCACCGAGGCGAACGTCCGCGACAACGGAGAGGTCGCGCTCAGCGTCGCGCGCGTCACCGACGACCGATCGCTCCAGCTCAAGGGGCGGCTCGTCGCGGTCGGGCCCGCCACCGAGGAGGCGCGCCGGTATCTGGAGAGGTTCCTCGAGCGGAGGGAGCAGGCGTTCGCCAGGGTCGGCATCCCCCGCTCGGTGAGCGCCCGGCTGGTGTCGTGGCCCTGCGTGGCGGTGCGCTTCGCGGTCTGTTCGATGTACGAGCAGACCCCGGGACCGAGCGCGGGAGAGCCCCTGTGACCGCCTCGCTCGCGTCGCTCCCGTCTCGCGTCTTCGACGGCATCGTCCCCGCCACGGTCGCGACCTGCTCGGCCGACGGCGTCCCGAACGTCGCCGTGCTCAGCCAGGTCTACCGGGTGGACGCGCGACACGTCGCCCTCTCGCGCCAGTTCTTCAACAAGACCACGCGCAACGTGCTCGCGAACCCGGCCGCGCTGGTCTCGCTCTGGGATCCGCTCGACTTCACCATCTACCGGATCCGCGCTCGCTATCTCTCGTCCGAGACCGAGGGCGCGCTCTTCGACGAGATGGCGGTGCGGATCGAGGCCATCGCATCCCACACGGGCATGAAGGGGATCTTCAAGCTGCTCGCGGCCGACCTCTTCGTCGTCGACGACGTGGTGGTCGTCACCGAGCACCTCGCGCCATTCGACCCGAGCGCGACGTGCTCGGAGGAGCTCGACAGCAAAGAGCAGCTCGCGCGCCCGCCGGAGGCCCGCGAGGAGCTCTGGGCGCTCCAGCGTCTCTCCCACCAGCTCTCCCGCGCGGTCCACCTCGACGAGCTCCTCGACGGTCTCCTCGAGCGGCTGGCCGAGGACTTCGGGTTCGCCCACTCGATGGTGCTGCTCTGGGACGAGAGCGCGGCGCGGCTCATCACCGTCGCGAGCCACGGCTACGACGAAGACGGGGTGGGCTCGGAGGTCGCGCTCGGCGAGGGGATGATCGGGACGGCCGCGGAGGAGCGTCGCATCCTGCGCGTGGGGCAGCTCGAGCGCGCGCTCCGCTACGGGATGGCGGTGCGGGCCGGGGTGGAGGCGGAGGGGGAGGCGTGCTTCGGGCCCTCGGTCCCGCTCCCCGGCCTGCCCGACGTGCAGAGCCAGCTGGCCTTGCCGCTGCAAGTCGGCGAGCGCCTCGTCGGCGTGCTCGCCCTGGAGTCCCGCAGCGTCTCTTGCTTCGAGAGCTGGCACGAGGCGTTCCTGGGCGTGGTGGCCGACCACGTCGCGGCGGGGATCGAGCGCCTCGCGGACGTGGAGCACGCGCCGTTTCCGGAGGGGCTGCCCACGCGGCGTTTCGTGTTCTATCGCAACGACGACTGCGTCTTCGTCGACGGCGAGTACCTCATCCGGAACGTGCCCGGGCGCATCCTCTGGCGGCTGCTCTCGCAGTACCGGGACTCGGGCCGCACGGAGTTCACCAACCGTGAGCTCCGCCTCGACCCGACCCTCGGGCTGCCCGCGGTCAAGGACAACCTCGAGAGCCGGCTCATCCTCCTGCGCAAGCGGCTCGAGCAGAAGTGCCCCGAGGTGCGCCTGGTCCGGCGCGCGCGGGGGCGCTTCGGCATGGAGCTCGAGTGCGAGCTGTCGCTCGAGGAGCGCCTCGACGCCAGCGCGTGAGCGCATCACTGCGCGGGCGGTCGCGGCGGTGGGACCTGGTTGTCGATGGCCGGGATGCTCTGGAGATACGCGAAGACCGCGGCCAGGTCGTCGTCGGTCATCTTCGCGTAGTTGAAGTACGGCATGGGCGGGAGCAGCGGCCGCCCGCGGCCCATGTGTCGGCCGTTGCGGATGGTGGAGATGAAGGTCTCGGTGGTCCACGTGCCGAGGCCCGTGTCCTCGTGCGGCGTGAGGTTCGCGGTGAAGCTCACCCCCCACGGCCCGGCGTGCGCGGTGTTGGTCGCGGCCGAGGCCACGATCCACGGACCGACCGGGGAGGGCGGCGTCGGCATCTCCAGGTCCGCGGGGTGACCGGAGAGGGCGCGGGTCATGTCGGGCCCGGGCCCGTTCTCGCCCATCGTCCACGGCGTGTGGCAGTCGTTGCACCCGCCCACGTCGACGAGGTACTGGCCGCGCTCGACCGGGGTGACGGTGCGCACCGGCGCGGACTGCCCGTCGGGCTGGGTGAGGCGCTCCTCGCAGCCGAGGAGGAGCAGCGCGATCGCGGCGAAGGGGATGAAGGTGCGGGTCATGTCGTGTCTCACTTTCAGCGGTGAAGGCTGGCGAGGCGGCCACCGGGCACGCCTTCGTCGATCCATCGTTCGATGAGCCGCGCGGCCTCCTCGTCGACGACGAGCGAGCCCACGGGCGGCATCTGCGTTTGGGGATCTCGCGCGCGGAGGCGATGCAGGAGCACGCTCCGCTCGGGCGCGCAGGGCGCCACGCGGTGCACCGCGTCGGGCCGGTCCCAGAGCCGGAAGCGGCTGGGCCGATCGACCAGCGTCGGCAGCGCGGACGCGTCGCGTCCGAACGACTGCGCGAGCACCATGCCCAGCGGCGCGAGCGGGCCGACGTCGTTGTGGCAGCCGCCGCAGTTGCCGTGCAGGTAGCCGAGCGCGGCGCGCTCCGTGGGCGAGGCCGCCTCGACGCGGGGCGCGACGAGCGACGGAGCGAGCCCGCGCAGCTGCCCGCTCCGCACCAGCGACGCGACCGTGACGTCGTCGGCGTCGAAGCGCGCGTGGGGCGCGTTCGGATCTCGATCCCCGGACAGCTGCAGCAGGCTGAAGCCGAGCACCGGGCTCGGTCGACCCTCGTGACAGGAGCGACAGTCGCTCGCGCCCGGGATCACGTGGCGGCCGCTGCCTCCCTGCACGGGAACGCCGGCGGGCACGCCCTCGTCCGAAGCGCGCAGCGCGTCGTCGCCCTCCCAGACGTAGGTCGCGTAGCGCCACTCGCCGCCCGGGAGCGCCTCCATGTACCGGGTCTCGACCGGGCGCCCTGCGAACGAGAACTCCTTCCAGAGCCGTGTCCCCACCGGGAAGCGCCAGTCGTCCGGGTCGCTCGCGTCGACGGCCTCCCCGGGAGGCAGGGCGATCCAGCGTCGCTTGTCGGCGCCGTCCGTCCACAAGGGGTACTGCGGCGAGAACGAGAGCAGCGCCGCGGTGTCCAGCCCGGTCTCGCTCAGCCGCTCCGGCATCGGCGGCGGCTTCGACGCCTTCTGCGCGGTCGCGGCCGGCGCGCCCGGGCCGGCCACGACGAGGGCCAGGATGAGCCCCGCGCCCGCGAGGGCCAGGGCGAGGCGAAGGTGTGCGGACACCGCCTCGATGACGGAGGGAATGCGCATGACTCGATCCAGCGCGAGGTGTGGCGCGCATCGCTGCGGGCCTCGCGTGGATGAACCTAGCGATGGGTCGAGTCGGCGCTTCCTAAGTGTTCCCTATCGGATCCTGAGAGTTCCCTAACAGGCCGTTGAAGTACCGAGCCCGAAGGATCTCGGAGCGCGACGGCCCGGTTCTCGGTTCGGGGCGACGAGGAAATGCTTCAGCATTTTCGAGGAGACACGGGCCGAGAGACGGGTCGTC
>SHBB01000155.1 GCA_004213565.1 Sandaracinaceae bacterium
GCCGAAGCAACGCTCCCAGCAGAGCGGCATCTCCGAGAACGGCGCCGGCTCCGTCTGGCCGCCGTCGGACCGCCACCACCGATCACCGATCACGCTGAACCGCATCGCGACGTCCCCGACGCGCGCGCTGCACGCGAGCTCCCGCACGGGCTCCGGCGTCCGAACCGTCCCCGTCAGCCACACCTCGCCCTGGGGCTTGGTGAGCGCGAGGTCGCCGTCGTAGCGGACCGAGCGCTCCACGTCGTCGTCCCAGAACAGGTCGCCGGTCACGAACGCCTGCTCGTCGGCCAGCCGCGCCGTGCCCTCACGAACCAGCTCGACGGTCGCCTTCACGGCCACGACGAGCCGCCAGTCCCCCGGCGCGAACTGCCACGGGAGCCACCCGACCCTCAGCGGGCTGTCAGCGACGAGCTTCACCGGCTCACCCCGAGACGATGACCGTCGTCTGGCTCGGCGCGACGTGCGAGCCGGCCGGCATGTTGGCGTTGCTGCCGTTGTGCGCCGTCGGGCGTAGGTGCACCGCGACGTCGTGCCCCTCCACCTTCACCTTCGAGACACCTTGACGGAACACCGCCTTGTCCATGTTCGTGCTGCTCACCAGCCCTTTGAGGGTCCCCGCCTCATCGCCGCTCGTCCGGCTGATCTCCGTCTGTACGGTGCACACCTTCCGGTTGGCGATTCGGACCTTGCTCGAGCAGGTCGAGCCGTCCGCCTGGTTGAGCATCGCGATGTTCGGAAACGGCGTCGGCACCGGCGGCGCGGGCGGAGCAGGAACCTTGCAAACGTCTGGCATCGCCATCGCCTGCCCTCCCCCATTTGTCGCTACTGGAAACACGAGACTCTCCTTCTCTCCGGCCTAGTCGACGACGGCCGCGTCCTTCTCCTCGACCCAACGCCGACGAGGTTGCGTGGAATTCGGCTCATCGGATCCCAGCCTCTCTCCGCTCGATCGCTTCGAGCTCCACGCCGAGCAGCTTCGCGAGCTGCCAGCAGCTCGTCGGAGAGGTGCCGCGCCCGGTGGCCCTGCTTCCAGAGCGGGCGCCCCTCGGAGCCCCACTCGCTCACCCGCCCCTCCGCCAGAGCGCGCCCTCGCTTGCTCGCATCACCGTCCCCCAGTCCACCCTCTCGGGCGGTGCCTCGAATAGCGCTGCAGCATGAGACACGCAACTACAATATCGCAAGACACGCAAATGAGTCTCGCCGATGGCGTTGCACCCTGTAGCAGCACGGTGGTACACTCGTGCAACTCCTGCAACGGGGGCCCGCATGGCGCAGAAGAAGGATCGCGTGAGCACGTCCATGGTCGACGCCAATGAGTCGGCGTTCTACCTACGCACCTTGAAGCACTTCCGCGCGCGACTGGCCGAGCTAAGAGCCATGCACGGGCTCAGCTACTGCACGAGCGCTCGGGGGTGAACTGGCGACAACTCGTCTCGCTGGAGAGCGGAGACGGTGTCCTCAACCCCACGCTGGCGACCATCACGCGCCTAGCGGAGGCCCTCGGGGTCGAGGCCTGGGAGATGCTGACCCCAGCGCAGAGCGGCGTGCGCCAGAAGGTACCGAAGAAGACCAGGGACGCAGGCTGAGGCCAGAGGGGGGATGGTCGTGGCGCCAAGTGAGGGCGCGGGGAGGAGCGTCGGGTGAGCGCTCCGGCGCAGATCGGGCCCTACCCCGTGGAGCGGAAGCTCGCCGAGGGCGGCTTCGGGGAGGTGTTCGTGGCGGTGCAGCCCAACCTCCCGCGGCCGCGTCTGCACCAGGCGCATCAGGCGTGACACCCTCGAACACGAGGAGCACGGCGAGCGGCTTCTCTCGCTCTCCTACGGTGAGATCGACCTCGCCTCGAAGCTCTCGCACCCCAACATCGTCTCCATCATCGACGCGGGGGAGGAACGCCCCGAAGGAGCGCCCGAGGGCGCGCCCGGGCTGCCCTACGTCGTGATGGAGTACGTCGAGGGCGTCGACGCGGCCGGCTTGCTGAAGCTGACCAAGCCCCGTGGCCTCGACCCGCGACACGTGGCGTACATCGTCGTCGGGGCCGCGCAGGCCCTCGCCTACGCCCACCACGAGGCGGTGATCCACCGCGACGTGAGCCGCAGAAGATCCCGTCAGCGCCAACGGGCTGGTGAAGCTCGCCGACTTCGGCATCGGCAAGATGCAGCGGTCAGTACCAGGCCACCCTCACCAGCAGCTTCATCAGCACGGACTCCTACATGGCCCCCGAGCTGCTGACCGTGCTCTCGCCCGAGGCCGCGTCCGGTGCGGTGACCCCCAACCACAAGGTGGACCTCTGGGCGCTCGGGGTGACGGCCTGAGAGTTGCTGTGCGGCTTCCGCCCGTTCGAAGTCCTCGACTCGCCATCTCGCCCTCCTTGTTGAGGGCGATCCATCACGCGGCGCTCGCCGGGCCGCCGGACGGGGCCGTAGAACGCGTACGGCGTTAGCTCTGCCAGTCTCTCAGTCCAGAGAGGCCTCGGCCCACTCCTCGGTCACGTCGCCCTCCCGGGACACGCCGAGCGCGACCTCCCTGAAGTGGAGGAAGACGCTCTGCGTGATGCTCAGGATGGGCACGGCGAGGAGCGCGCCGAGGATGCCGAAGAGGTGCTCGCCCGCGAGGAGCGCGAAGACCACGAGGACGGGGTGCACCTTCGCGGCGTCGCCCATGATCTTCGGGTTGAGCAGGTTCGCCTCGAGCTGGTGGATGCCGATGATCCACGCGAGCACGAAGAACGCGGTGCCCAGCCCGTCCTGCAGGCCGACGATGACGGCGGGCACCGAGCTGATGATGGCGCCGAAGATCGGGATGATGCTCAGCACGGTCGCGATGAGGGTCAGGATGGGCCAGTAGCTGAGGTCTGCGAGCCAGAAGCCCACGCCGCTCAGCAGCCCGTTCACGAGCGCGATCAGGAGCTGCCCCCGCACCACTCCGGCGAGGCCCTTGTCGATGCGGGCCACCAGCTCGTCGAAGCGGGCGCGCTTGCTGGGCCGCGCGAGGGAGCGGAAGAAGCCGAAGATCTTGTCGCTGGTGATCAGCATGTAGGCGCTGAGCATCAGCATGATGAAGAAGCTGAAGACGCCGCCGATGAGCTTGGCGACGAAGGTCTGCACGCCACGGATCGCGGTGCCCGCGTACGCCTCGGTGTCGGTGAAGAAGGCGCGGATCGACTGGGAGACGGCCGCGATCAGGTCGCGGCGCTCGTGCTCCCGACGCGACTCGGCCGCGCTGATCCGGTAGCCGCCCTCGCCCACCGGCTCGATCTCGATCCCGTGCGCCGGCAGGTGCACCTCGTACCCACCCTCGACGTGCGGGGTGACCCGGATGGCGTCGACCTCGGCCTCCTCGGCCGGGCGCGGCTCGGGCTCGGCGTCGGGCACGGGCCCGACCTGCTCGGGCGCATAGAGCGCCGTCGCCGAGCGGAGCTCGTCCTCGAGGCGAGGGAGCCAGTCGTCCCGGAAGGTCCGCAGGGCGCGAGGCGCTTCGCGGGCGAGGCGCTGGACCTCCACCGCGAGCCGCGGGACTCCGAAGGCCACGCCAGCCGAGAGGCCGCCCAGGAGCGAGAGGTAGATGACCACGACCGCGACCCAGCGCGGCAGCCGGCGACCGCCCAGGCTCAGCTTCTGGAGCCCCTCGACGAGCGGCGCGAAGACGAAGGCGACGATGAGCGCCAGCGCGAAGGGCGCGAGGACCTCGCGGAAGAGCAGGAGCGCGCCGAGCAGCAGCCCGCCGGTCACGGCGAAGAACACGAGCCTGCGCCTGCGCGACCCCGGGGGGCCGAACGACGGCATTCTCGAGGGCCTGTCTCCTTGGGTCGGCACGGGGGCTCGGCTCCGTCTACCAGACGGTCCGCGCGGCCCCGAACTTTCCGACGGCGGGACGGAAAGAAGACAGGGCCGACCCCCTCTCGGGAGCCGGCCCTGTCGACGCGTCAGCGCGGGAGGATCACTCCTCTTCGTCGCTCGCGTCGGCCTCCTCGGAGGCCTCCTCGGCGGCCGGTGCCTCGGACGCGCTGACGGAGAGACCGCCGAGCTTGTCCTTGAGCACGTCGCCGAGGGTCGCGCCGCCGCCGCCGCTCGGACCCACCTTGCGGGCCGGAGCGCCGTCGCGGTTGGCGCCGCGGTTCTCGTCGAACTTCATCGCCTCGAGGTTCTCGAGCTCCGCCTTCTTGAGGCTGAGGGTGATGCGACGGTCCGACGGGTTCACGTCCACGATCTCCGCCTTGACGATCTGGCCTTCCTTCACGATCTGGCGGGGGTCGTCGATGCGGTCGTAGCTGAGCTCGCTCAGGGGCACGAGGCCCTCGATGCCGCGCTCGAGCTCCGCGAACACCCCGAACTCCGCGATGGAGACCACGCGAACCTCGAGGATGGTGCCCGCCGGGTAGTCCGCCGGGATCCGCGTCCACGGATCCTCGTAGAGCTGCTTGATGCCGAGGCTGACCTTCTTCTCGTCATGGTTGATCGAGAGGATGATGGCCTCGACCTCGTCGCCCTTGCGGTAGACGTCGGACGGGTTGTTGATGCGCTGGGTCCAGCTGAGGTCCGACTTGTGGACCATGCCGTCGACACCCTCTTCGATGCCCACGAACACGCCGTAGTCGGTCACGCTGCGGACCTTGCCCCGGATGATGTCGCCCGGGTTGTACTTGCGGGTGAACGTCTCCCACGGATCGGGCTCGAGCTGCTTGAGGCCGAGGCTGATGCGCTTGTTGACGATGTCGACGTCGAGGATGACCGTCTCGACCTCCTGGCCGATCTCCAGGAGCTTCGACGGGTGCTTCGGCTTGCGCCAGCTCATCTCCGAGACGTGGATGAGGCCCTCGATGCCCGGCTCCAGCTCCACGAAGGCGCCGTAGTCCGTGAGCGAGACGACCTTGCCGCTGACCTTCGCGCCCACCGGGTAACGGTCGGCCGCGTTGTTCCACGGGTCTTCGACGGTCTGCTTGAGGCCGAGCGACACGCGCTCGGTCTCGGCGTTGTACTTGAGCACCTTGACGGTGACCTCGTCGCCGACGTTGAAGACCTCGGACGGGTGGTTGACCCGGCCCCAGGACATGTCGGTGATGTGGAGGAGCCCGTCGATGCCGCCCAGGTCCACGAACGCACCGTACTCGGTGATGTTCTTGATGACGCCGGTGACGACCATGCCCTCTTCGAGGTTCTGGAGCGTGCGCGCCTTGAGCTCGTCGCGCTCCTTCTCCAGGAGCACGCGACGCGAAAACACGATGTTCCCGCGCTTCTTGTTGAACTTGATGACCTTGAACTCGTACGTCTGCCCGATGAGCTTATCGAGGTTGCGCACGGGTCGAAGGTCGACCTGGGAGCCGGGGAGGAACGCCTTGACGCCACCCTTGATGGTGACGCTGAGGCCGCCCTTCACGCGGGCGGTGATGGTGCCCTCGATCAGCTCGTCGCGCTCACACGCGGCGCTGATCTCGTCCCAGACCTTGAGCTTGTCGGCCTTCTCCTTCGAGAGGAGCACGAGACCGTCGTCGGTCTCCTTGGCCTCGATGAGCACGTCGACGCGGTCACCCGCGGTCACGCTCTGCTCACCATTGGGATCCGAGAACTCGCTCAGCGAGATGATCCCCTCGGACTTGTAACCGATGTCGACGACAACGGAGTCCTTCGCGATCGAGATGACCGTCCCGGATACGATGTCTCCTTCACGGAGCTCATCCGCGCGGGCGACCGAGGCTTCGAACAGGCTGGCGAAGCTCTCTCCGCCGCCGGAAGCGCTGGTCTGCGTCTCTGGTGCCATGAGAATACTGTGTTTTCCTCTCCGATTCGGCGAGAGGGGGGTTGGGGGTCGAAAGGTGATGTCCAGCCGCTGGCTCTCGCGTCGAATCGCGCAGCTTCGCGAGGGTACCGGGCCACCGACTCGTCGGCGGCACCTGCGTCTGGGGTGAAAGGCTCGGGCTAAGAAAGACGAAACCCCGGAAATGGACCCCGGGGGGCGAAAGGGGTAGCAGCGCGCTCCGACCGTGTCAACGAGCGCCAGGTCGGGGCAGCCGCTCCCTCACGAGGGCCTCGAGCTTCGCCAGCACGCCGTCGAGGTCGAGCCCCGAGCTGTCGAGCCGCACGGCGTCGTCGGCCGGCTTCAGCGGCGCGACCGCGCGCGTCGAGTCGCGCTGGTCCCGGGTCTCCATCTCGCGGCGCACCTCGTCGAGGTCCGCGTCGCCGTCCCGGCCCTTGAGCTCGTCGTATCGACGCCGCGCGCGCGCCTCGACCGACGCGGTGAGGAAGACCTTCACGTCCGCGTCGGGGAACACCACGGTGCCGATGTCGCGGCCCTCGAGCACCACGTCGCCCTGATGCCCCATCCGGCGCTGCACCTCGAGCAGCGCGGCGCGGACCGGCGGGTGGGCCGAGACCTGGCTCGCGCCCTGCGAGATCTCGGGCGCGCGGATGTCGTCGCTCCGGTCCACGCCGTCGATCAGGAGCGGCGGGCGTCCGCCCGTGACGGGCCCGAAGCGCAGCTCGAGGGAGCTGGCGAGCGCGCCGAGGGCCTCGCCGTCCTCCCAGGAGACGCCCTGCTCTCGCGCCGCGAGCGCGACGGCGCGATAGAGCGCCCCCGTGTCGATGAGGGTGTAGCCGAGCCGCTCCGCGAGCCTCAGCGCGGCGCTGCTCTTGCCGGCCCCCGCGGGGCCGTCGATGGCGACGATGGTCACTCGCTCTCCTCGACCGTGATGTCGGCCCCGAGCGACGACATCAAAGAGGCGAAGCCCGGGAAGCTGGTGTCGACGCAGGCCACGTCGTGCACGACGGTCTCGCCCTCGCAGGCCATGCCGAGCACGGCGGCCATCATGGCGATGCGGTGATCGCCGCCGCTGTCGACCTCGGCCGCGTGCGGCTTCGCGCCGCCGTGCACGTGCATCCCGTCGTCGAGCTCCGTGCAGTCGAGCCCGAACGCCCTCAGCACCCCGGCGCTCGTGGCGAGCCGGTCGCTCTCCTTCACCCGCAGCTCGTGCGCGTCCCGCACGTCGCTCCGCCCGTTGGCCGCCGAGGCGACCGCGCAGAACGCCGGCACCTCGTCGATCATGCGGGTCAGCAGCTCGCCGCCCGTCATCGCCGGACCGAGCGGCCCGTGCGTGACGGTGACGTCGCCGATGGGCTCGGCCCCCGCGGCCTCCCCCTTGGGCGTGAAGGCCAGCTGCGCCCGCATCGCGCGGAGCGCGTCGAAGAGCCCCGTCCGGGTCGGGTTGAGGCAGACGCCCTCGAGCGTCACCTCGCTGCCCGGCACGAGCAGCGCCGCCGCCATCGGGAACGCGGCGCTCGAGGGGTCCCCGGGGACGTGCCAGGTGAAGCCGTCCCAGCGGCGATCCCAGCCGACCGGGTCGAGCACCACCATCGGGCCGACGACGTGAATCGGCACGCCCAGCGCGTTCATCATGCGCTCGGTGTGGTCGCGGCTGAGCACGGGCTCGGAGATGGCGGTGACGCCCCGCGCCCAGAGGCCCGACAGCAGCAGGCAGCTCTTCACCTGCGCGCTCGCGACCGGAGAGGTGTACTCGAGCGCGATGAGGTGCTCGTCATCGATCAGCGGCGCGACCGAGAGCGGCGGATAGACCTCGCCCTCCTTCGGACCGCTGACCCCCGCGATGTTCGCGCCGCGCGCGCGGAGCGGGTCGACCACGCGACGCATGGGCCGCCTGGTCAGGGACTCGTCGCCCACCAACCGCGTGCCGAAGCGCTGCGCGCTGAGGATGCCCGCGACGAGCCGCATCGTGGTGCCGCTGTTGCCGCAGTCGAGCGCGCCCTTGGGCATCTTCAGGCCGTCGAGCCCGACGCCCTCGACCACCGCGCGCTCGTCGTCGAGGTCGATCGAGACGCCCATCTCGCGGAAGATCTGGGCCGTGGAGAGGTTGTCGAGCCCGCCGCTCAGCCCGGTGATCGTCGAGCGGCCCTCGGCGAGCGAGGCGAAGATGATCGCGCGATGGCCGATGGACTTGTCGCCCGGGACGCGCATCGCGCCGCGCAGGGGGCGACCGCCGCGGATGCGGTAGCGGCGGATCATGACGCGACGAGCTCGCGGACCGCCTCCAGCAGGCGGTCGTTCTCTTCGGGGCGCCCCACCGTGATGCGCAGCCAGGTGTCGACGGGCGCGGGCATCGGCCGGATGATCACGCCCATGCGGAGCATGCGGTCGTAGACCTCCTTGTTGGGCCGGCCGAAGTCCGCGAACACGAAGTTGGCCTGGCTCGGGGCGACGCGCAGGCCGAGCCCCTCGAGTGCCTCGGTGATGCGCGCGCGCTCGGTCCGGTTCAGCGCGACGTAGCGCTCGACGTGCTCCGGGTCTTGCAGCGCCGCCCGCGCCGCGACCTGCGCGAGCGTGTTGACGTTGAAGGGCGCGCGCACCCGGTTGAGGTACGAGACGACGTCCTTCTGCCCGATGGCGTAGCCGACGCGGTTGGCGGCCAGCCCGTAGGCCTTGCTGAAGGTGCGCAGGACGATCAGGCGCTCGCGCAGCCCGCGGAGCTCGAGGCCGCTGACGTAGTCGTCGGCGTCGGCGAACTGGACGTACGCCTCGTCGAGCACGACGACGACCTGCTCCGGCAGCTCCTTCAGCAGGCGCTCGACCGCCGCGCGACCCACGTGCGTGCCGGTGGGGTTGTTGGGGTTGGCGACGAAGAAGAGCTTCGTCTTCGCGGTCACCTTCGCCGCCATCGCCTCGAGGTCCCAGAAGAGGTGCTCGCGGAGCGGCACGGCGTCGAACGGGACGTTGGCTGCCGTCAGACCGAGGTGGTAGCAGACGAAGCTCGGCACCCCGATCACCGCGTGGTCGGACGGGCCGGCGTAGGTGCGGCAGATGAGGTCGATCAGCTCGTTCGAGCCGTTGCCGAGCACGATCTCGTCCATGTGAACCGCGCTCGCGCCCCGGGAATGGAACGCGGCCAGGTCGGAGCGCAGGGCCCACGTCGCCGCGTCCGGGTAGCGGTGCACGCCCGAGGCGTGGGCTCGCATCGCGTCGATGGCTTTGGGGGACGGCCCGACCGGGTTCTCGTTCGACGCGAGCTTCACGGCGTTCTGGATGCCGAGCTCGCGCTCGAGCTCCTCGACCGGCTTGCCGGGGACGTAGGGGATGAGGCGTTCGACGTTCTCGGGGACCAGGCTCATGGTGTCCTCTCCAGCGCGGGGCGCCGGGCAAGGGTTTCGCACGGAGAATGCGCGATGTGAAGGCTACTCGTCGCCGGGGCGGGGGAAGCTGCCGAGCACCTTGAGGTGACGGCTGGCGTCCCGGACCTCGTCCACCGCGGTGAGCACCGCGCGATCGGTCATGTGCCCGTCGAGCTCGAGGATGAAGAGATAGCGCCAGCTCGTGCCGCGCGCCGGGCGCGACTCGATGCGGGTCAGGTTGATGCCCCGGTCGGCGAAGGGCTGCAGCGCGGTGTAGAGCGAGCCCGGTCCGTCCCCGACGGCGAGCGCGAGCAGCGTCCGGTCGTGGCCGGTCTTGCGAGGGCGCTCCTCGCCGATGACGACGAAGCGGGTCTGCAGCCCCGGCCGGTCCTCGAGGTTCTCGCGGACGCGCCGCAGCTGGCCACGCTCGCTCTCGCCCGTGCCCGCCACGATGGCCGCCGCGCCGTGGTCTTCTTCGGCGAGCTGGCCGGCCACCACGCCCGACTTCACGTCGAGGATCGTCGCGCGCGGAAAATCCCGCTTGAGGGTCTGCTCACACGCGGCGAGCGCGGCGCGCGTGCCGTAGACGTTGTCGACGTCGCCCGCGTTCCCCGTGCGGCTCATCAGGTCGTAGGAGCAGCCGATGGTGATCTCGCCGCAGATCCGGGGCTCGCGTTGCGCCAGCTGGTCGATGGTCTCCGTCAGCGCGCCGTCCGTGGAGGACTCGAACGGGACCACGCCGAACGACGCGCGGCGCCGCTCGACCTCCTCGAAGACGTCGTGGATGGTCTCGACCGGGCTGACCGCGGCCGCGGTCCCGAAGTGCAGGCCCGCCGCGAGGTGCGCGAAGCCGCCCTCCGCGCCGAGCACCGCCACCCGCACGGGCGCGATCATGTCGGCGCACGCGCCGATCACCTCGCGGAGCGCGTGCTCCAGCGAGCCATGGGGGAAGTCCTTTGCGCGCTCCAGGGCGCGACCGACCACCTCCGCCGCCGAGGGCATGGCGAAGTACGCCTCCGGGCTCTGTTCCCGCAGCGCGACGTACTTCTTGACCGCGCGTGCGCGCGCGTCGAGGGCCTCCACGAGCTGGGTGTCGGCCGCCTCGAGCGCCTCCCTGATCTTCGCGAGCTCGTCTCGATCCGCCATCGCCGAGAGGATAGCGCGCGCCTCGTGAGCGCGCCGGTCCCGCTTCCGATTGCCTGGAAAACGAGGGCTCAGGGCCCCGCGTCGGCCGCCCCGGCGTCCCCCGCGCCGGGCGGGCCGGCGATCGTCTCGAGCCGCTCGGCGAGCCTGAGCGCCTCGGTCGGCACGCCCGGATCGCACAGGCGCACCTCCCGCACCCCCTCGGCCGTGTAGCGAGCGAAGCGATAGCGCGCCCCGCTCGGGCTCGTGACCATGCAGTCCGCGTCGTCGGAGAGCGCGAGCACCGAGTCGAAGGCCGCGCTCAGCTCCGCGCGCTCGTCGGCCGTGGCGACGCGCTCGCGGGCGCTCAGGCCCCCCACCCCTTCGCAGACCCGCGCGCTCCAGGTCTGCCCGCTCGCGTCGACCGCGCGCACGTCGGAGCAGAACCCGCCGCCCTGGGTGATCACGAGGACCAGGGCGGGGCGGGGGAGCTCCTCCACGCTCGCCGGGCCGCAGGCGGCCAGCGCGAGGGTGGACCACGCGAGGGGGAGGAGCCTGGCGACGAGCGAGGGGTGCGAGCGCATGCGGAGCAGATAGCTCAGGGGCAGCGCGCATCCAACCGCGTGGCGATCAGCCGCACCAGCTCGTCGACGGGCCCGTCGAAGTCGGCGCGGCAGATCGAGCGCACGAGGGTCTGCGCGCCCTCGCTCTCGAGCGCCTGCGCGACCTCGACGTACCGGCGGCCCGGCATCGCGTCGCCGCCCCCCGAGTCGCACGCGGGCAGCAGACGCATGGTCGCCGGGTCCGCCTCGTAGTCCATGTCCGGGTGCGCGAGGATCGCGTCGTAGGAGTCTCGCTCGGCCTCGACCGGCACGCCCACCAGCGCCGCGTAGACGAAGTCGGCCGGGTCGGCCTTGAGCTCGGCGAGCGCCGCGTAGCGGCTCGTGGGCCAGAGCGCGTCGTCCGCGTGCACGTCACAGCGCCGGTTCAGCGTGGTCCCGGAGTACGGCCCCGCCGGCGCGAAGAGGTCCAGGTCGCGCGCGCTGCAGTCCTCCTCGTCCGACAGCACGAGCCCGACCAGCACGGCGTCGTCTCGAAAGAACGCGCCGTTGACGCCCGCGCCCGCGTGGCCCCGCGTGTTGTCGAAGAAGCGCACGTCGGAGCTCTGAGGTGTCGCGGCCTTGAGCAGGGCCTCGAGCTGCTGCTCGAAGCCGCAGCCGTCGGTCCCCAGGTTGGCCTGGCAGGTGAACGCCGCCTGGAGCTCGGAGAGCCCGCCTGGCGGCGTGTATTCGAGGAACGCCGGATGGGTCGCGGGGCACTCGCCCCGCCCTCCCCGGTGCTCGGCGATCAAGACGCCGTCGTCGCCGAACGAGGCGTCGCCGTATTCGCAGGTCGGCACCTCGTGACCGCCGACCCCCATGAAGCTGCTCACGACGCCGATGCGCAGGCTCGCGATGGGGTCGAAGTCGGCGCGGCCGTCGCCGTCCAGGTCCCCCTCGGCCAGCGCGCGAACGAGCGCGGGGAACGCGGCGGTGAGCGCCGCCTGCTCCTCGGCCATCGAGCGCGAGTCGTCGATCATCAGGAGGAGGTCCACGGCCCGCGGCTGCGGGGTGCAGGCGTCGATAGGCGGCGGGACCTCGGAGTCGCCCGCGTCGGCGTCGACGTCGGGCGACGAGTCCATCGGCGGCGTGGAGGCGTCGGGCGGGCTCCGGTAGCAGCGGCCAGAGACGCACTGCCAGCCGGCCGGGCACTCGTCCTCGGCGGGCGTGGCGCAGCTGAAGTAGCCCTCCTCGAGCGCCGGCGCGCAGCCGAAGAGGAGGAGCGAGAGGCACATCACACGCGTCGTCATCAGAAGCTCCCCCGCGCCACCGCGCCGCCCGGGGCCAGCGCGGCCTCGACCTGCGCCTCACCGAGCGTGAACGCCATCACCAGCCCGGCCGCGGCCGCCGCGGCGCCCGCCCCCAGCAGCACCCCGCCCACGATGGCGAAGCTGTCTGCCTGGGCGTGCGCGTCGCGGACCCGCGCCCACGGCGTGCCCTCCTGCGCGTCTCGCACCTCGGCCGCGCGCGCCTCGGCCAGCCCGAGGAACACGGCGCCCGCCACGGCGACGGCGCCGCCCCCGCCGAGCACGATCCAGCCGGCCGGGCTCGTGCTCTGCGACGCGTCCACGCCGATCTCGGGCGTGGCCGGTTCGGGCTCGGTCGGCTCCGTGGCGATCTCCGCACGCGCCTCCGCCTCGCGGGCCTCCTGGGCCTCGCGCTCCGCCACCGCCGCCCGCAGCACGCTGATGCGCGCCTCGACCGCCGCGCGCTCCGGCGCGTCCGGCCGCGCGGCCAGGTACTGCTCGAACGCCTCGAGAGCGCGCGCATCACGCCTGATGCGGTCGGCCGTGTGCCCGATGTTGTAGAGCAGCTCCGCGAGCTGGCTGATCTCGTAGGAGCGCTCGAAGTAGTCGAGGGCCGCCTCGTACCGCCCGTCGGCGAAGGCCGCCCTGCCCGCCTCGAAGAGGCCCCGCGCCTCCTCGCGCTGGGTCGTCGTCATCTCCTGGGCCGCACACGGCGCGGCGTGCGCCAAGGCCCAAAGTGCCAACCCGATCGCCATCCCGTGCCTCGACATCCAGCCTCCTGCGCCAATGAGTGCCACCAACAACTCCGCGGCACACAACTGCACGATCTGTGCACACGGCTGTGCCAGAGGCTGGCGAGCTACGCGAGCATGTCTTTGAGGCGGGACAGGGTCAGCAGGGCGTCGAGGGGTCGCATCCGGTCCACGTCGACCTGGGCCAGCGTCTTCTCGACCTCGCTCGGCTCCGCCGGCGTGGCGGGGCCCGCGAAGAGCTCGAGCTGCGACTTGCCGCGCAGGCTCGCCCGCCGGCCGCCGGGCAACGGCGCCCCCTGCTCCAGGTCCGCGAGGATGGTCTTGGCCCGCGCGAGCACGATCTCCGCGACCCCGGCGAGGCGCGCGACCGCGACCCCGTAGCTCTTGTTCGCCGCGCCCTCGACGAGCTTGTGGAGGAAGACCACGTCGTCCCCGTACTCGCGGGCGGCGACGTTGAAGCTGACAACGCCGTCCTTGAGCTCCGCGAGCTCCGTCAGCTCGTGGTAGTGCGTCGCGAACATCGTCCTGCACCCGACGCCGTCGTGGAGGTGCTCGGCGACCGCCCACGCGATGGCGAGCCCGTCGTAGGTGCTCGTGCCGCGGCCGATCTCGTCGAGGATCACCAGGGAGCGGCGCGTCGCGTCGGCGAGGATGGTCGCCGTCTCGCGCATCTCCACCATGAAGGTGCTCTGCCCGCGCCCCAGGTTGTCGCTCGCGCCGACCCGGGTGAAGACGCGGTCGACGAGCCCGATGCGCGCCTCGGCGGCGGGCACGAACGCACCCATCTGCGCCATGATCACGCACAGCGCGACCTGCCGCATGGTGGTCGACTTCCCGGCCATGTTCGGCCCGGTGATGATCATCAGGCGCCGGCCCTCGGCGTCGAGCGTCACGTCGTTCGGCACGAACGTCCCCGCCTCGGCCAGGTGCTCCACGATGGGGTGGCGACACTCCGTCAGCTCGAGCGACAGGCCCTCGTCGAGCGTCGGGCGGACGTAGCCGTGCAGGTGGGCCAGCTCCGCCAGCGCGGCGTGCACGTCGAGGTCGGCGAGCGAGCTCGCGAGCGCGCGGAGCCGTCGCGCCTCCGCGGCGACGCGCACGCGCAGATCCGCGAACAGGTCCGACTCCAGCCCCTTGATGCGCTCGTCGGCGCCGAGGATCTTGGCTTGCAGATCTTCCAGCTCCTCCGTGACGTAGCGCTCGCCGTTGGCGATGGTCTGCTTGCGCCGGTAGCTGTCCGGGACGAGGTGCAGGTTCGCGCGGGTGACCTCGATGTAGTAGCCGAAGACCTTCGTGTACTTGACCTTGAGCGAGCCGATCCCCGTGCTCTCGCGCTCCCGCTTCTCGAGCTGGAGCAGGACGTCCTTGCTGGTGGTGCTCAGCGACCGGAGCTCGTCCAGGTCCTCGCTCATCCCCTCCGCGAAGATCCCGCCCTGGTGCGCGACGGTCGGCGGCTCCTCGACGAGCGCCGTCTCGAGCGCGCCCAGCACGTCCTCGCAGCGGTCCTCGGGGACCAGCCTCGCGAGCGCGTCGTCCGTGGTCTGGCCGGCCCGCTCGCGCAGCGTCTCGTAGAGGGCGTGCGCGCCGACCAGCGAGTCTCTCACCGCGCCCAGGTCGCGCGGGTGCGCCACGCCCAGCTCGGTCCGCGTCGCGAGCCGCTCGAGATCCGCGACCCGCGAGAGGCTCTCCCGCAGCGCGCGCCGGAGGTCCGCGTCCATGACGAACGCCTCGACCGCGTCGTGCCGGCGCGCGATCGCCGCTCGGTCGGTCAGGGGTGAGAGCAGCCGACGACGCAGGAGCCGCGCGCCCATCGACGTCTTCGTGCGGTCCAGCAGATGCAGCATGGACCCCGGCTTGTCGCCGCCGAGGGTGCGCACCAGCTCCAGGTTCCGCACCGCGACCTCGTCCAGGATCAGCCGGTCGCCCGGGTCGTAGCGGATGAGGCGGCCGACCTTCACCTCCGCCTCCGGCTGCGCCTCCTGCGCGTAGCGGAGGGTGAGCGTGGCCGCGACGCGCCCGTGGGCGTCGACCTCGTTGGCGGCGCGGGTCGCCTCGTCCTCGCCCAGGAAGCGCGCGAGGGCGGCGTCCGCGTCCTCGATGGGCGGGACCCGGCGCACGGCGACCCGGGGCAGGAGCCGGCGCAGGGTGTCCTCGAGCTGCGGCAGCTCGCCGTCGATCAGGATCTCCCGCGGCTCGAGACGCGCCAGCTCCGCGAGGAGCGCCGCGTCGTCGGGCACGAGGCAGGCGCGGAGGTCCGAGCGGCTCATCTCGAGCGTGGCCAGACCGCGCGGCTCCGCGACGTGAACGGCGCAGAGGTAGTTGTCTGCCTTGGCGTCCAGCGCGTCGGGGTCGAGCGCGAGCCCCGGCGTCGCGACACGCACGACGCCGCGGGGCACGATGCCCTTGACCGTCTTCGGGTCCGCGAGCTGCTCGCAGATGGCCACCTTGAAGCCCTGCTCGAGCAGCCGCGCGAGATAGCCGGGCGCCGCGTGATGCGGCACGCCGGCCATCGGGATGTTCTCGCCTTGCCGGTCCTTGCCGCGCGAGGTGAGCGTGATGTCGAGCGCCTGGGCCGCCACGACCGCGTCGTCGTAGAACAGCTCGTAGAAGTCGCCCATCCGGAAGAAGAGCAGCGCGTCGGGGTACTGCCCCTTCGCGGCGAAGAACTGCTGCATCACCGGCGTGCGCTCGGGCTCTTTGCCGGCCGCCTTCCTCGCCTTGGCCATCGTTCAGCGGAAGCTGCTCTGCGCGGACAGGTTGGTCATCCGGATGCGGACGAGCCCCACCCGCGCCTGGTCCACGACGTAGAGGCGCTCGTCGACTTCGTTGTAGACGATGCGCGACAAGAGCGACGAGGCGCTCGACGAAGTCCCGATCGAGCTGACGTCCACGCGCGAGGGGAGCGGGATCTCCGCCACGGTGAAGGTCAGCGTCGGCGCGCTCAGCAGCGGCGGCCTCTCGCCGAGCGCGAACGTGATGAACTCGTTCTCGAACGTCTGGTCGAAGCGCGCGCGGCCGCGCAGCCCCTGGGCCAGCCGATCGGGGTCCACCGTGCACTCGCCGTCGGCGCCGCGGACGATCGGGTGCAGGAAGCCGCTGCGCCGAGACTCGACCACGAACGCGTCGCTCGCCCGGACCTCGACCTGGGCGAGCTCCGGGTAGCACTCGATCACCTGGTCGAGGGTGGAGCCCGCCGGGTCGGCGAGGACCAGCCGCCCCGCGTAGGTGTCGCGGCCGTCCATGGGCATCGACAGCGCGCGCAGGATCGGCAAGCTGATCGGCGTGGTCGCGCCGGAGACCGTGCGCTCCACCAGCTGCTCGCAGCGCCGACGGAGCGCCACGTCCTCGCTCTCCAGGATGGAGGGCGGCAGGTCGCCGGTGATGACGAGCCGGTCGCCCGGGTAGCCGGCGAGCGGGCCGTCCGCAGGCACCTGCTCGCTCCCGATCACGCCCTCTCGGCAGGGGTCACCGCGCGTCTCGACGAGGTTCGATCCAGCCTCGAAGTTCGCGCCGCTCGTGGTGGTGAACGGGATGCGGCCGCCGTAGCTGAGCGTGATCGTGTCCGCCTTCGCTGCGAAGGGATCGAGCACGAGGCACACGCGCGCGTCCTCGCCCTCCGTGACGTCCGGGAAGGCGCGAGAGAGCGGCGCCGCGCAGGTCACGGCCTCCAGCGTCGGGACCAGCTCGCTGGCCGCGCCGGCCGTCCCGTCCGCCTGCAGCGAGACCGTGCCGCGCCCGTCGGTGTCCCAGCTCGGATCGGCGCCGAGCGCCGGACCGTTCTCGTTGAGCCCGCCCAGGCGGGGGCGATGCCGCGCGATGACCACGTACTCGTCGCCGCTCCGCGCCGTGACCCTGGCGCAGCCGACGCCCCGACACTCCGTGTCGCGGTCGTAGACGTCGTAGAAGTAGACGAAGCCGTCCAGCGAGGCGACCGCGAGGAACACGCCGTAGAAGCTCGCCGGGCCCGCCTGCTCCGCTTCGTCGGTGAGGCCCTCGCAGCGCGGCGCGGTGGGGTCGGCCGCGTCGTAGCGCGGCGTGGCCACCGCCAGCCCCCGCGCCTCTCGCGGCAGCTCCAGGCGGTCCGTCTGCCCGCCCACGCTCACGGGCAGCACGGCTCCGAACGTCGGCCGCGCCTCGTCCGAGACGTCGATCGCGAGCACCGAGCGGTCCGTGGCGTCGATGGCGTAGAGGTAGCGCTCGGTCGACTCCGTCGCGTCGACCGTCGCGGGGACGAAGGGGGTCAGCGCCAACGCGCGCGTGG
>SHBB01000156.1 GCA_004213565.1 Sandaracinaceae bacterium
CGCGCGGGTGGTCTCGCGGCGTCGCGCGCGGCCTCGCGCGGCCACCGTCGCGGCGCGCACCAGCTCGTCGAGCGTGTCGGGCTCGGCCTCGGGGACGGGCAGGGCGCCCGCCGCGTCGGCCAGGAGCGAGAGCGGATCGGGGTCGGGGCTGACGTCGCGCATCACGTTCCCTCCGTGAAGAGACCGGCGAAGTAGGGATCGGCGATCAGCTGGCTCCGCAGCGAGAGCCGGGCCCGCTTGAGGCGCGCGCGGAGCGTGTTGACGCTGACCTCCGCGATGGCCGCCGCCTCCTCGTGCGCCGTCTTCTCGACGTCGCACAGGATGTAGACGGAGCGCAGCTTGGGCGAGAGCGTATCGAGCGCGGCGTAGAGGCGGCGGATGCTCTCGCGTTGCATCGCGAGCTTCTCGGGCGTGAGGCCGTCGACGTCGTGCACCGCCTCGAGCGCCTGGCCGGGCGGGTTCTTCCGGCGGTGGCGCTGGGCCGCGCGGATCGCGATGCGGCGCGCGTAGGTCGTCAGCTTGGAGCGGCCCTCGAAGCGCGGGAGCGCGTCGGCGATCGCGATGAGCGCCTCCTGCGTCGCGTCGTCCAGGTGTGGACCCGGCCCGAGGTGGCGAAAGACCCAGGCGCGCACCTTCGGCGCGAGCTCGCGCAGCAGCCCGTCCACCGAGTCCGTGGGCGCGCCGGAGCGCGGTCGCGGCGCGGGTCTCATCGGAAGCTGAACCCGATGGCGGCGTAGAGGCGATAGCCGGGGGCGCCCTCGCCGATGGCCACGAAGATCGGGGCGCCACCGACGCGCGCGAAGACCGACCAGTCCTCCGCGATCGCGTGGAGGTAGCTGGCCGTCGCGCCCGGGCCGAAGGCGAGGTGGAGCGGATACGCAGAGGTCGTGGGGACGCGCATCTGCATGCGACCCTCGAGGCCGAAGGCGAGCCAGCTCCGCTCACGCTCGATGCTGATCAGCGCCTCGAAGCCCGCGGCCACGCCCCCGTCCACGAACGCGTCGGGGGCCACGTCGACGGCGAGCTCGCCGCGAAATCGAAGCCAGGGGGAGAGCGGCGCGTGCATGCTGACCATGCCGCCGAGCCCGCCCCGCTCGTCGCTGAACGCCCCCGTGAGCGCGAGCTGCACGCCGATCTCGGGCTCGATGATGCGCGAAGACTCGACGACCTCCAGCGGCTCCGACGTGTCTGCCGCCGCTGGGGGAGCCGGGACGGCCGGATCCGCGGGGGCGTCGAGGCGGTCGCTCACCGACTCGGCGTGCGGTTCGACATGCGCTTCGCGCGTGACCGAGGGGGGCTCGACCGCCGGCTCCTCGAGGAGGCTGACGATCGCGAGCGCGAGCACCCGCCCGTCGGCGCGATCGAACGGCCCCTCGACCCGCGCCGTGCGCCGCGCCCCGTCCGGCGCCTCCGCCCACACGTAGAACGCGCCGAGCGGGTCGGGCACCTCGACGCCGACGCGCGCCTCGTGCTCCGCGCAGCCCTCGGTCACCGCGTAGCCGCGCGCACCCAGCTCGATGCGCACCGTCTCCGTCAGCCCGCTCGACGTCGGCTCGAGGCAGAGCGCGATCGACTGCGCCGACGCGGAGAGCGGGGCCATGCAGACGAGCAGCAGGCAGACGAGCAGCAGCAGGAGCGCGGCGCGCATCAGAAGGTCCCCGTGATCCCCGCGGGGCTCACCGAGATCGAGATGGTCGGCACGTCACGGGGGCGCAGACCCTCTCGGTACTCGCGCCAGTCGGCCTCCGCAGGCGTCTCGAACGCGGCCATGATCATGCTCAAGATCCCGAGGCCCACGCAGGCGCCCGCGATCGTCCAGCCCACGGTCTGGTCGAAGGTGTCGAGCGGCGGGAACGCGGCGAGCACGGGCATCGCGGCGAGCCCGCCGAGCACGAGGCCGCCTCCCGCGAAGCCCGAGAGCAAGCGCATCTGGTTGGCGCGCTGGGCGTCCTGACGGAGGATCTCCTCGAACGCGCCGATCTCGCGCTCGGTCAGAGGGTCGCTCCCCATGCGGGCGAAGTCGTCGAGCAGGAGGTTCGAGCTCACCGCCGCGAAGACGCCGATCCCGAGGGCGTAGGCGCCGACCACGAAGAGGGCGACCGCGTTGAGGGTCAAGCCCGAGAAGCCGAACGACTCGTCCTGGAGGATCGCGATCGTCGCCCCGCCTCCCAGGCCGACGACGCCAGCGGAGATCGCGAGCCCCGCGACCAGGCCCTGATCGCCAGCGCGGCTGGCGCGGACCGCCATCCACGCGCGGATGCGGGACTCGTCGTCGCCGTCGCGCACCATCAGGGAGGCGTCTTGGGCGTGGGCGGCGTGCGGCAGCGCGGCGGCGACGAGCGCGAGGATGAGGAGCGATGTCTTCATGTCGGAGAGCCAGTGCCCGGCTGTGACCTCCAGGGGCACATGACCACGACCCGAACCGTGAGCGCGCTCACGGGCGGCGCCGACGGGCCGCGGCGCGCGACGTTGCTATGTTCACGCGACTTTGGACGCCGCGCGCACCCGGGCTCGGACCGCGACGCTGATCGCCGCCGCGGTGATCGGAGGGATCGCCGCGTGGGCGGTCGCGAACCTCGAGGTCACCACCGAGATCACGCACTTCCTTCCCGCGAGCGAGGACGCGGAGCTGGCCCAGGTCGCGCGCGAGATCACCGAGTCGGACCTGAACCGCTCGATCACCTTGCTGGTGTCGGCGGAGGACGAGCCGAGTACGCTGGCCGCGACCCGCGCGCTCGCCGAGCGGCTGCGTCGGCGAGACGATCTCGCCTGGGTGCGGAGCGGGCCGAGCGAGGATCTGAACGAGGCCTTCCACGCGCTCTACTTCGAGCGTCGGCACCTGTTCTACGACGCGACGCCGGAGCGGCTCCCGGACGAGGCGTTGACGGCGGCGGCGCGGGATCTGAAGCGGCGGATCAGCGGCCCCACGGGCGCGTTCCTCTCCCGCATCGCGCCGCGCGACCCGCTGCTCGCCTTTCCCCGTCACCTCGAGCGCATGCGCGACGCGCAGCAGGGCGGGCTCTCGATCCGAGAGGGCGGCTTCCTGACCGAGGACGGGCGCGGGGTGATCTTCCTCGCGAGCGAGGCCTCGCCCTTCGACTCGGACGCGAGCCGCGCGCTCGTCCGAGGGATCGACGCGGCCGTCGCGGAGGTGACGGCGGAGCACGGCGCGACGGTGGCGCAGAGCGGCGTGCATCGCTTCGCGGTCGCGAGCGAGGCCGCGATCCGGGCCGACGTCACGCGCATCTCGGTGATCAGCACGATCGGCGTGCTCCTGCTCTTCCTCGTCCTGTTCCGCTCGCTCCGCTACCTGCTGCTCGGCGCGCTGCCCCTGCTCGCGGGGTTCGCCATCGCGCTCGCGGTGTGCATGCTGGCGTTCGGGCGCATCCACGGGCTCAGCCTGGCGTTCGGCGCGACGCTGATCGGCGTCGGCATCGACTACGTGGCGCACGCGCTCAACCACCACACGCTGTCGCCCGGGCCGTCTCCCGAGGCGAGCCTGCGGAAGATCTGGCCGGGCCTCGCGCTCGGCGCCGCGACGACGCTGGCCGGCCTCGCGGGCCTGACCTGGACGAGCTTCCCGGGCATCCGGGAGCTGAGCGTGTTCACCAGCGTCGGCGTCTTCGTCGCGCTGCTCGTCACGCGCTGGGGCTTGCCGCCCTGGATGCCGACGCGTCCCAACCCGACGAGGCTTCATCGGCGCCTGTCCCAGCGGCTCGGCGGGGCCCTGGCGCGCCTCCGCGCGTCGAGGCCGATGCTGACCGTGCTCCCGCTCCTCGCGCTCGCGATCTCGGTCCTCGGGCTCACGCGCATCGGCTGGGTCGACGACGTGCGCGCGCTCAGCGCCATCGACGCGGACCTGCTCGCGGAGGACGAGGCGGTGCGCGACGCGGTCAGCCGCATGGACGGCGGGCGGTTCGTAATCGCCTGGGCCGGGACGGAAGAGGAGGCGCTCCAGCGCAACGACGCCGTGCACGCGATCCTGGAGGACGCGCGCGAGGCGGGGGAGGTCGAGCGCTTCCGCTCGCTCCACGCGCTGCTCTGGTCGGCCGAGACCCAGCGCGCGAGCCGCGCCGCCCTCGCCGACGACCCCACGCTCCCGACGCGGCTCGAGCGCGCGCTCCTCGAGGAAGGCTTCGTGCCGGGGCCGTTCGCGCCCTTCGCGGAGGACCTCGCGGCCGAGGGCCCGGCGCCGCTCACCTGGGCCGAGCTGTCCGCGTCTCCGGTCGGTCCGCTCGTCGCGAGCTTCCGCGTGGAGATGGGGGAGGGGCGCGTGGGCTTCGTGACCCTCACGCGCGGCGCGGACGTCGACGCGATCGCGGCGCGGATCGACGGGCTCGAGGGCGTGCGAATCTTCGATCAGCAGCGCTTCTTGCAAGCCGCCTATGGAGGGTTCCGCGCGCGCACCCTCGAGATGATCGCGGTCGGGCTCGTGCTGGTCTTCCTGATCGTCTTCGCGCGCTACCGCCGCCTCGGCCCCGCGCTCGCGGCGTTCCTGCCGGCGGTGCTCGCGGCGACGACCGCGCTCGGCGCGCTCTCGCTCCTGGGCTTCGCCGCGAACCTGATGCACCTGGTCGCGCTCCTCCTGGTGCTGAGCATGGGCGTCGACTACGGGATCTTCATGGTCGAGAGCCGCCACCATCCCGAGGGGCCCGCGCCGACGGTGGTCAGCCTGGTCGTCGCCTGCGTCTCCACGGTGCTGTCCTTCGGCCTGCTCGCGATGAGCGACAACCCCGCGCTCCAGGCGCTCGGGCTCGTCACGGGGATCGGGGTCACGCTCAGCCTGCTGCTCGCGCCCACCGCGTGGCTCCTGCTCGGGAGAGATCCGAAGTGAAGGTCATTTTCCTGCTCGCGCTCGGTCTCGCGGCCTGCGGAGCGCCCCGCGCGACCGGCGCGCGCCCGGCGTCGTATCCCGGCGGTCTCACGCAGCCCTCGGCGCTGCGCTCTCCTTCGGCGCTGGGCGACGCGTTCGCGCTCGAGCAGCGGGTGGAGATCACCAGCCCGGAGACGAGCCACTCGTTCCGCGCGGTGCTGCAGAGGCGCGGAGACACCCTCGTGATGGTCGGCTTCGGTCCTCACGGGGGCCGCGGCTTCGTGCTCTCCCAGACGGGGGACGAGGTGGAGTTCGAGTCGCAGCTCCCGGAGGAGCTTCCGTTCCCGCCGCGCTTCATGCTCCAGGACGCGCAGCGCGCGTGGTTCCGCGGCCTCGAGGGTCCGCTGCCCGACGGTGAGCACGTCGAGACGATCCGCGGCGAGCGCGTGACGGAGCGATGGGAGGGCGGGCGACTGCGCGAGCGCGTGTTCGAGCGGCTCGACGGCGACCCACCGGGGCGCTTGCACGTGCGCTACGAGGGCGGCCTCGGGGGGGACACGCCGCCCGAGCGCGTGGTCTTCGAGAACGGCTGGCTGGGGTACACGCTGACCCTGACCACGCTGTCGCATCAGCGGCTCTGAGGGATCGATGCCGCGTCCGGGGCGTAGAATGGCGGCGATGCGATTCCTTGCCGTGCTGTCGATCCTGGCCCTCGTCGGCTGTGACGCCCGTGACCCGGGAGACGCGGGGGCGTCCCGCGACGCCGCGGCCCTCGATGGCGGCTCCGCGTCGCGCGACGGCGGCCAGCTGGACGGCGGAATCCTCGAGGCCGGCGCGGTGGATGGTGGCGGCCCGGACGCTGGCGAAGACAGCGGCGTCGCGGACAGTGGTCTCGCGGACAGTGGCTTGCCCGACAGTGGCCTCGCGGACAGTGGCTTGCCCGACAGTGGCTTGTCCGACAGTGGCTTGCCCGACAGTGGCGTCGACGCCGGGCCGCCGCCGCGCGCCGACCATCACATTCACATTCACGTCTCGAACACCTGCGTCATGCGGGTCGACCCGATCGAGATCACCGTGCCCGCGGGACAGACCGCCTACTTCGACTGGCACAACCACAGCCGCGACTACCCGGTCGACGTCTGGATGAGCTACGGCGGCGGATTCCTCGACCTGCGCCCGGGCATGACCTGGGACGAGCCCATCGGGCACTGCGGCACGCCGCGACCGCACACCGAGTGGGCCGACATCGACACGGCCTGCTCGGGGCACCGCTTCCTCATCCACTGTCTCTGACGGACGGCGCGTCCGGGGGCGCGAGCGCGGCCGCGCAGTGCGCGCGCAGCTGCGCGGGCGAGAAGGGCTTGGGCAGCACGCGCTCGCCGGTCAGGTCTTCTTCCTGCGCGTATCCCGTCATCATCACCACGCGCAGCCCGGGGATCAGGCTCCGCAGTCGCCGCGCGAGCTCCGGGCCGGAGAGCCGCGGCATCACGACGTCCGTCACGAGGAGGTCGAACTCCTTGCCGCCGTTCACCAGCGCGATCGCGTCGAAGGGTTCGCGTACGTACTGCGTCTCGCACCCGACCCGCGACAGCACGCGCGCGACGAGCTCCCCCACGCCGACCTGATCGTCCACGACGAGCACTCGCTTGCCCTTCCATTCCAGGCCGAGCGCGTCCGCGGGCGGGGCCGAGTCCCGGGCCGGATGGTCGGTGGTGGGGAGCAGGACCTGGAAGCAGGTGCCGCCGCCCTCGCGCGGCGACGCCGACACGTGGCCACCCGCGCGCGTCACGATTCCGTGCACCGTCGCGAGGCCGAGCCCGGTCCCTTCGCCCTCCTCCTTCGTCGTGAAGAACGGGTCGAAGATGCGCCCCGCGAGCTCTGCGTCGATGCCCTCCCCTTCGTCGCTGACCTCGAGCTGCGCATACGTGCCGGGCGGGAGACCGAGCTCCGGCTCCTCGATCGTGCGTTCGGAGACCCGGACGGCGAGCGTGCCGCCTCCGGGCATCGCGTCGGACGCGTTGGCGACGAGGTTGATCACGACCTGCTCGAGCTGGGTGCGGTTGGCGAGCACGGCGCTGCCCGTGAAGGGCGCGTCGACGACGATGTCGACGTGCTCACGCGCGAGCGAGCGCAGGATGGGTTGAAGCTCCGTCACCACCGCGCCGAGGTTCAGCGGCGTCAGCGCGCTCGCGTCCCCGCGCGCGAACGTCAGGAGCTGAGCCACGAGCCGCTGCGAGTGGTCGGCGGCCCTCGAGATCGCTTGGATGTCCTCCTCGGAGTGCCCCTGGCTCAGGAAGTCGGCGCTCCCGAGGATGACCGTGAGCTGGTTGTTGATGTCGTGTGCGATCCCCCCCGCGAGGCGGCCGAGGGCCTCGAGGCGGCGCGCGTCCTCGAGCTGTCGCTGGAGCTGCTCGCGCTCCTCCACGTCGCGCACCACCACCTGGATGCCGCCGCCCAGCATGGCGTCGTCCGCCCGCCACACGAGGCACTCGACGCGCCGCTCCACGCCGCTCGCCTGGCGCATCCGGCCCGTCGACAGGGTCGTCTCCGCCCCCACGCCCGCGGCCACGACGTCCTCCAGGCCGAGCACGCTCAGCGTCTGCCCCAGCAGCTCGTGCGCGGTGCGCCCGCTCAGGGTCTCCATCGCCGGGTTGCACATGGCGATGCGCCCCGCGTCGTCGATCCGCAGGATCCCGTCCGGGGAGCTCCTCACGAGCGCGGCCAGCCTCGCGTCGCGCTGCTGGCGGTCACGGACGAGCTGTTCGCGGTACCAGCCCGCCAGGACCAGCAAGGCGGGGAGCATGCAGTTGACGCCCTGGACGTAGACGAGGTCGGCGTAGCGGACGCCCGGCACCATCCACGCCAGGAGCGCCGGGCTGGCGGCCGTGAAGAGCGCGGTGAGCAGGGTCCCCCGGAGCGGGAGCGTCGCGCTCGCGATCACCACGGCGGAATTGATGAACAGGAGGATGCGCGGCTCCTCGAGCGAGGCCAGGAAAGCGCACACCGCGGCGGTCCCCACCAGAATGCGCGCCGACCACTCGAGACGGCCGAAGCGCGCGAGCCCGTACGCGGCCGCGAAGCCGAACGTCGCGAGCAGGGCCGCGCGCCACGTCGCGGTCTCCGAGAGATCGGTGGCGCCCTGCGACGCGGGGAAGATCCAGTATCCGAGCGTCAGGCCGGTGGCGGAGATGACGAGGATGAACGCCGCATACAAAGTTGCATGTCTTCGATCCTCTGCGTCGATCACCGCGCTGCGCGGCGCCACGAGCCACCGCCACAGCGCCCCCCGCGCCGTCATGTCCTCAGAATACTGTGCCTGACGGACTCTCGCCGGGGATTCAGAAGCGCAGCCCCATCGACGTGGTGCCCGGCGGCGACATGTCGGCTGTGTCCGGCGCGGGGGCGTCGGTGGTGAGGTCGACCGCGATCGCGATGCCGACGCCCGTGAGCACCGCGACGAGCGCGACCCACGGGACCCACGTCTCCCAGAAGCCGGGCTCGGCTTCTTCCTGGGCCTCGGCCTCCCGCTGACGGCGCAGCTCGCGCACGGAGAGCAGGGTCGGCTCGGCCTCGGCCTGCTCCGCCGCGCCTTCGGACGGCGCGTCTGCGCGCGTCTCGCTGGAGGCCCCGTCGGAGGCCTCCGCCTCCTGCGCGCACGCGGGCGCGGCCAGCAGCAGCGAGGCGACGATGAGCGCGAGCTTCACGGGACCCAAGGTAGACCCCGGGGCTCCTCCGGCCAATGGCTCAGCTGGGCTGCTCGGTCACGAAGACGACGGCCTCGCCGGGCTCGGCGATCAGCTCGTCCAGCTCCACCTGCTCACCGTCGATCGCGTAAGGGAGCACGGCGCTGACCGGGTCGTCGTCTCGGTGCTCCATCGCCACGTGGATCGCCGCGGTGACGGCCTCTCCACCGTCGTCCTCGAGGGTCACGTCGGCCACGAGCGCGATCGCGCGCCACCGACCGCCGCGCGCGTCGTCGCGGAGGCCGGCCGCCATCGCGGCCATGACCGTCTCCGAGTCCAGCTCCTCGCCCTCTTCACCCTCGGGCTCGATGTGGAACAGCTCACCGTCCTCGTCCTGCATCGCCATCGCGAACGGGGGGAACTCGGAGTGCTGGCTCAGAAAATCGGTGGCCACGTCGATGGCCCCGTTGAGCAGCGCGTTGTAGTCGTCTTCGACGCTCATGGCGGCGGAGCATGACCGCTCGACCTCCGCGGGGCGAGCCACTTCCACCGGCGGCGTGATGAAACACCCAATGGGCCGCGTGGTGGCCACGCTATGTTGAGGTCATGTCGACCGCAGAGCTTTCGCGCGCCGAGAGGCTGATCGAGACCATCCGCGCCTCCATCATCGGAGATGAGCAGGTGCTCGACGGCCCCTACGGGCCGCGCCGCGTCACCTACGCCGACTACACGGCGTCCGGCCGCTCGCTCTCGTTCCTGGAGGACTTCATCCAGAGCGAGGTGATGCCCCTCTACGCCAACACGCACACCGAGTCCTCGGGCACGGGGCTGCAGACGACCCGGTTCCGCGAGGACGCGCGCGAGATCGTGCGGCGCTCGGTCGGGGCCGACGAGCGCGACGTGGTGATCTTCACGGGCTCGGGCGCGACGGGGGCCATCGCCAAGCTCATCGACGTCATGGGGCTCCGCATCCCGCGCGAGCTGGACCAGCGCTACGGGCTGAGCGCGAAGATCCCGCGCGAGGAGCGCCCGGTCGTGTTCATCGGGCCGTACGAGCACCACTCGAACGAGCTGCCCTGGCGCGAGTCCATCTGCGACGTCGTGACCATCGACGAGGATCCGGACGGGCGCATCTGTCGCAAGCACCTCGCCGACATGCTCGCGCGCTACGGGGACCGGCCGCTCAAGATCGGCTCGTTCAGCGCGGCGAGCAACGTGACCGGGATCGGCTCGGACACCCGCAACATCGGCGCGCTCCTGCACGAGCACGGCGCGCTGGCCTTCTGGGACTTCGCCGCCGCGGGGCCCTACGTGAAGGTCGAGATGAACATGCAGGACGACCAGCCCGACGGGCACCTCGTCTACAAGGACGCGATCTTCCTCTCGCCGCACAAGTTCATCGGTGGGCCTGGCACGCCCGGGATCCTGGTGGCCAAGCGCAAGCTCTTCCGCAACGCGGTGCCCGCCGTCCCGGGCGGCGGGACCGTCGCCTACGTGAACAACAGCGAGCACCGTTACCTGGAGGACCCCGAGGTCCGCGAGGAGGGCGGCACGCCGGCCATCATCGAGTCCATCCGCGCCGGGCTCGTGTTCCAGCTCAAGGAGGCGGTCGGCCACGACGCGATCCGGAGCAAGGAGCGCTCCTTCATCCAGCGCGCCATCGCGAGCTGGGAGCAGAACCCCAACATCCGCATCCTCGGCAACCGCGACGCGTGGCGCCTGTCGATCGTGAGCTTCGTGGTGCGGCACGGCGCGCGCTATCTGCACCACAACTACGTCGCGGCGCTGCTCAACGATCTGTTCGGGATCCAGGCGCGCGCGGGCTGCTCGTGCGCCGGCCCCTACGGCCACCGCCTGCTCGGCATCGATCTCCAGACCAGCAAGGCGTTCGAGCGCGAGATCGTCGAGGGCTGCGAGGGGATCAAGCCGGGCTGGGTGCGCGTCAACTTCAACTACTTCCTCAGCGACCCGGTGTTCGAGTTCTTGCTGGAGGCGGTGAACCTCGTCGCGAGCGAGGGCTGGAAGCTCCTTCCGCACTACCGCTTCGAGCCGGCGACGGGGCTCTGGCACCACCGGGCCGGACGGCCCGACCCGGCGATGCGCCTGACCGACCTCACGTACCGCTCCGGCAAGCTCGAGTACCGCTCGCGCCACGCCACGGAGCCCGAGTGGGTGCTCGCCTCGTATCTCGAGGACGCCCGCCGGATCCTCGACGCGGTGAGCTCGGAGGCGCGCGAGGCCGATCCCGCCACGCTCAGCGCCGACTTCGAGTCGCTGCGCTGGTTCCCGCTCCCCGAGGAGGTGCTCGCGGAGCTGTCCAGCGAGGTCGCTCCCGCATCGACGAGCGCGGCCCCGCCCCTTCGCTGACCGGATCCGGGGCTACGTGGGCCACCAGGAGGTGTGCCCATGAAGACCCTGACCGGATGCGCGCTCGTCGCGCTCGTCGCCCTGACTCCGCGACCGGCCTCGGCCCAGGCGGGGGACGGCGCGTTCCGCCTCGGCGCGGACTTCGAGGTGATCGATCTCGAGGTCTTCCCCGACCTCGTCACGCTCTTCGGCTTCGGCGTGAACGGCGTCGCCTTCGGGCCGAGCCTCGGCTACCAGATCGGCGACTCGATCGTGGTGGGCTCGCGGCTCGCCGTCCGCGTGAACGTGTCCGAGGTCTCGGGCGGCGCGGGCACGACCGTCGACGGGACGATCGCGGTCGTCCCCTACTTCGAGTACATGTTCCCCGACCCGAGCGTCGCGCCGTTTCTGGGCGCTCAGGCGGGCGTGGTGGGGTTCTTCGCCGACGGCGCAGACCCACTCGCCAACGCGGTCGCGGGTGGCTTCGGGGGCGTGCACCTCTTCATCACCGACAGCTTCAGCGTCAGCCCGTGGGGCCAGCTCAACTTCCTGTACCTGGGCGGGGACACGGACCGGGCGGGCTTCGAGGTGGTCGCGCTCCTCAGCTTCGAGGGCTGGATGGGTGGAGCGCGCCCAGCCCTCGAATAGTCGATTCTGGTCGCTATGGACGTTTATCGGACGGTATGGGTTGACATGTGGTCGAATCGGTCGGATATTGGGTGGGCGAACCGTCGACTCAGGCGGCTCGTAGGAACTGGAGAACGCCCATGTCGCCCGACGTTCAGCTCGACTCGACCGCAGGCCGCCGCATCCGCCTCTCGGACCACCGCGGCCAGGTCCTGGTCCTGTTCTACGAGGCCAAGGGCCACAACCAGACCAACGAGGGCCTGAAGTCGGAGTGCGCGAAGCTCGTGGAGCAGGGCGCGCTCGGCGGTCGCTTCGACGTGCTCGGGGTCGCGGACCTGAAGGGCCTCGGCTTCGGACCCGTCAAGGCCGTGGTCAGGCGCGCCGTCACCGCGGTCGCGAAGGGCTACGGCGTCTCGATCGCGATGGACTTCACGGGCGTCCTGCAGGACCGGCTCGGCCTCGAGGGTGGGACGTCGACGGTCGCCGTCCTGGACCCCTCGGGCGAGCTCGTCTTCCAGCGGAGCGGCGCGCTCGACGCGCACGACATCGAGCGCTTCTACACGATCGTCGGCGGCTGCCTCGGGCGGCCCGACTTCGCGCTCCCCACGGCCGCCTAGGCGGAGCCAGCGTCGGTCTGCGAGTCCACGAGGAGCTGCGCCAGCTGGGCCAGTCGGAAAGGTTTGGCGAGCGTCGCGCAGCGGCCGAGCTCGGCCGACAAGGCCTCAGTCGCGTCGTCCCCCGCCCCCGCGATGAAGACCACGGGGGTCTGGAGGCCGGCCGACCGCATGCGTCGCACCATCTCCGGGCCCGGGAGCCTCGGCATCCGGACGTCGGAGACGACCGCGTCGAACTCGTGCTCCCGGAGGAGCTGCCAGCCCTCCTCGCCGTCCGCCGCCGTCGACAGCTCGTGCCCCCGCGATCGAAGGTATCGGCCGAGTGAGCTGCGGATCGCCTCATCGTCGTCTACGAGCAGAATCTTCATGTCTTCAATCCATCGGCGCGCGGGAGCCTCACGCGAAAGACGGCGCCGTCTCGGTCGGGCGATCGAGCATCGTCTCGGTCGATCAGCTCGAGCTCGCCTCCGAGGTCTCGCACGATCCCGAAGCTGATGGCCAGGCCGAGCCCCGTCCCCTCGCCCTCCGGCTTCGAGGTGAAGAAGGGCTCGAAGATGCGCCCCCGGATCGAGGCCGGGACGCCCGGACCCGAGTCCTCCACCTCCACGAACACGCTCGAATCATCGGCGAAGGTGCGCAGCCTGATCTCCTTCACCGCGCAGTTGGAGACGGCGTGGAGCGCGTTGGACAGGAGGTTGATCAAGACCTGCTCGAGCCGATTCGCGCTCGCGAGGGCAGGCGGGCAGTCCGGCGCGAGCTCGAGCTGCGCGTCGACGTCGGCCAGCCTCAGCTGCTGCGTGAACAGCGCGTGCGCGTTGCGCACCACCAGGTCGAGGTCGGTCGGGGCGAGGGCGTCGGCGACGTCCTGACGGCCGAAGGTGCGGAGGTGCGACACGATCTCGGCCGCCCGATCGACCTGAGCGAGGATGTGCGCGAGGGCACCGCGCGTGTCATCGAGGTTGGCTGTGTTCAGGCTCTTCGGGTCCAGGTGCTCGAGGGACATCTCCGCGTCCATGCGAATGGCGGACAGCGGCTGGTTCAGCTCGTGCGCGATGCCGGTCGCCATCGACCCGAGCGAGGCCATCTTCGCCGACTGGACGAGCTGGACCTGCATCTCCTTCAGCTCACGGTTCGCCTGCTGGAGCTCCTGATTCGCCTCCTGCAGCTCGTCGAGCCTCCCGCTCAGCTCTTCGGCCAGCATGTTCAGGCCACCGACGAGCGCGTCCATCGCGTCTCCGCCCCCGACGAGCTCGCCCCTCGCCTCGAGGTTGCCCGACGCGATCTCCACCATGAGCTGGAGCGCCGGCTCGATCCGCGCGTAGCTGGAGCCGTCGCTCATTCCAGGAATGTCCGCAGCCACGCGATGGCCTCCTCTTCGGACGTGAAGAGGCGCAGCGGGAAGGTGCTCCGGTTGAGCCCGACGAAGAAGTTCCCGATGACCCGGCTGAGCGGTGAGCCGACCAGCAGCGCGATCGCGAGGTAATGCCGGCCGCTGTGTTCGTAGCTCGAGTGGTAGCGCCGCGCGCTCCGATCGATCCCGAGCACCTGGCTCATGTCGACGAGGCAGGGGCGGAGGCGCCCCTCGGACGCGGCGATGCACGCCTCCACGTTCGCGCGCGCGTCGTCCTCGGTCAGCGCGGCCCCCGGGAAACACCGAAATCGCAAGATTCCGTCCGACTCGAGCCGTGCCGTTCCGGTCCGGGTCTGTCCTGTGTCTGCCATGGCCCCGCCCACCGAGTCGAGGGGGCTGGCCCCCCTCACGCTCAAGCTACCTCATCACGCGCGGGGGCTCACTTCGATGCGACGGATCAGCCGCAGGTGTGCCCGACGCAGCACGCCGGATCGCCGGCCCCTCACACCCGTCGAAGCAGAGCTCGCCCGGGATGCAGCGCTCGTCTCGGTCGCACTCCGCATCCGACGTGCACTCGGTGCCTGGCGTCTCTTCGCGCCCACGGGGCTCGCTCAGTAGACGCCGGCTTCGGCGCGGTCGAGGTGTGCGTCGACCGCGCCGAGCAGGTCACGGTTGCCGTCCTGGGTGTAGGCCGCGAGGTTCCTCCGGTAGTCCGGGACCCCCTCGAGGAAGCCGTGGATCGCCGCGGCGTCGTCGAGGTCGGGCGCGTACTTCCCGTAGCCGAGGTGGTCGAGGTACCGGGAGTTCATGATCTGCTCGAACATCCGGTCGAGCGGCACGGCCAGCATCGGCTTGTGCAGATAGACGGCCTCGCCCATCAGCGTGAAGCCCCCGCTCGCGATCACCGCCTTGGCGGTCGCGAGATCGTCGATGAAGGTCTCCTCGCTGAACGGTCGGTAGCGCAGGTTGCCGTCGCGCTCCTCGGCCTTCAGGTCGCGCTTCATGCCGTAGATGCGGCACTCGAGGCCGCTGTCCTTCAGGGCCCGGAGCAGCGTCTCGTAGCCCTCGGCCGTCTGGTAGACGAGCACGTGCTCCCCCTCGGCCGGCTTCGCGGCGAGGATCTCCGGCCGCAGGATGGGCGGGTGGAGCGAGGTCTTCTTCTTCCGGATCTCGGGCTGGAAGAAGGTCGTGATCAGGTAGTGGTCGCAGAACGGCAGCTTGCTCTTGACCAGCGCCTTGGCGATCTCGAAGTCGGCGCGTGCCCCCTCGAGGATCTCCGGCGGGTGCGTGCAGCGGTTGATGATCTGCATGTTGTCGACGCTGATGATCGGCAGCCGGTGCGCCTTCGCGAAGAAGTAGGACCAGGACTCGAAGTCGCTGATCACCGCCTGCGGCGCGAAGTCCTCGAGCAGCTCGAAGTAGGCGGCGATGTTCTTCGGCAGCCCGGTCGTGCCGCTCAGGACGTTCGACCAGAAGGTCTTGTTGCGATGGACGCGGTTGTCCTCGTAGACGATATGAAGGCCGTGAATCGCGTTGACCTCGGCGAAGCCGCGCTTCTTCAGGAACTCGACCGCGCGCCCCGAGGCGACGATCTCCACCTCGTGCCCCTGCGCCACCAGGTGCTCGAGCACGACGCGCGAGCGCATCGCGTGCCCCATGCCTTCGCCGACGACCCCGTAGAGAATCCGCATCGACGCGAGTATAGGCACGTCGCGCCCCCGCGTGGCATGACGGTGGGGTGACGGAGCCCCTCAGCGTCCAGCCGATCGGCGTGATCCGCAGCCCCTGGTCGCGCAAGGTCGACGCGCCCCGTCAGCCGCGCGCGGCGGAGGGCGTGGAGGGGCGGATCGAGCTGGACCCGAGCCTCGCGCACGCGGTGGAGGACCTCGAGGGCTTCGAGCACGTCTGGGTGCTCGCGTGGATGGATCGGGCGAAGAGCGCGCGCATGAAGGTGCACCCGCCGCGGAGCGATCGGCGCCGGGGCGTCTTCGCGACGCGCGCGCCGCATCGGCCCAATCCGATCGCGCTCTCGGTCATGGCGCTCGATCGCGTCGAGGGCGTCGTCCTGCACGTGCGCGGCGTGGACCTGCTCGACGGAACGCCGGTGCTCGACATCAAGCCTTACATCCCCTGGACCGACGCGATCCCGCGCTCGCGCGTGGGCTGGCTCGAGCCGGCGCTGGGCCTGACCGAGGACGCCGAGCGCCCGGACGACCCACGCCCCGCGTTCGAGGTCGAGATCCTCCCGCGCGCCGCCGCGCAGCTCGCCTGGCTGGCCGAGCGTGGCGTGTCGCTCGAGGGCACGCTGCGCACGATCCTGGAGACGAGCCCCCACCCGCGACCCTATCGCCGCATCCGACCCGAGCCCGCGGGCGGCTTCGTGCTGGCCGTGCAGGAGTGGCGCGTGGCCTTCGCGCTCGACGCGCAGGAGCGCGTGCGCGTGACGGAGATCCGCTCCGGCCACCGCGCGAAGGACCGCGCCGCGCACCCGCTGCACGCGGCGTTCTCGGAGCGCGCGTTCGAGGGCGAGACGTGAGCGACGGTCCGATCCCGCGCGGCGAAGGCCTCGTGGCGCGGAGGCTCCGCATCGCCAAGGGCGACGTCTACGTGCTCGGGGGCATCCTCTCGGGTGAGGACCACCTCGCCTCTCTACACGGAGAGCGTGGCCGCGCCGACGCCTCCGGCCGCGTGATCGTCTCGGTGGTGACCACCACGGCGCGGGCGCGCGAGCTGGACGCGTGGCTCGCGGACCTGCGCGCGTCGCTCCCCTTCGAGCTGCTGCCCTGACGGTCGTAGTTATTGCCACCACCGGCGCCGCCCATTCTCGGGCATGCTGCCCCGTCGCAGTGCGACGAGGAGGTCGAATGAAGCGCGCGCTATTGGGGCTCGGGATCGCGATCGTGATGGGGGTGGGCTTCGGAATCGTGGCCGCCGAGGGGGGGCACGGCGCGGAGGCGCAGGCGGCCGACGCCGTCTGGTACCGGATCGTCAACGAAGGCCGGAGCGCGGGCACCATGGCCGAGTGGCGTCGGGTGGGGGAGGGCGCGGCGGCGACCATCCCCTTCATGGAGGGCTTCGAGGTGAACGTCCGCCCCGTGAGCGGCGTCGTGCACGCGACCGTCCACGACGGACAGGCGCGGGTGAGCACCGCGATCAGCTGTGACTCCGAGCGATCGCCGCGGCGAGCGATGCTGCGCGCGACCCGCGCCGGCGCCGACCAGCCCACGGTGGTCGTCGCGCTGCAGTGCAGCGCCACGCAGCCGCCCGCGCGCTGAGCTCGGGTCCTCGGGCTCGGGTCTGCTATGAGCGCCGCGATGGCGCGACGGAGGATCTGGAGCGAGCTGGTGCCGCTCGACGTGCTGGCGGAGACGCCGGCGCTCGAGGCGCTCGCCGCGCGTCGTGTGCAGCTGCTCTTCGCGGTGCAGCCAGGGCAGGAAGAGGGCGCGCGCCGCGTGGTGGCGCGCTGCGCGTCGCAGGGGCTCTCGGTGGGGCTGTGGCCGCTGCTCGACGACGCGGACGGCCGCTGGCTCCACCCGGGGAACGCGGAGCGGTTCGAGGCGTGGGTGCGGACCCTGCTCGACGCCGTCGAAGGCCCGATCGACGCGCTCGCGCTCGACCTCGAGCCGCCGATCGCGGAGCTGCGGCGCA
>SHBB01000157.1 GCA_004213565.1 Sandaracinaceae bacterium
CGCGGCCGGGCGACGGAGTCGGGCTGATGATCCCGGGCATCACCATGTCGGAGCTCGAGCGCATGGCCATCGAGAAGACGCTCGACGCGGTGAACGGATCGACCGCGAAGGCGGCCGAGATCCTCGGCATCTCCCGTCGGAAGATCCAGTACCGCCTCCGCGAGTGGGCCGAGCAAGACCTGGGCTGAGCGGCGACCGGGAGGGAGGCGCGCGGGGTCAGCGAGCGTTCGCCTCGGTGTGACAGGGCGCGGCGTCAGGCCTGGCGAGGGTGGAGATCGGCCGCATCGCGAGGAGGATGCCGCCCACGAGCAGGCAGGTCGCGAGGACGCGCGCGAAGAACGTCGGCTCGGCGCCGCGCCGCATCAGCCCACGCACCTGGGCCGCGACCGCGCCGACCACCGCGAGGCCGAGGGCGCTCGTGGCGCCGAACGCGAACATGGTCACCGCGCCGGCGCGGGTGTCTCCCGTACCCGCCGCGAGCAGCAGCGCCGCGTAGAGCGTCCCGCAAGGAAGCAACCCGGTGAGCGCCCCGAGCAGCCCCGGGTGTCCCGTGGAGAACGGGACGCGCGCCGCCAGCCGCCGCCACCACGACTCACGGGGCGGCTTCGTGCCGAGCTGGACCAGCGTCTCGCCGTCTCGACGCCAGAGGCGCCACGCGCTGACGAGCAAGGCCGCGGCGAGCGAGAAGCTGACCAGGGCGCCGGCCCACGCGGCGGGGAGGATCCGCTCCACGCCTTCGCCGGCCAGCCCCGCGGCCGCCCCGAGCGCCACGTAGGCGGCGAGGCGTCCAGCCTGGTAGAGCCCCGCGTCGCGCCGCGTGCGACCGGCGAACGCGGCCAGCGGCCCGCACATGCCTGCGCAGTGCGGGATCGAGGCGAGCCCCGCCGAGGCGCCCGCGACCACGGCGACGGCGATCACCCCGGCTCCGGGACGCCGTTCGCGTCGATGACGGGCAGCCGGATGCGCACCGTGGTCCCGCCGCCGTCGCGCGGCCTCAGCAGCAGCTGCCCTCCGTGCATCTCCGTGATCTTCTTCGCGAACGGGAGGCCGAGCCCGGTGCCGGTCTTCTTGGTGGTGACGAACGGCGCCACCACCTGGTCCTCGGGCTGATCGAGCCCTGGCCCGTCGTCCTCGACACAGAGCTCTTGCACCCGGCCGTCGCGGAGCGCGGCGAGCCGGATGGTGCCGGAGCCGCGCGCCTGCAGCGCGTCGATGGCGTTGGTCACGAGGTGCATCATGGCTTGCTTGAGTCTGCCCTCGTCGGCGTAGCTCGGGCAGAGCCCGTCGCCGATCTCGACCTCGAGGGACAGCCCCGCGGACTCGATCGTGGGGCGCTGGACGTGCGCGACCCCGTTCACCACGTCCTCGAGCTCCACCGCGTGCAGGGTGAGGTGCTTGGGGCGGGCGAGGCCCATGAAGTCGTCGAGCAGATGGGAGAGCCGCGAGAGCTCGCCGCCGATCACCTCGACGCGTCGCTGGATGGCGTCCGCCCCGTTCTCGAGCTTCATCGCAGACCGGCGGAGCACCTCGAGCTGCAGCTTGGCGGCGTTGATCGGGTTGCGGATCTCGTGCGCCAGCGCGCTCGTGAGCCGCCCCATCGCGGCCATCGCCTCGGCGTCGGCCGCGCGCCGCTCGAGCGCGAGGCGCTCGGTCACGTCCGTCCCGGCGACGACCACCATCCTCGGGGGCGCTCCGTCGGGGCTGAGCGGCCTGGCGGTCCACTGCACGACGCGCTGCTCGCCCGCCCGCGTGTTGATGAGCACCCGGAAGGCCCCGGTGCCTTCGCCTCGGCTCGCGCTCTCGACCGCGTGGTCGAACAGCCCACGCTGGCTGGCGTCGAGCAGCAGATCGCACGCGTTCTGATCGAGCGCCTCCTCGAGGCTCCATCCCGTCGCCGCGGCGGCCGCGCGGTTCCAGAGCTGGATCCGGTGAGACTTGTCGAGGCCGACGATGAGCTCGTCGACGGCGTCGAAGACCGCGCGGTGGAGCGCCTCCGAGCGCCCCAGCTCCTTCGACAGCTGCTTGCGCTCGCGACGCAGCGCGACCTGGGAGAGCGCGCGCTCCGCGAGGGCGAGCAGGCCGCGCGGATCGAAGGGCTTGGGCACGTACGCGAACACGCCCTGTCGCACCGCCTCGAGCGCGGAGTCGAGGGTCGCGTAGCCGCTCATCAGGACGATCTCCGCGTCGGGCGAGTGCTCGCGCACGAGCGGCAGGAGGTCGAGCGCGGTGCGCGGCTCCAGGTCCGAGGCGAGGCGCACGTCCATCAGCGCGAGGTCGAACCGCCGGGAGCGCACGGCCTCCGCCGCCGCGTCCGCGTCGGTGCACGCCTCGACCTCCCCGATTCGGCCGAGGAGTTGATGCACGTTCTCGGCGAGGTCGAGATCGTCCTCGACCAGGAGGATGCGGCTCATCGGGGACCTTCCTGGATCGCCTGGGCGATCCGCGCGACGACCAGCGCGCCGCCCTCGGGCGGGTTCTCGGCGTGCAAGCTTCCGCCGTGGCGCTCGACGATGCGCGCGCACAGGGCGAGCCCCAGACCGATGCCGTCGGGGCGCGTGGAGGAGAGGGGCGCGAACCGCTTCTCCAGGATCTGTCGTGGGAACCCGCGCCCGCCGTCGCGGACCTCGATCACCAGGTCCGTGTCGTCCGCGCGCGCGCTCACCATCACGCGCGCGTCGGGGTGGTGCTCTCTCGCGGAGCGCTGCGCGTTGTCGATCAAGTTGACGAGCAGCTGGCGCAGCGCCACACGGTCGGCGTGCACCTCCGCGGCCGCGGGATCGACCTCGAGCGCGGTGCACTCGCCCTGGGCGGCGACGCAGGCCTCGTCGAGGAGCGCGCGCAGATCGATGGGCTCCCTCGCCGGCGGCGCGTCGCGGACCATCTCGAGGATGTCCGTGATGATCTTCTCGGCGAGCGTGGCCTGCCGATCGATCTTGTCGAGGTGCTCGAGCCCGTCTCCCTCCCGGGCCAGATACGCGGAGGTGCGGATCGTCGCCAGCGGGGTGCGCAGCTCGTGGCCGATCGACGCGGCGAGCTGACCGAGCGCGGCCAGCCGCTCGCGCGAGACGTCGCGCTCGCGGTAGGCGTCGAGCATCAGCGCCAGCTCCACGTCGCAGAGCTTGTCGAGCGCCACGTGCGCGTCTCGCGCGTCCTCCCGCGGCAGGCTCGCGTTCCACAGCGCGGAGTGCAGCGCCGCGCGGACGCGGCTCATGGCGAGGAGCATGTATCGCTGCGGCAGCTGCACGCGGACGTGCATGCGCCCGACGTTCTCGACGCGCGCGAGCCAGGTCTCGTCGTAGCGCCCGGCGACGAGCGAGTGGAGCCACTCGCTCAGCTCGAGGCGCTGGCGAAAGCGCTGACGCTCGTCCGGTCCGAGCACGGCGCGGGCGTCCGGGTCGCGCGCGAGCGACGCGCAGAAGTCCTCCACCAGATCGGCGAAGACCTCGCGCAGCACGGGGCCCGCAGAGGTCAGCGCGACCACGTCGCTGTCTCCGAAGCCCACGTACTCGAACAGCGCGTCGCGTCGGGCGAGGTCGCCCATGGAGTGAGCTTGCGGGAACGCGCGCGCCACGTCGAGGCGGCGCAGCGGCGCGGAGCTGGGGGGAGGTGGCATGCGCGATCGGTTGCCCGTGCAAGGCTCGCGCCTAGAAGCTTGGTAGAGGACGGGGCCGCAGAGAGGCGCATCCGGTGCATGGAGCGCGCGAGTGCTGCTCGATGCCTGGTCCGAGTCGTGCACTGTTCGTGGGTGTGTGACTGAACATGGTGAGTTTCGACGCGAGGCACGGTGATTAAAGACCGGGTCGCGCGCAGACTGACGCAAACCTTGCGCGGAGGCGCAGCGCCTGCGCGATCGGAGGAGAGACTCGATGCCCGAGATTCGACGGATCCTTGTCCCGGTGGACTTTTCCGAGCCATCCGAGAACGCGCTCGACTATGCGATCGAGCTGGCCGCCAAGTTCGGGGCTGATGTGCAGGCGATTCACGCCTACCAGCTGCCCGTCTATGCGCTCCCGGATGGGGCGATGATGGCCGGCCCCGAGTTCACGACCAAGGTCACCGCGGAGCTCCAGAAGGCGCTCGAGGAGCTGGCGTCGCGCAAGTCGGGGGTGAAGCTCGAGACGCACCTGCTCGAGGGGATCCCCTACAAGGAGGTCGTGCGCATGACGGAAGAGCTCGACGCCGACCTGGTGGTGATGGGCACCCACGGCCGCACCGGGCTGAAGCACCTCCTGCTGGGCAGCGTCGCGGAGCGCGTCGTCCGGAGCAGCAAGGTGCCGGTCATCACGGTTCCTTCGGGAGAGGGCTGAGCGTTGCCGGCACGATCGATCCTGGTGGCGACCGACTTCAGCGCGCCCTCACGTCGCGCCCTGGAGTGGGCGCGGCTGCTGCACGCCCGGCTCAACGCGGCGGTCATGGTCGTCCACGTCGACACCGATCCCTTCGTCCACACCACGCTCCGCGACGACGCGGCGAAGTGGGAGACGGAGTCCGAACGCGGCCGGCGCCTCGACTGGCTGAAGAGCGAGCTGCGCACGCAGATCGACGACGTCTTCGGTCCCGATGCGCAGGCGGTCCGCACGCTGGTCGTGCGAGGGGAGACGGTCGAGCAGCTCACCGACCTCGCCCTCGAGCGCGACGCCGATCTGCTGGTGGTCGGCGCGTCCGGGAAGAACGCGGTCGATCGGCTCCTGCTCGGGAGCACGACCCAAGAGCTGGTGCAGCGCAGCCCGATCCCCGTGCTGACGGTGCACTGAGCGGTTGGTCCCCGCGTCACTCCGGGTAGAGCGCGCGGAGCACGTCGGTGCGACTGACGATGCCGACCAGTCGCTCGTCTCGAAGGACGGGGAGGCGGCCGACGTCGGCTTCGGTCATCGCGGCCAGCGCCTCTTCGAGCGGCGCGTCGGGGCCCACGGTGCGGAGGTTGCCGCTCATGTGGCTCGTCACGGGTAGCTCCAGTCGGCCGCCCTCGCGCGCGCGCGCCACATCGCGTCGGCTCACGACCCCGAGCAGGGCGCCGTCACGTACGACCGGCATGCCCGAGACGCCACGTCGCTCGAGCGTCTCGGCGAGCTCGGCCAGGGTCAGCTCGGGTCCCACCGTCTCGACCGGGCTGCTCATCACGTCGGACACCCGCTCGGGGCGCGGCGGTCGCTCGCGGAGCGCCGCGAGCAGTCGCGCCACCACGTCGCCGATCTCGCCGGTCTTGAGCCTGGCGCTGCCCGCGCCGGGGTGACCGCCCCCGCCGAGCGTCCGGAGCGTCCCGCCCACGTCCACGCCGCCCTGCGAAGCCCTCCCGACGATCTCGACCTTGCCGCGCGGGGTCGTCGTGACCGCGAAGAGCGCCGCGTGCCCGAGGAGTCGGCGGGCCTCGCTCGTGACGTCCGCGAGCCCCTCCACGCGCGTCTCGAGGGCGAGCGCGGCGACGCCGACGTGCAGACCGCCGATCTCGTGCAGCTCGGTGTGCGCGAGCACCTCGGAGAGCGCGACGCGCTGGGCGTCGCTGAAGCGCGGCCGGAGGTAGCGGTTGACGACGGAGAGCTGCGCCCCGCGCTCGAGCAGCCACGCCGCGGCCCGGGCGTCGCGCGCGGTCGTGCTCCCCAGCGTCAGCGCGTTGGTGTCGGTGTAGATGCCGAGCGCGAAGAGGGTCGCCTCCGTCGGGTCGATCGAGATCTCCTGGGCGCGCAGGCGCTCGACGAGGAGCGTGGTGACCGCGCCGACCGGCTCGACGATCTCCGCGTCCCCTGCCACGTCGTGCTCGCACGCCGGGTGGTGGTCGTAGACGAAGACCTCCACCCGCGCGCCCTCGTCGCGCCGCTCGAGCACCCGCTCCACGTGGGCCAGGCGCCGGCGGTCTCGCACGTCCACCACCACGAGGCGCACGACCTCGTCCAGCGGCAGCGCGTCCACGCGCTCGGCCGGGAAGCGGTCCTTGTGCAGCGACCAGAAGTCGCGCACCGGACCGGTGAGCACCCGACCGAACCCGATGATGGCGCCGGGATGGAGCCGCTGCGCCGCCACCGCGGCCGCGAGCGCGTCGAAGTCCGTGTTGTCGTGACCGACGATCAGGTCCATGGGCTCGACCGCGAGGTACGCGCGCGACGCCTCCTCGCCACGCGGCCCGGCGAGCTCAGAGCGGGCCGTCGAGCGCCACGTCGCGCACGCGGCCACCGTCGGGCCGGTCGCGGTGAAGCTCGAGCGCCGCGCCACCGACCTCCGAGCGCAAGGTCAGCTCGACGCGCTCCTCGTCGCCCATCCAGGAGACCACGCAGAGCCCGTCCGCGGTGCGGTGGCTGCGCTCGGTCGTGCGTCCGGAGGGGAGCCAGCGCGCGCGCACGTCGACGGCCGACGCCGGGCTCCCGCCCGGAGCTTGCACCCGCAGGAGGACCGGGGAAGGGGGCGCAGATCCCTCACTTCGCAGCAGACGTCGGAACCACCGCACGAAACATGTGTGTCACGCCCACACGGTGATGTTCAAGCGAAAGCGCAGACGCAGGATCTGCGTCAGCTCGCAGTCGATGCGCCGATGTCACCGTCCAGACCTCCCCGGTTCCAGCTCTCGGCGGTGGTACGCCCTCTGCAAGACGCCGCGCCGCGAGACCCATTCAGGGGTCCCTCGCGCCGGACATGCGCACCGCCACCCTCGACTCCTACGCCGGCACCTGCCGGCATTGCGCGAACCCCCTCGGCGGGATCGAGGGCGCGTTCTGCTGCGCTGGGTGCGCGCGCGTGCACGCGATCCTGGAGGCCGAAGGGCTCGGCCGATACTACGACCTGCGCGGCGCGGCGCCCGGCTTGCCGGCGCCCCCCGAGCAGGCGGAGTCGGCGTGGCTGGCTCCGCTCGAGGCGCGTCTCGAGGCGGCCGCCGGGCTCACGCGGCTCGAGGTCGACGTGCAGGGGGTGCACTGCGCCGCCTGCGTCTGGTTGCTCGAGGCCGTCTTCGCCCGTCAGCCCGGAGGCAAATCTTGCGTGGTGAACCCCTCGCGGGGACGGATCCGCCTGGCCGTCGAGCCGAGCTTCGATCTCCGCCGGTGGGCGGACGCGGTCCGGTCGGTCGGCTACGCCATCGGTCCCGCGTTGGAGGGGGCTGCGCTCGCGGGCTCCGCGCGGAGCGACGCGCTCACGCTCCGCATGGGTCTCAGCGTGGCGCTCGCCGCGAACGCCATGATGGTCAGCCTCGCGCTCTACTTCGGCCTGACCGAGGGGCGCCTCCACGACGTGGCGCGGGAGCTGGCCTTCGCCCTCGGCGTCGCCACCGTGGTGGTCGGGGGCGGCGTCTTCGTCAAGTCCGCGTGGCAGAGCCTCCGCCGCGGGCTGGTGCACCTCGATCTGCCGATCGCGGTCGGGATCGGGCTGGCCACGGTGGGGTCGACCTGGAGCTTCTTCGGTGGGGGCGACGGCCCTCTCGAACCCGGCTACTTCGACACCGTCGCGGTCTTCGTGGCGCTCATGCTGGTCGGCCGCTGGCTGCAGGAGCGCGTGGTCGCACAGAACCGAGCGCGTCTGTTGAAGAGCGACGGCACCCTCGGGCTCTGGTCGCGCCGACTGGAGCGGGACGGGCCCAAGCTGGTCCGCTGCACGGAGCTGGCGCCGGGCGACACGCTCTTCCTCGCCGCGGGCGACCTCGTCCCCGTCGACGCGGTGCTCGCCGCGGCCGCCTCGCTCCGGCTCGACTGGATCGACGGGGAGAGCGAGCCGCGTCGCTTCGAGGCTGGCGCCATCGCGCCCGCCGGGGCCTTCCTCGCCTCGGGAGGCGGTGTCCAGGCGACGTGCGTCACCGATCTCGCGGGCTCTCCGCTGACGGGCCTGCTCCGCGCGCCCCTGGAGCGCGAGGCGTCGAGCCCCCTCACCGGTCGGATCGCGGGCCTCTACGTGGCCGGCGTGCTCGCCGCCGCGGCCGGCGCCTTCGCGCTCTGGATGATGCACGGGACGTTCGACGAGGCCGTGCGCGTGACCACCGCCGTCCTGGTGGTGACCTGTCCGTGCGCGTTCGGCATCGCGGCGCCGCTCGCGTGGGAGCTCGCCCAGAGTCACCTCCGCCGCCGCGGGCTCTTCGTGCGCGACGCCGGCTTGCTGCGGCGCCTGCCCGGAGTCCGGCGCGCGGTCTTCGACAAGACCGGGACGCTGACGACCGGCAAGCCGCGCCTCGTGGACGCCGCGGCGCTCGACGCGCTCGACGACGAGGAGAGGGCGGTGCTCCACGGCCTCGCCGCGCGCAGCACGCACCCCAAGAGCCTCGCCGTGCTCGACGCGCTCGATGCGCCGTTCGATCCGTCGCTCGTCGCGCTCGAGGCGCCTTCGTGCGGCATGCAGACGCAGCGCGGCGGACACCGCTTCCGTCTGGGCGCGCCGTAGTGGGCGGCGCCAGAGCACCGACCCGAGGCCGACCTGGTCTTCGCGCGGGACGGCCGCCCGATCGTCTGGTTGGAGACGGAGGAGGCCCTCCGGCCGGACGCGCAGCGCGAGGTCGCCGCGCTCCTCGCCGACGGGCTCGAGGTCTGGATCCTCAGCGGCGACTCCGTGGCTCGGACCCGCGCCATGGCGGCGCGGCTCGGCCTCCCCGAGGAGCGCGCGATCGGCGGCCAGCGCCCGGAAGACAAGGCCGAGTGGCTCCGCGCGCACGCGCCCGAGGAGACCCTCTTCGTCGGCGATGGAATCAACGACGGCCCCGCGGCCGAGGTCGCGCTCGCGAGCGGCACCCCCGCCATCGATCGGCCCTTCATGCCGGCGCGGAGCGACTTCTACTTCGTCACCGCGGGCCTCGCGCCGGTGCGGGAGCTGCTGCTGGAGGCGCGGCGCCTCGCGCGGGTCGTGCGCGGCTGCCTCGCGTTCGCCGTCGTCTACAACCTCGGCGCCGTCGCGCTCGCCTACGCGGGGCTCGTCGAGCCCTGGGTGGCCGCCGTGCTCATGCCCATCAGCTCCGTCGTGACCCTCGCGGGCGCGGCGCTCGCGATGCGCGCCCCCGCCGGGAGGTCTCGATGGAGGTCCTGATCTTGACGCTCTTCGTGAGCCTCGTGCTCGCCGGCGCGGGCGCCCTCGCCTTCGTGTGGTCGATCGGCCGCGGCTCCCACGAGCACGCCGACCGGCTCGCGCTGCTCCCCCTTCGAGACGACCCCCAACCCTCCGACGAGGACTCCGCCTCGTCCTCCCAACCCCCCTCCCTCCCCGAGGATCGATAGACGTGGAAACTCGCTCCGTCACCTACAACGATTGGGTCGCCCGCTGGTTCACCGGCGCGTCGATCGTGTGGGGGCTGGTCGGCATGAGCGTGGGCGCCCTGGTGGCGCTCCAGCTCGCGTTCTGGCCGGCCAACCTCTCCGACGGGGGCGTGCCGTACTTCACCTTCGGCCGCCTCCGCCCGCTCCACACCAACGCCGTCATCTTCGCGTTCGTCGGCAACATGATCTTCGCCGGCATGTACCACTCCACGCAGCGCCTGCTGAAGACACGCGTGGCGAGCGATCTGCTGGCCAAGATCCACTTCTGGGGCTGGCAGGCGATCATCCTGTCGGCCGCCATCACCCTCCCGCTCGGCATCACGCAGTCCAAGGAGTACGCGGAGCTGGAGTGGCCGATCGACGTCGCGGTCGCGCTCGTCTGGGTGATCTTCGCGATCAACTTCTTCTGGACCCTGAAGAAGCGCAACGAGAAGCACCTCTACGTCGCGATCTGGTTCTACATCGCGACCATCGTCACCATCACCGTGCTCTACGTGGTGAACAACCTCGCCATCCCGGCGGGGCTCTCGTTCACGAGCTACTCGGTGTTCGGCGGCGTGCAGGACGCGCTCGTGCAGTGGTGGTACGGCCACAACGCGGTCGCCTTCTTCCTGACCACCCCCGTCCTCGGCATCATGTACTACTACCTGCCGAAGGCCGCGGACCGCCCGGTCTTCAGCTACCGGCTCTCGATCATCCACTTCTGGGGCCTGGTCTTCATCTACATCTGGGCCGGCCCGCACCACCTGCTCAACACGGCGCTGCCCGAGTGGGCGCAGACGCTGGGCATGGTCTTCAGCCTCATGCTCTGGGCCCCGAGCTGGGGCGGCATGCTGAACGGCCTGTTGACGCTCCGCGGCGCGTGGGATCGCGTGCGCAGGGACCCGGTCCTCAAGTTCTTCGCGGCCGGCGTGACCTTCTACGGCATGGCGACCTTCGAGGGGCCGCTCCTCTCGATCCGCTCGGTCAGCTCGCTCGGCCACTACACCGACTGGATCATCGGCCACGTGCACGGCGGGGCGCTCGGCTGGAACGGCTTCATGGCCGCCGGGATGTTCTACTGGATGGTGCCGCGGCTCTTCGGCACCAAGCTCTACAGCCGCAAGCTCGCCGACGCGCACTTCTACCTCGGGACCCTCGGCATCCTCCTCTACGTCGTCTCGATGTGGGTGAGCGGCGTGACGCAGGGGCTGATGTGGCGCGCCGAGACGCCCGACGGCGGACTGCTCTACCCGAGCTTCCTCGAGACGCTCGACGCCATCCGCCCGATGTACTGGGCGCGCCTCACGGGCGGCACCGTCTACCTCACTGGCTTCTTCATGCTCGCCTACAACCTCGTGATGACGATCCGCGGGCGCAAGCCCATCGAGACGACCGTAGAGGTGGTGGTCGAGCCGGAGGAGGACGAGGTCGACTGGCGAGCGATCGTGCTCAGCAACCCCGTCAAGCTGGTGACCGTCGTCGCCGTGCTCGTCGGCGCCGTCGCCTTCGTGAACGAGCTCGCCTCGACCCTGCTCATCTCCGCGGCCGTGTTCGTGACGATCCTCGGCACCATCGCCATCCAGGTGGGCAGCGATGACGGTCCGGGCTGGCACAGCGTGCTCGAGGGCAAGGCGCTGCTCTTCACCGTGTTCACCACCATCGCGGTGCTCATCGGCGGCGTCGCCGAGATCGTGCCGTCGGTGATCATCGGCGAGCAGGACCGTCGGGACACGCCCATGCGGCCCTACACGGCGCTCGAGCTCCACGGTCGAGACGTGTACATCAGCGAGGGTTGTTACAACTGCCACTCGCAGATGATCCGACCCTTCACGTGGGAGGCGGCGCGCTATCCGGGCGGCGTCTCCACCATGGACGACAGCATCTGGGACCACCCCTTCCAGTGGGGAAGCAAGCGCACTGGCCCCGACCTGGCGCGAGAGAGCAGCCAGAACCGCGGCGCCGTGTGGCACTACGAGCACATGATCGATCCCCGCTCGACGTCGCCGGGCTCGATCATGCCGTCGTACCCACACCTGCGAGCCACGCGCGTCCCGTTCGACGAGACGCAGCAGAAGCTCGGCGTCATGCAGATGCTGGGCGTGCCCTACGACAACCCGGCCGTGCTCGGCGGGGAGGACGACGCGCGCGCCCAGGCCGCCTTCATCGCGTCGGAGCTGGCGCCGGAGGTGGAGCCGAACGGCGCGAGGGGTGATCTGCCGCTCGAGGAGAGCCAGCTCGTCGCGCTCATCTCGTACCTCGAGCGCCTCGGGCGGAACACGTCCGAATGGGAAGGCGCGCCGGAGGAGGAGGGGCCGACGCCGGTGCAGGTGAGCGAGATCCCGGAGGATCGCGAGGAGGTGACCCGATGATGAGCGAGATGACCCGCGACTTCTTCAGCGACAGCCCGCTGCTGGCGGGGCCGCTGATCGCGATGTTGCTGTTCTGTACCGTCTTCGTGCTCGCGGTGGTGCGGGTGCTCCGGGCCGAACGCGCCCACGTCGACGCGATGGCCAACCTGCCCCTCGAAGGAGAGAGCGAGGCGCGCCATGGGTGACGTCAAGCGGACCGACGAGATCCAGGGCGAGATCATCCACGTCTACGACGGCATCGAGGAGGCGGACAACGCGCTCCCGATGTGGTGGCTGTGGACCTTCTACGGCGCCATCGCCTTTGCGATCGGATACTGGTTCGTCTACGAGGAGTTCGAGATGGCGTCGTCCACGCCCGAGCTCTTCGCGGAGGCGATGGCGGCGCGCGCGGCGGCCGGGGACGTCGACGCGGAGACGCTGCAGGTGCTCGCGGGCGACGCGGCGACGGTGGCGGAGGGGCGCGAGACGTTCCAGACGACCTGCGCCGCCTGCCACGGCGCCGAGGGGCAGGGGCAGATCGGGCCCAACCTCACCGATGACGCCTGGCTTCACGGGGGGGGACCCTTGCAGATCTACGGGTCGATCCTCGACGGAATCTCTTCCGACCGGGCGCGCCTCGCCGGCTCGAGCGGCATGCCGGAGTGGGGCGCCGCGCTCGGCCAGCGGCGCGTGCAGGCGGTGACCGCCTACCTGCTCTCCGTGCGGAACACCAACGTGCAGGGGGGGCGCCCGGCCGAGGGCGAGCCCTTCGATCCGAACGCGTCGCCCGAGGAGAGGGAAGCCGAGACGCCCGAGGAGGCGCCGGGGGAGTCCGAGCACGCGGTCACCGGAGACGAGGCGCCGCCGGGCGCCTGAGGAGACATCGATGAGTCACGACGGCCGCGTGCACCTCCCGGTGGTGGATCCTCCCGCGAGCTCCATCGCGCGCGACGGCCGCCGCAATTTCGTCCACCCTGCGGACGTCAAGGGCCGCTTCGTGCGGCTCCGCTACGTCGTGTTCGCGGCGCTGATCGCCATCTGGGCCCTGCTCCCCTGGGTCCAGGTCGGCGGCAAGCCCGCGCTCTACCTCGACGTGGCGGCGCGGCGCTTCTACCTCTTCGGAGGCACCTACAACTCGCAAGACTTCTGGTTGGTGTTCTTCCTCTTGAGCGGGGTGGGGCTGACGCTCTTCTTCGCCACCACCGTGCTCGGTCGCGTCTGGTGCGGCTGGGCGTGTCCGCAGACCGTCTTCCTCGAGGGGGTGTTCCGGCGCATCGAGCGGCTCGTGGAGGGCAACCGGCAGGCGCGCCTCCGTCGCAACGCGGCTCCCATGTCGATCGACAAGCTCTGGCGCAAGGCGCTCAAGCACCTGCTCTTCGCCGTCGCCGCGCTCGGGGTGAGCCACATCTTCCTGAGCTTCTTCGTCTCGATGCCGTCGATGCTCTCGATGATCGGCGCGTCGCCCTCCGCGCATCCGGGCGCGTTCACCTGGATGGCGGTGACGAGCGTGATCCTCTACGGCAACTTCGCGTGGTTCCGCGAGCAGCTCTGCCTGATCGTCTGCCCCTACGGGCGCCTCCAGTCCGTGATGACGGATCGGGACAGCCTCGTCGTCGGCTACGACGCGCTCCGCGGTGAGCCCCGCGGCAAGGTCAAGGACGCCAGCGCGGGAGACTGCGTCGACTGCGGTCGCTGCGTCGTCGTCTGTCCGACCGGGATCGACATCCGCAACGGCCTGCAGCTCGACTGCATCGGGTGCACCGCCTGCATCGACGCGTGCGACGAGATCATGACCAAGCTGAAGCGGCCGACGGGGCTGGTCCGGTACGACTCGCTCAACGGTCTCGAGCACCGGCCGAGGCGGTGGCTGCGCCCGCGCGTTTTCCTCTACGCCGGCGTCGTGGCGCTGTGGGCGGTCGGGGCGTTCTTCGCCTTCCGCAGCCACGTGTCGTTCGAGGCGAACCTCCTGCGGCTGCGGGGCGCGCCCTACCACGTCCTGAACGCGCAGACGGAGGACGCGACGGTGCGAAACCTCTTCCAGGTCCACCTGGTCAACAAGGGGCCCGACGAGGCGCGCTTCGAGATCGAGGCGATCCCGGTCGACGGCCACGAGGTCACGCTCAGCGCGGACGCGCTCGCGCTCCCGTCGCTCTCGGACCGGGAGATCGCGATCTACGTCGACGTGCCGCGCGAGCGCTTCGAGCAGGGCCAGGTGGTGCGCGTGCGGGTCCGTCGCGTCGACGAGGTGCCGGGCGAAGGCGAAGAGCGGCTGCTGGAGGCTCCGCTCCTCGGGCCGCGTCGCTGACGCGTCAGCGCAGCACGAGCCGCGGCGCCATCAGGTCGTCGCGGTCGAGCACGCCGATGTGCTCGGGGAGGGTCGCGCGGTCGATGCGCTCGTCGAAGCGCTCGCCGGCGTAGGCCTCGACCGTGCGCACGCCCCGGCCGTCGATCTCCAGCATCAGCACGCTGCGGGCGGAGCGCTCGTGCTCGCCGATGAGCGGCCGCGGCCCGCCGCCGAGGCAGGCGGTGGAGACGAAGCGCATCGCGCCGCGGCGGCCCGGGTAGTAGGCGTGGTGGTGGCCGCTGACGAACATGTCCACCCCGTGGCGGATGAGCAGCTGCTCGAGGGCCGGGTCGCCGATCGTCTCCCGCTCGCGGCCGATCGCGAAGGGGTGGAGCGGCACGTGGCCGAAGACCACCCGGACGGGCGCCCGGGTCGCGGCGAGCTGCGCGTCGAGCCAGTCCATCTGCGCCGCGTCCAGCGGGCCGACCGTGGTGGCGTCGAGCGCCACGAAGAGCGCGGGGCCCACCCGGAAGCTGTAGCGGAGCGGGTAGTGCGTCGCGTCGACCATCTCGACGTCGGGGCGGCGCGCCTCCCACTGCTCGACGTAGACGCCGCGCTCGCCCTCGTACCGGGCGTAGCCGGAGGCGTCGTGGTTGCCGGGAGAGACGGCGAAGGGGATCGAGGACTCGGCGAGCCGGTCGCTGACCGCGGCGTGGAAGCCGGCCCACATGCCCTCGTAGTCGAGCCCGCGGCGCTGGCCGGCCACCATGTCGCCCGTCGAGAGGACCAGGTCGGGGGACATGGAGACGAGCCGGTCGACCGCGGCGTGCACCGCGTCGCCGTAGGTCCGCGCGCCGTAGCCTCCGTTCAGGTCGCCGATGACCGCGACGCGGAGGGGCCGGACGATCTCCTCGCCGCCGGCCTTGGACGACGCCTCGGCGCCGATGAGCGCGGCCGCGTTGGCGCGCGGCGCCGCCTCGGGCCCACAGCCCAGGGCGAGCGCGCAGCAAACGGCCAGCCAGCGTGCGCTCATCGCCACACTCTATCGTCTCGGTCCACCGGTGGCACGAAACGGCGGGTCGGGCCGCGGTTGAACGCGGCTCGTGCCAGAATGTCCAGGTCTCGGCCGCGTCAGAGGTCGGGACGGGAGAACAGCATGTCGTTCCGATGGATTCTTCTCACCGCCGCCCTCGCGGTCGGCGTGGCCCTCACCCTGCCCGCGCCGCGGATCCGCGCGCAGGGCCCGGACGCGGCGCAGGCTCAGTACAACCTCGCGCTCCGGCTCAAGCAGGCCGGCCGGCCCGCCGAGGCGCTGCGCGCGGCCGAGGAGGCGGTGCGCCTCCGCCCCGATCACGCCGCGGCGCACTTCACCATCGGTGGGCTGCACCGCCAGGCGGGGCGGCTGCTGGAGGCCCTCGTGCACTTCGAGCGGGTCATCGAGATCGAGCCGAACGACGCGGCGGGCCAGCGCATGGTGGGCTCGGTGCTCGCGCGGCTGAGCCGCTGCGAGGAGGCGGTGCCGCGGCTGGAGCGGGCCACGCAGCTCGACGACGACGAGGTGTCCGGCTGGGCCAACCTCGGCGCGTGTCTGAGCCAGCTCGGGCGCCACGACGCGGCCATCCGCGCCTATCGCAGCGGGCTCCGGCACATCCCGAACGACCCCGACCTGCTGAACAACCTCGCCGTGGCGCTCCGTCGCGCCGGGCGTGATCAGGAGGCGGTCGAGGCGCTGCAGTCCGCGCTGGCTCGCGACCCGGACAACGCCAGCTTCAACATCAACCTGGCCACCATCTTCCGCCGGATGCGTCGCTGGGGAGACGCGGCGCGGCACTACGAGGCCGGGCTGCGCCGGGCCACCGACGAGACGGGCGCCATCTTCGACCTCGCCTACTGCTACGAGCAGCTCGGCCGCAGCGACGACGCCATCGCCGCCTACCGCCGCTATCTCGAGCGGGTGCGCGACCGCGATCCGGACGCCGCGGCGCGCGCGGAGGAGCGCCTCATCGGCCTCGGCGCCGAGTAGCTTTCTTGGCCGCCCGCGCGGGGAGAGGGATCCTCCCTCGATGGACTGGCTCTGGCACGAGCTCGATCGAGAGCTGTTCCACCTCGGCGACACCGGGGTGACGCCCGGCTCGCTGGTCGTGCTGTTCGTCACGATCGTCCTCGCGGCCATCGTCGGCGCCCTCGTGCGCAGACTCGCGCAGCGCGTGTTGACCCGCGGCACCCACGGCGCGAGCGAGGGTGCGGCGTACGCGGTGGGTCGCATCGGCCAGTACGTCATCATCGTCGGCGGCATCCTGCTCGGGCTCGACAACGTCGGGATCGACATGACCGCGCTCGCCGCGCTCGGCGCGGTGGTGTCGGTCGGCATCGGCTTCGGCCTCCAGAACATCACCCAGAACTTCATCAGCGGGCTGATCCTGCTGATCGAGCGGCCGGTCCAGAAGGGCGACTTCGTCGAGCTCGCCGGAGACACGGAGGGCCAGGTCGTCTCCATCGAGATGCGCGCGACGCGCGTCATCACGCGGGACGGGATCTCGGTGATCGTGCCCAACAGCAAGCTCATCAGCGACGAGGTCCGCAACCTCAGCGCCCCGACGAGCGTCAGCCGGCTGCGCGTCTCGGTCGGCGTCGCCTACGGCTCGGACGTCAAGCGGGTGCGCGACGTGCTGGAGCAGGTCGCCAAGGCCGACGGGCGCGTGCTCGACAGCCCCGAGCCCGCCGCGCTCTTCCGGGACTTCGGCGACAGCTCGCTCGACTTCGAGCTCTGCGTCTGGCTGAGCGACCCGCAGACCCGCCCGCGAGTGGGCAGCGACCTGCGCTTCGCGATCGATCGCGCCTTCCGGGACAACGGGATCCAGATCCCGTTCCCGCAGCGTGACCTGCACCTGATCAGCGGCTTCGAGAAGATTCGAGACGCCAGCTAGCTCCAAATCCAGCGCCTGATTCCACAATGTGCCTGTATTTGGGGCTAGAAGCGCCGCAGGCGCGTCGTTTTCGGGTGAAGCGAAGGCGGCTTTGCCGCCGCAGCGAGGGGCTTTTGCGAAAAGCCCCTGACTAGAATTGCTA
>SHBB01000158.1 GCA_004213565.1 Sandaracinaceae bacterium
TGGAAGCGCTCGTGCAGCGCGAGCGGCTCGCCGTAGCGCACGTGGTAGTGGACGGGGAGCGGGAAGGGGAAGAGCGGCACGGGGAGGTAAGGCGCGCCGAACGCGTGGAAGCGGTCGATCCGCGCGATGATCGGGAGCTGCTCCTCGGCGCCGACGATGGCGGTGGGCACGACCGGGGCGCGGTGCCTCAGGGCGAGCTCCGCGTGACCGGGGCGCCAGGGCTGGAGCCGGTAGCGCTCGGCGAAGGGCTTGCCGATGCCCACCGTGCCCTCGGGGAAGACCACCAGGAGCTGGCCGGTCGCGAGCACGTGCTCGACGTTGCGCCGGGTGCCGTTGATGGCGCCGGCCCGCGCGACGAGGGTGCTGAACCACGGCAGGCGCGGCACGAAGCGGTCGACCACGGAGCGGGGCAGCCGCGGTGGGTCGGTGCGGCGCAGCAGATCGGCGTGCAGCATCATCGCGTCGAAGGGGAGGGTCCCGCTGTGGTTCGCGGCCACGATCACGGGGCCCTCCGACGGCACGTGGTGGGCGCCGCGGCTCTCGACCCGAAACCACCGCTCGTAGAGCGGGCGGGTCAGGGCGAGCGCGACCCCGGTGCCGTCGGCGCTCGCGCCGAAGCAGTCGTAGCCCTCGCCGAGGTCGGCCTTCAAAGCCTCCGCGCGCGCCTCGAGCCGCGCGCCGAGCGCCCGCTGGATCAGGTTTCGTCGCCGCTTCACCGCGTTTGCACGTGCACCCGCGGATCGGGATTGCCAGCGAGGGAACATCCGCGGTGGGTTGCTTGTCCACCCGGACCGGCATGGGTACGGTCCCCCTCCCTCTTTTCGCCCGGAGCACTCCGTGAGCCGAAGCCCGGTTCGTTTCCTCCTCGTGGCGGCCTTGTCGCTGCTCTCCGTCCCGGCCCTCGCCCAGGACAACCCCTTCGAAGCCGAGCACCGGCGCCTCGAGTCCGAGGTGCGCCGGCAGGGCCGATCGCCCCGCGCCATCTTGCCCCTGCTCGATCTCTGGCGCCGATGGGGAGACGTGCGCCCCGAGGTCGCGATGGCGCACCTCGATCGGATCGTGAACGACCGTCGGGTGAACGCCCCGGTGCGGGCGTACGCGCGCAACCTCCGGGCCCGCGCCCGGGTGCGCATGGGGGACCTCGAGGCCAGCCGGGCCGAGGTGGAGGAGCTCGGCTACGTGCGGCACTGGCGCGTGATCGGGCCGTTCGACAACGAAGGAAAGGCCGGCTTCGACCGGGAGTACGCGCCCGAGGCCGGACGCATGGGCCCCGTCGACATGGACGCGCGCTACGAGGGGCGCGAGCGGCCCGTGTCCTGGCGCATGTACCCGGAGGTCACGCGCTTCGGCTACGTCTCCTTCGACGCGGTGTTCCGCCCCGACGCGAACGTGTGCGGCTACGCCGAGACCTTCGTCGAGTCCGAGCGCGCGCAGGCGCTCTCGCTCTGGGTCGGCGGCGGCGGCGCGGTGCGCGTGTGGTGGAACGGCGAGGTCGTGCACGAGGACGGCGCCTATCGGGTCCCGCACCCCGACCGCGCGGTCACGATGGTGGGCGCGCACCGCGGGCTCAACCGCGTGCTGGTCAAGGCGTGCGCGACCGACCGGACGTGGGGCTTCTACGTGCGTATGGGCGACCCGCGCGGGGACGCGCCGAGCGGGCTGACGGTGCGGGCGACGGTGGACCCGGCCCAGGTCGCGCAGATCCAGGCGGGGCACGGCGTCTCGCGCCTTCCGCGCGCGCCCGTGGCGCCCTTCGCGGCGCTGACGGAGGCGGCGGAGGGAGACGACGCGTCCGCGCAGGCGCTCGAGGACCTCGCGCGCTTCCTCGTGCGCACCCGGTCCGACGACCCGGCAGAGGAGCGGGCCCGGCAGCTGGCGGCGCGGGCGGCGGAGGCCGAGCCGACGATCGAGCGGCTGACCCTCGCGGCGGCGCTCGCGAACCAGCGCGGAGAGTCGATGCGCTTCGCGGCGCGCGCCCGGGAGCTGGCCGCGGACGACCCGGACGCGATCCTGCTCGAGGCGCGCATGGCCGCGGGCGGGCCGAGCCCGGAGCGCGCGCTGCCGATCCTCGAGCGGCTGCCGCGCGGGACCACCCAGCACATGCAGGGGACCGTGCTCGCCGCGGACATCCTGCGCTCGCTCGGGCTGCCGGAGACGGCGCGCGCGCGGGTGGAAGAGGTGGCGGCGCTGGCCCCGGGCGCGTCGAGCTGGATCGGGCAGCGCGCGAGCGCGGCGGGCTCGGCGGAGCGGCGCGACGAGATGATCCGGCTCCGGCGCGAGGTGCTCGCGGCCCGGTACGACGACCTCGGCTCGCGCCGGGTGCTGATCGACGACGCGCTGACGCGCGGGGAGGAGCGAGAGGTGCTCGCGCAGCTCGACGCGTACCGCGCGCTCTCGCCCGCGTGGAGCCGCACCTACCGCATGGCCGCGAGCATCTACGAGGCGCTCGAGCAGAACGACCAGGCCTTCGCGATGTATCGCCAGGGCCTCGAGATCGCGCCCGAGGACGCGTCGCTCTTCGTCGCGCACGGGCGCGCCCTGCTGCGCGCCGGGCAGCGTGACGCGGCGGCGGCGGCGTTCCGGGAGGCGCTCGCGTTCCGGCCCCAGGACCGCGCGACCCGGGAGCTGCTCGAGCAGCTCGCGCCGGAGGAGCGCATGGACGAGAGCTACGCGCTCGACCGCGCGGCGCTCCTGGCCCTGCGCGGCGAGGAGAACGGCTACCCGCTCTCGGTCCTCTCGGACACGACCGTGAACACCGTCTTCGAGAGCGGGCTCGGCTCGTCCTTCCACCAGGTCGCGGTGCAGATCCACGACGAGGAGGGGGCGCGGCAGTGGCGCACCTACGCCATCCAGTTCGATCCCGACGTGCAGCGCGTCGACATCCGTCAGGCGCGGGTCTTCCGCGGCGGCCAGACCCTCTCGGCCGCGCGCACCTTCGAGCAGCAGCTCGGCCAGCCCTGGTACCGGATCTACTACGACACCCGCGCGCTCGTGGTGGTCTTCCCCGATCTCGAGCCCGGCGACGTGGTGGAGCTGGCCTATCGGACCGACGACGTCGCGCCGCGGAACCTCTTCGACGACTACTACGGCGCGATCACCTACCTCCAGCGCTCGGTGCCGGTGCGGCGCCTGGAGTGGGTGCTCATCACGCCGGAGAGCCGGCAGTTCCACTTCAACACGCCCGAGATGCGAGGGCTCGAGCACGCGCAGGAGGTCGAGGACGGGACGCGCGTCGACCGCTTCCGCGTCGAGAACGTGCCCGCGCTCCAGCAGGAGCCGTCGATGCCGGGCATGACCGAGGTCGCGCCCTACCTGCACGTCTCCACCTACCGGACCTGGGAGGACGTGGGGCGCTGGTACTGGGGCCTCATCCAGGATCAGCTCTACGCCGACGAGAGCCTGCGCGAGACGGTGCGAGAGGTGGTCGCGGGCGCGAGCGACACGCGCGAGAAGGTTCAGCGGATCTACGACTGGGTGATCCGCAACACGCGCTACGTCGCGCTCGAGTTCGGCATCCACGGCTTCCTGCCTTACCGCGTGCCGGACATCGTCAACCGCGGCTTCGGCGACTGCAAAGACAAGGCGTCGCTCATCTACACCATGCTCCGCGAGGCGGGCATCGACGCGCGCATCGTGCTCACGCGCACCCGCCGCAACGGCCGCATCGAAGATCTGCCGGCGTCGCTCTCGGTCTTCGATCACGCCATCGCCTACGTGCCCGAGCTCGACCTCTATCTGGACGGCACGGCGGAGTTCACGGGGATCGACGAGCTGCCCCAGATGGACCAGGGCGTGACCGTGCTGCGCGTCGGTCCGGACGACGTGACGCTCACCCGCACGCCGGTGCTCGAGGCGAGCCAGAACCGGCGCAACCGGGAGGTGACGCTGACGCTCGAGCCGGACGGCGCGGGCGAGGTGGCGGTGCGCGAGACGATCGATGGCGTCGAGTCGCCCGCCTACCGCAGCCGCTACCAGGCGGAGGGGCTGCGCGAGGAGCGGCTCGGGCGCGCGATGCGCAACCTCTTCCCGGGCCTCGAGCTGTCGGACCACGGCTTCGAGAACCTCGACGACTTCAACGCGCCCGTGCAGATCCGATTCGAGGGCCGGGCGCCGCAGCTCGCGGTGCGCGACGGACGCACCCTGCGCGTCGCGCCGACCGCGATGCACGATCTCTCGCGCAACCTGGCGCCCGCCTCCACGCGTCGCCTCCCGCTGGATCTCGGCTTGCGGACCTCGTACCAGGAGACGCGCCGGGTCGTGCTGCCGCGCGGCTTCACGGTCTCGGAGCTGCCCGACGGCGGCGTCGCGGAGTCCGAGTTCGGGCGGCTCTCGGTCGCGTTCGAGCGCGACGGACGCGAGGTGCGCGCGGTGACCGAGTTCGCCCTGAACGTGGACCGGGTGTCGCCCGACCAGTACCCGGCCTTCCGCTCGTGGGTCGAGCAGGCCGATCGATTGCTACGCCAGCGCATCACGCTCTCGGCGGGAGGTGAGCGATGAGTCGCTCGATTCGACGGACGCTCTTCGTGGCGCTGATCGCGCTCGCGACGGCCTGTTCGGGCGCGCGTCACGGCGCCGCGCCCACCATCGACGACGTGCGTCGGCGCGCGATGGAGCGGCCCCACGACCCGGAGGCGCAGCGCGCGCGGGCCGAGGCCGAGCTGCTCATGCGCGGCGGCGATCCGTCGAGCGCCGCGGAGCATCTGGCGCACGCGCTCGAGATGGAGGACGACCTCGGCCTCCGGCTCCTGCTCGGCGTCGAGCGGGAGCTGCACGGCCACCCGTCGGAGGCGCTCGACGCCTACCTCGACGTGCTCGCGCGGGCCGCGCGCTCCGACGATCCGGCGGCCCCAGGCATCGCGGAGATCGCGGCGGCCGAGGTCGAGGCGCTCGACGACGCGGTGGAGCGATACCCCGCGCGGGTGGTCGAGGCGCTCGCGCCCCTCGCCGCGTCGCCCGGCCAGCTCGGAGACGGCGCCCGCGCGGCGATCACGGATCTGCTCATCGACCTCGCCTACCGCCGCGCCGATCTCGAGCGGGTGGCGGAGCTCCAGGCGCAGCAGCGCTGCGTGACCGAGTGGCGCGTAGCGGGCCCGATCGGCCCGCGGCACCTGCTCGGCTTCGACCAGGCCCTGGCGCCCGAGCGCGACGCCCGGCTCGCCGATCGCTACGACCTCGGGCCGGCGCGCGGGGAGCGGGACACCCGCACCGTGCAGGCGCGCGGCTGCAACGCGCACCTCGGCGGCGGTCCGGTCGGGGGCGGCGGCACGACCTACGCCGAGGCCACGATCACCATCCCGGAGACCGGGCGGTGGGTCCTCCGCTTCGAGACGCCGAACGCGGCGGAGCTGCACGTGGACGGGGAGCGCGTCGCGCGCCTCGACCGGCGCGACGAGGTGATGCCGCGCGTGAGCCATCACCCGATGCAGCTCGAGGCGGGCGAGCACCTCGTGCGGGTGAAGATCAGCAGCCGCCACCCCAACCCGGTGCTGGCGCTGAGCGCGTCGCAGGCTGCGGGCGAGCCGGGCGGCGGTGACATCGAGGGCGAGCGCCTCGTGCACGAGTACGTGCGGATCCAGCGCGCGATCAGCCGGGGTGACGTCGTCGCCGCGCGGGAGGAGGTGCGCGATCAGCTGCACGCGGACGGCTCGCCCGTCTTCCTGATCAGCGGCGCCGCGGCCGCGCTCAACGACCCGCTCCGCTCCTCCGAGGTGCGGCACGACGAGGCGCGGCGTCTCCTGACGTTCGCCGCCGATCGCGATCCCGACGCGTGGTGGCCGCGCCTGACCCTCGCGCAGCTCGAGGCGAACGAGGGCCGAGACCTCGTCGCGATCGGCGCGATGCGGGAAGGCATGGAGCGCTGGCCGCGGCTCGTGATCTTTCCGCTCCAGCTGGTGGACTACCTCGAGTCCAAGGGCTGGCGCGCGCAGGCGAGCGAGGCCATCGCCGCGGCGCGGGAGACGGTGCCCGACGCGTGCCGACCCCGCCGCGCCGCGCTCAACGAGGCGCGCCGACGGAGCCGCGCCGCCGACGAGATGGAGCACGCGCGCGCGCTCGTGGAGTGCGACGCGCGCTCGGACGCGCTGATGAGCGCCTTCGCGCGCCGACGTCAGTGGGACGAGGCGGCGGAGGAGCTGGCGCGGCTCGCGCGGCTCGAGCCGGAGGAGAGCACCCTCGGGGAGCTGCGCGCGCGCCTCGAGCTGGCGCAGGGGCGCGGCGACGAGGCCTCGATCGCGCAGCTGATCACCCGCATCCAGGAGAAGATCCCGCTCTCGGCCGGGGTGGTGATGATGGAGGCCGATCGGCACTTCGCCGAGGGCGACGCGCAGGCGGCGCGGGCCCGGATCCGTCAGGCGCTCGAGCGCGAGCCCGAGGCGATGATGGAGCTGCGGCGCACGCTCCGCGCGATGGGCGGCGAGAGCCCGCTCGAGGACTTCCGGCGCGACGGGGCCGAGGTGATCGGCGCGCTCGAGGAGAGCGGCCGCACCTACGAGGAGCCGATGGTGCTGGTCTTCGACTACACCGTCTACCGCGTGTTCACCGACGGCTCGATGCTCGAGCTGACGCACAACATATTCCGCCTCCAGAGCCAGGAGGCGGTCGACGCGATGGGCGAGTTCGCGGTCCCGGAGGGCGCGCAGATGCTGACGCTCCAGACGGTGAAGGCCGACGGAACGCGCCTCGAGCCGGACGAGATCGCGGGCAAGGACACCATCAGCTTCCCGAACCTCTCCATCGGCGACTACATCGAGTTCGAATACCTGCGGGCCGAGCCTTCGCCCGCCGGCTACCCGCGCGGCTTCCTCGGCGGCCGCTTCTACTTCCGCAACTACGAGACGCCCTTCGACCTCAGCCAGCTCACCGTGGTCACCCCCGAGGACGTGCCGCTCGTCGTCGACCCGCGCGGAGAGGCGCCCGAGGCCGAGCAGGAGACGCACGACGGCCTGCGCGTGCACCGATGGACGGTGCGCGAGAGCCGCCCCTTCGAGCAGGAGCCGGCGTCGATCGCGGCGCGCGAGTTCTTCCCCTCCATCGCGTGGGGCCATCAGGCGAGCTGGGCGCAGTACGTCGAGACCCTGCGCGACGTCCTGGCGGATCGGGACGTGCGCGACCCGGCGGCGGAGCGGCTCGCCCGCGAGATCATCGGCGACGCGCGCACCACCCCCGAGCAGCGCGCAGCGCGGCTGCATCGCTGGGTCCTGGAGAACGTGGAGGACTCGAACGACGTCTTCGGGCTCGCGCCGGCCATGCTCGCGGCGCGCACCGGCAACCGGACGCGCGTGCTCGGCTACCTGATGAGGCTGGCCGGCGTGGAGACGGAGCTCGGCCTGGCGCGGAGCTACGCGGGCGACCAGACCGAGGGGCAGCTGCCCGACGACGACACCTACCAGAACCTCGTCCTGCGCATGCAGGGGAGCGAGGGGCCGGTGTGGATCCACGCGGGCGCCCGCGGCGCGCCCTTCGAGTACGTGCCCCCGGTGCTCGCGGGCATGGACGCGCTGATGCTCACGCCCGAGGCGGAGCGCGCGCGGCTCGACGAGCGCGACCTCGAGGCCGATCTCCGCACGGTGGAGGTGGACGTGGATCTGCGCGAGGACGGCAGCGCGCGGATGAACGTCGTGGAGACCTTCCGCGGCAGCGGCGCGGTGCTCTGGCGCAACCAGCTCGAGGAGATCCCGCAGGCGGATCTCGAGCAGCAGTTCGAGTCGGCCTACGTGGCCAACCTGATCCCGGGCGCGGAGCTGCGGCGGCTCGTGGTGGCGGGGCGCGAGGATCCCGAGGGGCCGATGATCCTGCGCTACGAGGTGGAGGTCCCCGGCCTCGCGCGCCAGACCCGGGGTGGCCTGACGGTGCCGCCGCTCTACCGCGCGCAGCTCGGCCCGCAGTACGCGCGGGTCGCGTCGCGGGACATCCCGCAGCTGATCCCGACCGGCCTCGCGCTCGACGTCGACGTGCGCTTGCGCGTCCCCGAGGGCGCCCGCGTGGACGACGCGCCCGGGCCGTCGACCCTCGAGTCGATCCACGGCGCGCGGGTGGAGATCGAGGCCGAGCGCACCGAGGAGGGGCTGCGGATCCAGCGCCGCTACCGCGTGCCGCGCATGCGCGTCTCGCCCGAGGAATACCGCGCGTTCGCACGCTTCGCGCGCGGGTCCGACGAGGCCGAGTCGGCGGAGATCCGCCTCAGTAGGTAGAGTCAGTCCGGGCAGCTCAGGGCGTAGCGCTCGGCGATCGCGTCGAGCGTTCGCTCGAGCGGGGCGCCGAGGTTGCTGGCGCACACCGTGCCGTAGATGGCGGCGCCTCCGCCCTCCTCGAGCGCTCGACCCAGCTCGACCAGCCGGCGCGGCGGGTAGGCGTTGCCCCCGCCTCCGCTGCAGCTCGCCTCCAGCCTGGTGCCGCTCGAGTCGACGCGCTCGCTCATCTCCGGGGCCGCCAGGATGCGCGCGGAGTCCTCCTCCACGAGGCGCGGCGGGATGCCGCCGACGACGAGGAGGATGGTGTCTTCGGGCGCGTGCACGGCCGCCAACCCGCGCCGATAGCGCTCGACGTCGTGTAGCGCCTCGGGGTGCTCGTGGCAGCGCAGGTTGAGATCCGTCGCGGCGTAGCGGGACTCCGCGCTCGGGTCCGTCAGGTCCGGGTCCGCCATCGAGCAGTCGTCCTCGTCCGTGACGATGGCCACGACCAGGATCGAGTCGGGTCGGAGGAAGCCCTCGTGCAACGTGTCGCCGAGGCCCACGGTGTCGCGGAAGAACCGGGTGCTCGACGTCGAAGGCGTCACCGCCTTCAGCATCGCCTCGAGGGGCTGCTCGAACCCGCAGCCGCCAGTGCCCACCTGCATGACGCAGCGCAGGTACTCCTCCGCCTGGTCGCGCGCGCCGGTGTCGGGCTCGAACGAGAAGAACCGCGGGAAGGTCGCGCTCGAGCACGCGCCCGCGCGAGAGCGCGTCTGGAATTCCCCGTCCTCTCCCACGCTGGAGCAGGTGGGCAGCGTGTGGACGGAGCCGAGGTCGGGCGTCGTGATGCCCACGTGCACGGAGTCGAGCGCGGGCAGCGAGCCCAGCGGCGCGTCCCAGCGCTCCAGGAACCCGCGGAGCAGGCTCGCGAAGGCCATCTGCTCCTCCACCATGGAGTTCGAGCTGTCGATCACGAGCAGCACGTCGATCGGCGGTGAGCGCGGCGCGCAGCAGACTCCGCCGCGACAGATGTCGTCGCACGTCACCCCGCAGGCCCCGCAGTTCGTGGGATCGACCGCGAGGTCCACGCACGCGCCGTCGCAGCGGGCCGTCTCGCACGCGCACGCCCCCTCCACGCACACCTCGCCGCCGAGGCAGAGCGCGTCCCCCTCGTCGGTCCGCGCGTCGCAGTCGTCGTCGACGCCGTTGCAGCTCTCCTCGACGGCCAGGCACGGGCGGTCGGCGCGCACCGTCGCGTCGCGCGCGGACGCGTCGTCGGGCGGATCGAGGTCGAGGAGCAGGCCGCAGCCCGTGAGCCAGAGCCCGACGAACACGGCCGCGCAGACGCGAGACATGGTCGTAGCGTAGCAGCCCCCCGCGATGCAGACGGCGCGCCGGCTGGCGTCGCAAGGTGGCTTGAGATACCGTTCCGGACCCGCGTGGGCTGTAGTGATGGTCCGCGTAGAGGGATACTGGCGAGTCGGCACGTGAACCCACCCGTCGATCGAGGACACGCGGATTACGAGGCACAAGGGCGCGTCGATTTCTGGCGCGTGTACCTCGAGCACCACGCCGCGGTGGAGGCGGCGTCGGTGGAGGTCGCGCGCGCCGACCCGCGGTTCGGACCGATCGTCGCGGCCGTCCCCGAGGAGGAGATGGCCCGCCAGTCGGCGGAGGGGCTCGAGCGACTGCGGCGCGCGTTCGAGGCGAACGAGTGGGACGCCTACGAAGCGCACCTGCGCACGCAGGGCGAGGCCTACGCAGCGATCGGGGTCGACTTCGCGGCCTGGCATCGGCTCATCCGGGTCGCGGAGCGCGAGCTGACGATGAAGCTCGTCGCGCAACACGCGGGCGATCCGGCGCGGCTCACGCGTGCCCTCGACGCGATGCAGGCGTTCTTCGCCCGCGCGGTCACCGTGCTGCACGACGCCTTCCTCACCCGCAGCCTGGCGGAGCGCGAGCGGATCGAGAGCGCGCTCCGCATCAGCGACATGCGCTTCCGCCGGCTCGCGGAGTCGGGCCTGCTCGGCGTCATGGTCTGTGACCTCCACGGCAACATCTCCGAGGCCAACGAGACCTTCCTCGAGATCGTCGGTCACACGCGCGCCGAGCTGGAGGCGGGCGAGGTGCGCTGGGGGGAGATGACGCCCCCCGAGTGGGCGGCGGCCGACCAGGCGGCCATCGAGGAGCTCGAGGCGCACGGGATCGCGAGCCCCTTCGAGAAGGAGTACTTCCGCGGGGACGGCGGCCGGGTCCCGGTGCTCCTCTGCGTGGCCATGCTCGAGGCGCCGGAGTGCATCTGCCTCGTGCTCGACATCACCCAGCGCAGGCAGCTCGAGAGCGTGCGAGAGCGCGCGCGGAAGCTCGAGCTCGAGAACCGGCGCGTCCAGGAGGCGAGCCAGCTCAAGAGCGAGTTCCTCGCGAACATGTCGCACGAGCTGCGCACGCCGCTCAACGCGATCATCGGCTTCGCGGAGCTGCTGCACGACGGCGCGGTGCCGCCCGAGGCGCCCGAGCACCGGGAGTTCCTCGGCGACATCCTGACCAGCGGCCGGCACCTGCTGGCCCTCATCAACGACGTGCTCGACCTCAGCAAGGTCGAGGCGGGCAAGCTCGAGCTCTTCCCCGAGCGGGTGGCGCTCGAGCCGCTGATCGGCGAGGTCGTCTCGATCCTGCGCACCACCGCCGCGAACCGGGGCGTGCGCGTGCAGATCGACGTCGACCCGGCGCTCGAGTCGGTCGAGCTGGACCCGTCGCGCGCCAAGCAGGTGCTCTACAACTACCTCTCCAACGCGCTGAAGTTCGGTCGGGAGGACGGTCGCGTCACGGTCCGCGCGCACGCCGAGACGGAGGACGTCTTCCGGCTCGAGGTCGAAGACGACGGGATCGGCATCTCCGCCGCCGACCGAGGGCGCCTCTTCGTCGAGTTCCAGCAGCTCGACGGCGGCGCGAGCAAGCATCACGAGGGGACCGGCCTCGGGCTCGCGCTCACGCGGCGGCTCGTGGAGGCGATGGGCGGCTCGGTCGGCGTCGACAGCGAGCCCGGCGAAGGCAGCACGTTCTTCGCGGTCTTGCCGCGCCGCGCCGCGAAGGGCCACGCGCTCCCGGAGCCGCGGATCTTCGAGCCCGCCCCGGGCGCCCCGCGCATCCTCGTGGTCGAGGACGACGCGCGCGACCAGACCCGCATCGCCGGCGCGCTCACCGAGGCCGGCTACGGCGTGGAGACGGTCTCGACCGCGGCGCAGGCCCTGGCTCGCTGTCGGGAGACCGACTTCGCCGCGATCACCCTCGACCTGCTGCTGCCCGATCGGACGGGGCTCGAGGTCCTCCAGGCGATCCGCGCCGGTGGCCGCAACCGAGACGTGCCGGTCATCGTCATCACGGTCGTGACGGAGCACGGCGTGATCGGCGGCTTCGCCGTGCAAGATGTATTGCCTAAGCCGGTCGACGCGGGCCGGCTCGTCGAGGCGCTGGACCGGGCGGGCGTGAGCACGGGGAGCGGCGAGGTGTGGGTGGTCGACGACGACGCGGCGGCGCTCGCGCAGATGACGCGCTCGCTGGACGAGCTGGGCTACCCGCACCGCGCGCTGGACGACGCGCGCCGGGCCCTCGAGGAGCTGTCGAGCACGCGCCCGGCGGCGATCGTGCTCGACCTGGTGATGCCGGAGCTGGACGGCTTCGCGTTCCTCGAGCAGCTCCGGATGCGCCCGGAGCACCGTCGGCTGCCCGTGCTGGTGTGGACGGCGAAGGACCTCAGCGCGGAGGAGCGCGCGCGGCTGACCGAGGCCGCGCAGGGCATCGTCCCGAAGACCGGGGACCTCGGACGCGGCGTGGTCGAGGCGCTGTCGAGCCTGGTGCCGCCGCCCCCCGCCGCGCCGCCCTCCGCCGCGCCGCCCTCCGCGTCCACCAAGGAGTCGCTGTGAACGGGACCCGCGTGCTCGTCGTCGAGGACAGCGCCGTCAACGCGAAGCTGGTCGCCTACGTGCTGGGCGCGCGCGGCTGCGAGGTGGAGATCGCGGCCAGCGCCCGGGAGGCGCGCACGATCCTCGAAGGCTTCACGCCCGAGGTGGTGCTCATGGATCTGCAGATGCCGGAGGAGGACGGGCTCACGTTCACGCGCGCCCTCCGACGAGACCCCGCGATGCGAGACGTCGCCATCGTGGCCGTGACCGCCTACGCGATGAAAGGCGACGCCGAGCGTGCGATCGCGGCGGGCTGCGACGGGTACATCACCAAGCCCATCGACACGCGCACCTTCGCGGACGAGCTGGCCGAGCTGCTCGCGGGGCGCTCGGCGTGACCGCTCGATCGCGCGTGCTCCTCGTCGAGGACAACCCCATCACGCAGAAGCTCGTCCACTTCGCGCTCGATCGCGCGGGCTTCGAGGTCCGGCTCGCGCCCGACGCCGCGACCGCCCGTGGCGAGCTGAGCGCGGGCGGCGTGGACCTGGTGTTGCTGGATCTGGTCCTGCCCGACGGCGACGGATTCAGCCTCGCGGAGTGGATCCGGGCCGACCCTGCGCGCGCGGACCTCTCCTTGCTCGCCTTCACGGGGCTGGTCTCCGCGGCCGACGAGGCGCGCATCTCGGCTGTCGGCTTCGACGACGTCGTGATCAAGCCGATCGAGCCGTCCCGGCTGATCGACACCGTGCGCGCGCACCTGCCGGTGCACCGCGGCGACGTCGACGCCTTCGGGACGGGCCGCCGGCTGCTCCTGGCCGACGATGATCCGGGGCAGCGGAAGCTCGCCGCGTTCCGCCTCCGCAAGCTCGGCTTCGAGGTCGAGCTGGCGAGCGACGGCAAGGCGGCGCTCTCGGCGGCGCGCGCCAGGCGACCAGACGCCATCGTCTCCGACGTGCTCATGCCCGAGATCGACGGCTTCGCGCTCTGCCGGGAGATCCGCCGTGATCCCACCCTGCGCTCGGTCCCGGTTCTGCTGGTGACGAACAGCTACGTCGCGCCCGCCGATCGAGAGCTCGCGCACGGGGTCGGCGCGTTCGATCTGGTCCTGCGCACGCCCGATCTCCGGGAGGCGCTCCAGCGGCTGCGCGACTGCCTCGACGCGGCGCCCGCGCCCCTCGCCCCGGGGCCGGAGACGCCCGACGCCACCGCCGGCGCGCTGGACCGCGCGCACCTCCGGCGCGTGCTCCGACAGCTCGAGCGCCAGGTGGCCATCAACGGCCGGGTCGGCCAGCGCGCGGCGTTGCTCTCCGCGGAGCTGTCGGTCCTGACGGGCATCGCGCAGGCGCTGACCGAGCACTCGGACGTGCAGGAGACGCTCAGGCACGTGCTCGCGGCGTGCTTCGACGCGGCCGGCATCTCGGTGGGCGCGCTCTACCTCTGCGACCAGGGCGTCAAGCGCGTCCTGCGTGTGGGGATGTCGCCCCGCTGGGACGAGGCGGAGCTGGAGCGCTTCTTCGGGGAGCCGCAGCTCCTCGAGGAGACGGTGTTCCAGCAGCGGCCGCTCGTCATCCCGTCCGAGCAGGTCTCGGCGGAGCGCGGGCGCGCCATCCTCAGCCGCGCGGGGGTCAGCGAGGTGCTCCTGACGCCGCTGGGCTCGAGTGAGAAGCCGATGGGCGCCCTGCTCACGGTGTCCCACGGCGCGCAGCTCACGCTCCACGACCGCCGCCAGTTCGCGGAGGCCGTGGCCGGGCAGATCACGCAGGCGCTCGCGGTGGCGGGCGCGTTCGCGGAGAGCGTCGAGGCGCGCCGACAAGCGCAGGAGCAGGCGGCGGTCCTCACGTCGATCCTCGCCAACATCGCCGACGCGGTGGTGGTGGCGGACTCCGAGGGCACGATCACCCACTCGAACCACGCGGCGCAGGCCATCTTCGGCGACCACTCGGCGGGGCACCTGCGGCACGACCGGTGGAGCGAGGCGGTGGGGCTGTTCCTCGAGGACGCCGTCACGCCCTTCCCGTCGGAGCGACTCCCGCTCGCGCGGGCCATCCGCGGAGAGTCGGTCGAGCGCGAGCAGGTTCACGTGCGGAACCCCAGGACGCCGCCCGATGGGTCCTGGTGGAGCGTCAGCGCGCGCCCCCTCGAGCTCTCGGACGGCGCTCGCATCGGCGGCGTGGCCGTGTTCCGCGACGTGACGGCGGAGCGGCGCGCGCAGGAGCAGCTCATGGTCGCCGACCGCATGGCGTCCCTCGGGCTGCTCGCCGCGGGCGTGGCGCACGAGATCAACAACCCGCTCGCGGCGGTGATGGCGAACCTCGAGCTGATCGAGGACGAGCTCGTCGCGGCGGGGACCGACGGCGGCGAGATGGCGGAGATGCTCGCCGACGCGCAGGAGGGTGCGCGCCGCGTGCAGGCGATCGTGCGCGACCTGAAGACCTTCTCGCGTCCCCGCCAGGGCTCGGACGCGACCGCGAATCTCGAGCGGGTCCTCGCGTCGAGCGCGCGCATGGCCCACAACGAGATCCGCCACCGCGCGACGCTCGACATGCAGGTGAGCGACCTGCCGCACGTGCACGGCTCGGAGTCGCGGCTCGGGCAGGTTTTCCTGAACCTGCTGGTGAACGCCGCCCAGGCCATCCCCGACGGCGCCGGCCGCGAGCACGCGATCCGCATTCGCACACGCGCGCCGGATCCACAGCGCGTCGAGGTCGAGATCTCGGACACGGGCGAGGGCATGGACGAAGAGACGATGCGTAAGCTCTTCTCACCGTTCTATACCACCAAGGAGCGCGGCGGTGGGACCGGGCTCGGGCTCGCCATCTGCCACCGCATCGTGACGGAGGTGGGCGGCGAGATCGGCGTGCGCAGCCAGATCGGGATGGGCACGACGTTCACCGTTCGCCTCCGCGCCGCCGCCCCCGCGGCCCCGGTGGAGCGCCGACCGGCGCCGAGCCCACCGACCCCCTCGGCGCGGAGCCGCATCCTGGTCGTCGACGACGAGCCCAGCGTGGGGATCGCGGTCCAGCGCGTGCTGTCACGGGACCACGACGTGTCCGTGGAGACGGATCCGGTGGTGGCGCTCGAGCGAGTGCGCGGCGGTGAGCTCTTCGACCTCGTGCTCTGCGACCTGATGATGCCGCGCCTGGGCGGGCCCGAGTTCCACGCGGAGCTCGCCCGGGTCGCGCCCTCGCTCGCGAGCACGATGGTGATCCTGACGGGGGGCGCGTTCACGGACGCGGCCCGCGAGTTCCTCGCCGAGCGCGAGAACCCCTGCATCGAGAAGCCCTTCGACGTGCGCGGCCTCCGCCGCACCATCGACACCCAGCTTCGCCGTCCAGGCACCTGAGACCGCGTTCTCAGCGCCTGCCCTTGCCCGCGGCTCTCCCCCGAAGAGCCGACCCGCACGCTGCGGGGAGCCTACCGTCGCCGCACGACGCGGCAGGCGCGGGCCTCGCCGAGCTCGCACGCGCGCTCGAAGAGGCCGCGGGCGCGCGCGCGGTCGCGCTCCACGCCGAGGCCGCTCGCGAAGGCGGCGGCGAGGTTGAAGCAGCCCAGGGAGTGACCCGCGTCGCACGCGCGGGTGAATAGAGCGCTCGCCCGATCGTGGTCGCGCTCGACCCCGCGCGCCGTGCCGTAGAGGCTGCCCAGGCCGACGCAGCCGCCCGCGTCTCCCGCCTCGCACGCGCGCTCGTAGAGGGACCGCGCCCGCGCGTAGTCGCGCTCCACCCCGCGGCCCTCTTCGTACAGCTCCCCGAGCGAGCGGCAGCCGGCGAAGCGCGCGTCGACGCAGCCGCGCTCGAGCAGCTCGCGGGCGCGCGCGAGATCGGCCTCCACACCGCGCCCCTCCGCGTACAAGACGCCGAGGTTGACGCACGCCTCGACGTGGTCGGCCTCGCAGGCCTCGGTGTAGATCGAGACGGCGCGCGGGAGGTCGGCTTCGACCCCGATGCCCTCCTCGTAGAGCACGCCCCAGCGCGCGCACGCCGCGCCGACGCCCGCGCCGCACGCCTGCTCGAAGAGGGTGGCGGCCCGAACCGGGTCGGCGCCCTCCCCACGCTCGAGCCCGAGCGCGAGGTTGTGACACGCGCGCGCGTCGCCCCCGTCGCAGCCGCGCTCGAAGAGCGGCGCCGCCGCCGCCTCGTCCGCCTCGCCCCCGACCCCGTGCCGGTGCATCAGGCCGAGGTTGTTGCACGCGGCGAAGATCCCTCCGTCGCACGCGGCGGCGAAGAGCGCGCGCGCCCGCCCGTGATCGGGCTCCGCGGCGCGAGGCCCGCCGAGCAAGACCGCGAGGTCGTAGCAAGCGAGCGCGTCGTTCGCCTCGCAGCCACGCTCGAAGAGGCTCCGCGCGCGGGCCGGGTTCCGCGTGGTCCCGTCGCCGTTGTGGTACCGCGAGCCGGCCGCCGTGCATCCGCGCCCCTCGCCGCCCTCGCAGGCGCGCTCGTAGAGGACGATGGCCTGCGCCACGTCGACCTCGACGCCGTCGCCCGTCTCGAAGGCGCGCCCCAGCGAGAGACACGCCGCGGCGTCCCCGCCCTCGCACGCCGTGGCCGGGCTCGACTCCGGCTGGCCCGCGCCCTCGGCCCCGCCGCAGCCCACGACCAGCGCGAGCGACACGAGCGTCAACGCTCCCGGTTCCCATCCCCGCATGGGCCGAGACTACCCTCTCTCGGACGCGCCTG
>SHBB01000159.1 GCA_004213565.1 Sandaracinaceae bacterium
TCGAGGCGGCGCTCGACCGCACCCCCGTCTGGGGCAACTTCGACGACCCCGAGGCCGCCATCGAGGGGCTCTTCCAGGTCATGACCGGGGCGGGCTACGGCGGGCCCGAGACGCCCGGCTTCATCCCGCCTTCGTCCGGGTGTCCGGGGGGCGGCACGGGCGGCGCGTGCTTCCGCAGCGACGCGCTGCCGATCGTGCTGCTCATCACCGACGCGCCGATGCACAACGGCCCGCCCGACACGCCGCCGCTCGCGCCCTACATGCTCACCCCGCCCGCGCACGGCTACGAGGAGACCGTCGATCTGGTGCGCCGCCTCGACGCCCTCGTGGTCGCGGTCGGGGCGAGCGATCCCGGTCGGCCGGCGCCGCACGATCACCTGCGGCAGCTGGCGCGTGACACCGGCTCGGTGGACGCGAGCGGGGAGCCGCTCTGGTTCGACATCGGCGGCCGGGGCGATCGGCTGGGCGACGAGATCGTGCGAGCGGTCCAGTTCGTCGCCTCCGAGGTGCCGCTCGACGTGGACGCCGCGGCCGAGGACCTGCCCGGCGACCCGGTCGACGCCAACGACGTGCTCCGCGGCGTGCGCGCCGTGGCGGCGGATCCACCCGAGAACATCGAGCGGATCGACGGCGACACGTTCATCGGCGTGATCCCCGGCACCACGCTGACCTTCGAGGTGCTCGTCGACGCGAGCGAGCTGCCGGCCTCGTCCGAGCGCCGGGTCTTCCCCGCCCGCGTGGTCTTCCGCGCCTCGGGCCGCAGCCGGCTCGACGTCCGCGAGATCGACATCGTCGTCCCCGGCGCCGACGGGGCCGGCTGTCCGCCCGAGTCATGAGGTGATACACGCCTCTCGATGACCCGCGACGCCGAGAGCACCCGGAGGCGGATCTACAGCGTGGCGCTGACGCTCTTTCGTGAGCGCGGCTACGCCAAGACGACGATGCGGCAGATCGCCAAGGAGGCGGGGCTGTCGCTGGGCGCGGCCTACCACCACTTCGACTCCAAGCAGGCCATCGTCGGCGCGTACTACGCGCAGCAGACCGAGGCGCACGAGGCGGCGGCGCGCGCGGCGATGAAGGAGGCGAAGGATCTCCGCGAGCGGCTCGGGTTCGTCATGCACACCGCGCTCGACGTGCGCGGGGCCGACCGCGAGCTGATGCGCGAGCTGGCCCCGCTGGTGGTGAGCGCGGAGGAGACGCTGAGCGCGTTCAGCGACGAGAGCGAGAGCCTGCGCGCCCGCTCGATCGGGGTCTTCCGCGAGGCGGTCGACGACCCGGCGGTGCCCGAGGACGTGCGCGAGGTCTTCGCGCTGGCGCTCTGGGGATTGCAGATGGGCCTCTTGCTCTACTTCTCCCGCGACGGGTCGCCCCGGCAGCGGAAGACGCGCGCGCTCGTGGACGGCTCGCTCGATCTCGCGGTCCAGGTGGTGCGCGCGCTCGCCCTCCCGATGCTCGCGCCGATGCGCGCGCAGCTGACCCGGACGCTCCAGGACGCGGACCTCTTGCCGGCCTCCCGCTGACGTTTTTTTGACCGGTGGATCCGCTCCGCGGAATGTCGGGGCCGTGGGACACGTGGCAGAGAGGCGGTCGCTCCGAGGCTCGATCCTCGAGGGTCGCTATGAGCTCGGGGGGGCGCTGGGGATCGGGGGAACCAGCGTCGTGTTCGAAGCGCGCCGTCTGGAAGACGACGCGCCGGTCGTGGTGAAGGTCCTGCGGGACACCTTCGCCTTCAACGTCGAGCTGATCCAGCGGCTCCGGCGTGAGATCGAGGTCGCGCGCCGCGTCGCGCACCCCGGGATCGTGCCCGTGCTCGACGAGGGCATGCTCGACGACGGCTCGCCCTTCGTCGTGCTGCAGCGACTCGAAGGGGAGTGCGTGGCGCGGCTGCTGCGCCGGACCGGGCCCATCGCGCCGAAGCACGTCGCGGCCATCACCATCCGCGCCGCCGCCATCCTCCACGCGGCGCATTCGCAGGGCTACGTGCATCGCGACATCAAGCCCGAGCACGTGGTGCTCGCGCGCACCGCCGACGGGCGGCTCGACGTGCGCATCCTGGACTTCGGGGTCTGCGCGTCGGCGCACGCGCCGGTGGAGGAGCGCGAGTCCGAGCGCGGCCGGGTCTACGGGACGCCGGCGTACGTCTCGCCGGAGCAGGCGTGCGGCAACCCCGACGTGGACGGGCGGGCCGACGTGTTCGCCCTCGGGACCTTCATGTTCGAGGCGCTGACGGGGCGCGCGCCCTTCATCGGGTCGAACGTCGCCAACCTGCTCCGCCGCATCATCCGCGAGGACGCGCCGCGGGTCGGCCTGCTCTTGCCGGATCTCGATCTGCGCTACGACACCGTCGTGGCCCGCGCCATGGCGCGCCGCGTCGATGAGCGCTTCCCGTCTGCGCGCTCGCTCGCGCGCGCCCTCCTGCCGCTCGCGGGAGATCGCCGCGAGACCGAGGCCGAGATCGCCCACCTCGTGCGCCACCGCAGCGAGCGTCAGGACCTCGTGGCGACGGTGCCGGACTACGCGGTCGACGCGGCGTAGCGCTCGCGGCCCCTCGTTCCGTTTGCGCGGACGCCCCAAAGCGAGCTAACCGGAGGGCGTGAAGCCGAAGAGCCCCGAGGAAGCGCGCCTCCGGACCATCCTCAACTCGATGGTGGAGGCCGTGTTCGTCACCGACGAGAAGGGCCGGGTCACGCTCACCAACGAGGCCCTCGACGATCTGATCGCCAAGGACGTCCGGGGCCGGCGCGCGAAGAACGTGATCAAGAGCAAGGAGCTCCGGGTCGCGATCCGACGCGCGCGCAAGAAGGACAAGGCGACCGACGTCGAGCTCGAGACGGAGATCGGTGACCGGCAACACACCTTCTTCGCGCAGGTCGCCCCGCTGCCTCAGGGCGTCGGCGTGGTCACCGTGCTGCACGACGTCACGCGCCTGAAGGACGCGGACCGCATCCGGCGGGACTTCGTGGCGAACGCGAGCCACGAGCTCCGCACGCCGCTGACCGCGATCCGCGGCTTCGCCGAGACCCTGCTCCACGGCGCGGCCGACGATCCCGCCGCCCGCGACCGCTTCCTCAACGCGATCCTGCGCCACACGATGCGGCTCCAGCGCCTCGCTGAGGACCTGACCCTGCTCGCCAAGAGCGAGTCGCCCCAGCACGACTTCGTCGACGCCCCGACCGACGTCCGCGCGGTCTGCCGCGAGAGCATCGCCAGCCTCGACACCTTCGCGAAGAAGAAGAAGATCGCCGTGCGCCTCGACGCCCCGGCCGAGCCGGTGCTCGTCGTCACCAGCGCTCGGGCCCTGGACGGCGCGCTCATCAACCTGATCGAGAACGCGATCAAGTACTCACCGGAGGACAGCGAAGTTCGGGTGGCCGTCTCCCGGGACGAGGACACGGTCACCATCGCCATCTCGGACGACGGCCCGGGTATCCCGGCGAAGTACCACGAGCGGATCTTCGAGCGCTTCTACCGAGTGGACAAAGGTCGGTCGCGCGACGAGGGCGGCACCGGGCTCGGGCTCTCGATCACGCGGCACCTCGTCAACCGGATGGACGGCACGCTCGAGCTCGAGAGCGCGCCCGGGGAGGGCACGACCTTCCGCGTGGTCCTCCCGCTCGACGTCCCCGGCGAAGACGACTGACGCGCTGCAGGCGCGCGCTCGTACTTCGACTCGGACATCGGGAGGCCCCGACGCCGTAGCGTCAGCCCGGCGCGTCGGCGACCTGGCTCGCCAGCCACCCGAGGTGCTCCTCGATGCGCCGGCGCAGCTCCTCTTCCTCGAGGTCCGGCTCGCCGAGGATCGAGGCGAGCTCGGCCTTCGACGCCGCCGCGTAGCGCCCGGTCATCGAGCTCACGGTGTGGATCTGCGCGCGGACCTCCCACATGGGTCGCTGTGTGCGCTCGGAGACGATGCGGCTCCAGCCGTCGAGGAACCGGTCCTGCACCGTCCCGCGCAGCGTCTTGGGGAGGCCTCCCCGCTCCGCGACGATGCGCATCACGACCCGCACGAGCACGCGGTTCTGGCACGCGATGCGATAGCCGCGCCGCGTGGCGTGCGCGAGCGCCTCGCCGAGCTCTCCCTCGGTGAGCCCCGCGCGCTCCTCCGCCTCCACCTCGAGCAGCGCCTCGTAGAGCTTTCGAACGCACGCCTCGAGCAGGCCGTCCTTGCTGGTGAAGTAGTGGTGGACGAGCCCCACGCTGACCTTCGCGCGCTCCGCGATGGCGCGGATGCCGACGTGCGCGGGGCCCTTGCGGTCCAGCACCTCCAGCGCCGCGGACAGAATGCGACCCTGGGTCGAGCTGGCGTCGTCGGCGGCGTCGGCGGGCACGGCCGGTGAGTATAGCGGACCCTTCCCGTCGCGGTGGGTTTGGGCTATCGATGCGCCCGTGAAGGTCCTGTTGATGCGACACGGGGAGGCGGTCGACCCGTCGACCGCGCCCGATCCGCAGCGCTGGCTGACCGCCCGCGGGCGCGCCACGAGCGTGCAGGTGGCGGAGGCGCTGGGGGAGCGTGGGCTCGCGCCCACCCACCTGTTCACCAGCCCGCTCGTGCGCGCGGTGCAGACGGCGGAGCTGGTCGCGCAGACGAGCGGTCATCCGGGGCCCGTCCGGGTCGAAGCGCACCTCGTCCCCGGCGGCACCACCGCCCACGCCGTGGCGCCGCTCGACGCGCTCCCCGATGACGCGGTGGTCTGGCTGGTCACCCACGAGCCGACCGTCCGCGTGCTCGCGGCGCACCTGAGCGGGCTCGCGCCGTTCCCTGGTTTCCGCACGAGCGGGGTCGCCGTCATCCGGCGCGACGCGCAGGGCAAGGGCGCGCTCGAGGGTCGCTTCGATCCGAGCGGCATGCTCTGGCGCGACGCCGCCGATCTGCACTTCTGAGAGAGCTATCGCTGGCGGAGCCAGATCAGGTGCTCTTCTCGCGCCCGGTGCCCCGTCCAGTCGGTGCGGCGCTGCGAGGCGACGGCGTGCACCGCGAGCCCGTGCTTCGCTCCGAGGTAGGCGACCTGCGGCGGCGGCGGCACGCGCTCTCGGCCGATCTGCGCGTCGCCCATGAGGAGCACGATCTGTCCCCCCGGGCGGAGCACGGACTTCATCGCCTCGAGCATCGCGCTGACGTCGCGGTCCCACGCGTCCGCGGCGCCCTCGCGCCGGCTCTCTCGACGCGCGCCCATCTCGAGTCGACGTAGCTTGCTGTCATCCAGACCCAGCCAGGCGATGCGGCGGGCGTGGTGCGCGGCGTAGTCGTAGGTGCCGCCGTACGGAGGCGACGTGAGGATCAGATCCATGCGCTTGCTGCCGAGGATGCGCGGCAGCGATCGCGCGTCGCCCTCGAAGAGCAGCGGCGGCGGCCCCTCCGCGACCTCGTTCAGCGCGGCCCAGCGCTCGGAGAGCTCCTGCGCCTTGCGGAGGAAGAGCTCGGTGGAGAGCCCCTTCCGGATGCGCTTCTTCGCGACGACCTCGGCCGTGTCCGAGCGCTGCTTGCTGACCTTCACCAGGATGGACGAGAAGCAGACGATGAGCGGCACGCGGTCCTCGAGGTCCGGCACCGCGCGGATCTCCTCGCGCAGCCCGCCGAGCTCCTTGAGCACGTGCACGTCGTACCAGCGCAGCTCGGCCTCGGGCAGGTCCACGCGGATGTTCACGCGCTCGCGCACCCGGGCCTCGCTCCTCTCGGCCACCCCCTGCGCGGCGGCGAGGAAACGTGAGCGGCCGATCGCGTCGCGGGCCTCGGCGCGCACCGCGGCGACGCGCTGCGACAGCGGGTTGAGGTCCACGCCCGCGCTCTTGGCGCCGAGCACCCGCGCCTCGACGAGCACCGTGCCGCCGCCGCAGAACGGGTCGAGGACGCGCGTGGGCTGGATGGCCTCGAGCACGGTCCGCGCGGTCGCCCAGTGCATGCCGGCCGGCCAGCTGTGAAAGCCGTGGGTCAGGTTGGTGAGCGGGTCCTCGCGCTCCGCGCTGCGGAAGGCGCGCGCGAGCACGGAGGCCGCGGCCGCGTCTCCCTCCCGACGAATGGGGCCGCCGCCCTGGGAGAGCGGCCGCTTCTGGCCGTCTCTCTCCGACTCGCCCTCCGAGGAGGGCTCGCCCCAGTCATCGCCGTCCGACACCTGCATGTTCTCTCACGGGCTGGGCGGCTCGTCGACGTTCACGGGCAGATCGAAGAAGCGGCGCAGGTCGTGGCTCGCCTCCGTGCGCGCTCCGTCCGCGTCGCGCGCGACCAGCGGCGGCGCCTCGACCAGCGCGCCGGGCTCGTGCGCGAACGTCCACACCGTGAACAGCGGCCCCTTCTTGCCGGCCCGCGGCACCACGTCGCGGCGGTGGCGTGGGTGGAGCCCCGCGGCGCGCCCGCCCTCGATCGCGCGCTCGGGCGTCTTGGCGCCGCAGCACACGACGAAGCGACCGCCCTCCGCGAGCACGCCCGCCGCCGCCTGGAGGTAGGCCTCGACCCCGCCGCGCATCTCGAGCCGCGCGTAGGTGCGCTGATCGTCGGTGGACGGCGAGCCGCGTCCGGGCGGGAGGTAGGGCGGCGTGCCTGTCACGAGATCGAAGCGCGCGCCGCCCAGCGCGTCGAGCAGATCCTCCCGCCGCATGTCGCCGCGCACGAGCTGCGCGTCCAAGCCGTTCCGGGCGAGGTTCTTCTCGGCGAGCGCGTGGCTGATGGCCTGCGCCTCGATGGCGGCCGCGAAGGAGGGGCGGAGCTTGTAGCCCACCATCAACAGGACCGAGCCGATGCCGCAGCCCAGGTCGGCGTAGCGCTGCGCGTCGGGCACGGCGCGCGCCGCCTCCCACGCCGTGGCGACGTCGTCGAGCGAGTAGCGGTGCCCGCGTCGACGTTGGGTGATGCGCCAGTCGCCCGCGATGGCGTCGTCGGTGAGCTCGCCGAAGTCCACGTGGGGACAGGGCTGCCATGACCCTCGCTCACCGTCCACTCTTGACCCCCTGGTGGGCTGGGGCCAGGTTCGCAGCCATGACGACTCTGCACGACTTCCGCATGAAGACCCTGGACGGTGGCGAGACCAACTTCGCCGATCTCGACGGCAAGGTCGCGCTCGTGGTGAACGTGGCCAGCAAGTGCGGCCTCACCCCGCAGTACGAGGGCCTCCAGAAGCTCCACGAGAAGTACGACGGCCTCGCCGTGCTCGGCTTCCCGTGCAACCAGTTCGGTGGCCAGGAGCCCGGCTCGCCCGAAGACATCCAGTCTTTTTGCAGCACGAGCTACGGCGTCTCGTTCCCGATGATGGCCAAGATCGAGGTCAACGGCACCGGCGCGCACGAGCTCTACCAGTGGCTGAAGCGCGAGGAGACCGAGCCGCAGCCGGCCGGCGACATCACCTGGAACTTCGAGAAGTTCCTCGTCGGCAAGGACGGCCAGGTCCTCGCCCGCTTCTCGCCCAAGGTCGCCCCCGACGCCCCGGAGCTCGTCGGCGCCATCGAGAAGGCGCTCGGCTGACGGGGCGCTCTGCTACGCTCCGCGGAGTGAAGGACAAGCACATCCGCATCCGCGTGGCGCAGTGCCTGGCGCTCGCGAACGCGTCGAACTGCCCGCGGCGGAAGTTCGGCGCGCTGCTGCTCGACCCGGAGCGCAACGTCATCCTGATGGACGGTTACAACGGCGGGCCGCGCGGGGGCGGAGAGCTCTGCGGCGGCGAGGTCTGCCTGCGCGACACGATGGGGGTCGAGAGCGGGACCCGCATGGAGATCGGCTGTCACCACGCGGAGATGAACGTGGTTTGCAATGCCGCGGCGAACGGCGTGCGCTGCCGGGGCGCGTGGCTCATCGTCACCGGGGAGCCCTGCATGATGTGCGCGAAGATGCTGCACCACGCCGGGATCACCCGCGTGCTCATCGTGGAGGGCGGATACATGGGCGCCAACGGCGTGGACTACCTCCGCGACCACGGCGTCGAGGTGGTCGCGGTCGAGGGTCCGCGAGACCCGCGGCTGGCCACCGTCACTGGAGAAGCGGTGCCGGGCGAGCCGCAAGAAGGAGCCGCGTCGTGAGCCCGGCCCAGCGCGCCATGTCCACCTGGGTCGGAGCGCTCGCCCGCGGCGGCGTCGTGGACGACGAGGACGCCCGCGCCGGAGAGGCGGTCGCCGCCTACGTCGTCGGTGAGGCCGGGCTCGAGGCGCTGCGCGCGTGGTTCGCCGGGGCGTCCGCCGACGAGGTGATCCGCGAGCGGCGCGCGGCGGTGGAGGTGTGCATCTGGATGGCTCACGCCGATCGCGACATCCACCCCGAGGAGCGCCACCTGCTCCGCCAGCTCGTCGCCTTCAGCGGGCTGCCGGCCGACAGCCAGGATGCCCTGGTGGAGGCGGTGCACGAGCCACCGAGCCGCGAAGGTCTCGCCCAGCGGCTGACCCAGCCAGTGCTGCGAGAGCTCATGCTCGCGCTCAGCTGGGAGCTCGCCCTGGCGGACGGACGGGTCGACGACGCGGAGGCTTCGCTCTACCGCGCGCTGGCCGCGGAGCTGAGCGTGAGCGAGGCGCGGGCGGCCGAGATCCGCGACGCGGTCGGCGAGCGCATCGGCTGACTCGAGGCCCGCGATCGGCGCAGCTGTAATTCGACACGGCCGCGCCTTCGGTCCCCCATTGATGGTCTTGCTACGGGGACGCCGTCCCCCTACCTTCATCGCTTGGTGGGGTCACGACCCCGCCGGTTCCATCTCTCCGGGGGGTCTCGAAATGACCGAGAAGAAGCGGCCGCCGGCCGACGATGATGTGCTGTCTCCGTCTCCCGAAGACGAGATCCAGGCGGCGCCTTCCAGCGAGCCGAGCGAAGGCGGTTTCTTCGACCAGGCGGAGCACGACGGCTGGGGCCCGATCAAACGGCGCACCCCCGAACCGCCCGAGCCCAAGGGCGTCTTGTAGCAGCGCCTACAGCTCGGAGTGCTGCGCGGTCCAGTGGCTGATCAGCTCGTCGTCCTCGACGATGCGCGAGTGGTAGTGGCCCCACACGTCGCTGATGGCGACGTACGCGCCCTGGTCGAGCTTGGGGCTCAGCCAGATCGCGTAGTAGCTCGCGTTGCTGTCGTCATCGCGGATCTCTTCGAGCTGCGGGAGCTTCTCGCCGGAGACCGGGCAGAGCAGCTCGAGCTTCGTGCCGACGGGGAAGTCGGTCATGCCCTCTTTGCGCTTGTCGCCGTGGATGGGGCTGAGGTGCACGAGGCCCTCGCGGTCTCCGTGGCGGACCTTGAGCGTCACCGCGGGGTGCTCGTCGAAGGTCACGTCCGAGAGGCCGACGAGGTTGTCGCCTTTGGGTCCGAAGGCCTGCGTGATCACGACGATCACGTCGTCCTCGACGGCGACGCCGGGGGGCTGGGAGTGCCGGTGGCGGCCGGTGATGTTCAGGTGCTCTTCGTCGACGTGCTTGCGAGACATGAGCCGGTTCTCCAACGAACCGCGGCGCGAGTCAATCGCTGATCAGCCGGTCGATCTTCAGCTTCAGCTCCGCGTACCGCTTCAGGAAGTCCCGATGGTCCGCGCTGAAGGCCTGGATGAAGCGCCGCTCCTGGGTGCGCGTGCCGAGCTCTTCGACCACCGCGTCGATCTTCTCGATGAGCTGGGCCGCCCCCGTGAAGGGCCGGTCCACGTCCTCGACCTGTCCGTGCTCGATGCGCTCGATCTTGCCGTCGCCTTCGGTGGTGTAGAGCAGCCCGAGCACGTCGCCGTGCTGCGCCTGGATGGACCGGATCACCATGCTGCCGCGCAGGTCGGGCAGCTCGTCCCGCGTGGCGATGATGTCGAGCTTCGTGCTGCTCCCCCGGTCGAGGGCGCCGCCGCCGTTCATCTCGCCCGCGACGTCCCAGTCCTTGTCCTGCACCAGCTGGCTGAGCTCCTTCAGGAACTCCTGCTCCGGGTCGACGATCAGGACGCGCGGCTTCAGCGGCGTCGCGGCGAGCGAGAGGTGCGCGTAGACCTTCCGGCTCAGCCCCAGCATCACCTTGAAGGAGTCGTCGAGCACCGCGCGGACCTCACGGTAGAGCTCGCCCCCCTGGGCGGCCTGGCGCTCCTGCGCGCGCTCCACCGTGCGGATGAGGTGCTCCGCCTGCCCGCGTGTCTTCTGGACGACGTCGATCACGCCCGCGCGCAGGCCCTCGACCGCGCCGTCGAACGACGCGCGCGACGTGATGAGGATCACCGCCGTCGGCCGTGACTTGCTGCGCACGTAGCGCACGAGATCGACGCCGTGCCCTTCGCCGCCCACGTCGAGATCGATCAGCGCGACGGGGAAGAATTTCTTCGTGGCGAGGGCCTTCGCCTCGTCGGCCGTGCGGACCGCGGTGCAGACGTACCCCTTGCCGTCGAAGAACTTCCTGAGCCCCTCGCGGTCGCGATCGGAGCCATCGACGATCAACAGCTCGGTTCCGGATGCCATCAGTGAAACGCGTTTCCTCGGGAGACTTCAGCGCGAGAACGGCATCTGCATCGCCAGGGGAGCGCGACCCTCCGGCGGCGGGGGGAGGCGCCAGCTTCCGACCTGACGCGCGAGACAGCCGCCGAGGCTGTCGATGCCGGTGGTGTTGCGGTCGACGGACGCGTTCCGCGTGTTTCCGTCGGCCTGGATCTCGAACCCGATCAGGACGGTGCCGCGCACCGACTGCTCGTTGCGGCTCGCGTGCTCGAAGCAGCTCGAGGCGCGCCGGATGTAGTACTCCCGGATCACGCTCCGCACGCGCCCGGAGTACATCTGCATCTCGAAGTCGACGGGATCCGCGGGCTCCTCCATCGACTCCCAGTCCCGGTCGCCGCTGCCGCCCGAGCCGCCCGAGCCGCCCGTGGAGCCGCCGGTCGAGCCACCCGTGGAGCCACCGCCCGAGCCACCGCCCGAGCCACCGGTGGAGCCGCCGCCAGCCGTGGAGCCGCCGGTCGAGCCACCCGTGGAGCCGCCGCCCGAGCCACCCGAGCCGCCCGTGGAGCCGCCGCCCGAGCCAGCCGTGGAGCCGCCGCCCGTGCCGCCCGTGGACCCGCCCGTCGACCCGGAGCCAGCGCTCGCGCCGCCTCGCCGGGACGTGCTCCTGCCCGAGCGGCTGGCCGAGCGCGTCGAGGGGCGCGGCGTACCGGGCACGTAGTCGACGTCCGGAAGCTCGTCGCCTTCCGGGACGGGCTCGCCGACCTCGATCTCCTCCGGCGTCACCTCGCCGGGCTCGGGCACCTCGGCCTCGGCCACCGTCGAAGCGGGCTCCTCCTCGGCCCCCATGATCAGCCACATGCCGAGCGCGCCCGCGCCCACGAGCAGCGAGACGACCAGGAGCAACACGCCCCACGCCTTGCCGCGCGAGCGCACGCCGATGGCCGACAGGCTCATCGTGGTCGGATCGAAGCCCTCCGACGGAGGCTGTTCGGACATCTCCCAGACGTTGGGCTCGCCGCCGCCGCTCTTCTTCTGGCTGGGCTCGCGGCCCGGTGCGCTCGCCGGGGCGTCCGCGTGCCCCGCGACGGTCTGCGCCGCCGGCTCGGTCGGAAGCGGGCCGCCCTCTTCGCCGGGCGCCGCGATCGACTGTCCACATTGATTGCAGAAGCGCGCGTCATCCGCGTTGCCGGCTCCGCACTGCTGGCAATAGACCATCGCCGCGGAGGATAACAGGATCGCGCCGCGCGCTCTCTTTTCCAGGGCAGCTCGCTTCACCCCAGGTAGATGCGGGACTTCGCGAAGAGCGCGGTCGTGCCCAGGATGCCCGGCTGCTGCGCGAGCTCCTCGAGCACCTCGAGGGCGTGGCGGCGCTCGAGGCCGCTCGGATCGTGTCCGAGCCGAAGCGTCACCTCCTCCAGGGCGCGCCGGGCCGCGACCTCGCCGACGGCGCGCGCGAGCAGACCCACCAGACGCTCTCCGAGCTCGCTCACGACGCGCCCCGCTTCTTCTCGGCCCGGTCTGCGATCGTCGCCGGGCGACACACGACGCCCGAGCTGCGGAGGTCGTGCTCCCGTTCGCCACCGAGGCACGGCAGCGCCCGCACCGCGTCGATGAGGTCGCCGTTGGGGTGCGTCTTGCGCACGATGAAGTCCACGGCGCGACCGGCCGCGAGCTCCGCGTGGTCGCAGCCCGACCACACGCCGACGAGGAGCTCCGGCGCCACGACCGCGAGCCGGTCGAGCAGCTCGAGGCCGTCCATCTCGGGCATCTCGAGGTCCGTGATGACCAGATGAAAGCGCTCGCCGCGCTCGATCCGGTCCAGCGCCTCCCGGCCGTTGCTCGAGGTGACGACCTCCGCGCCGAGAAAGCGACGAAGCAAGCGCTCGCCCGTGCGGAGGAGCAGAGGGTCGTCATCGACCAAGAGCACTCGAACCGGTCCCATTCTCGTCATCGTCGTCTCCGTTCGCCGAGGGCGGCGTCGGGAGACCTCTCTTCATCGTTCGTGCCAACGCTGGAGCCGCACATCTCGTGGAGGCGCGTCTCTCGGTGAGACACTCCAGCCCTCGCGGCCGCGTCTCATCGAGGAACACGGACCAGCCCGAGACGGTCACTCCGAGGCGCGCAGGCGATACCTTCGTGGCTCCCAGCCGGGGAGGCCGGTCGCCACCTGGCCTCGAAACACCAGCATTCCGCCCGCGATCCAGTCGCTCACGCCGGCGTTCGGCCCGAAGCGATCCGTCTCGGCCGCCGCGACGTGCCGTCCGAAGAGCCGCAGCGAGATCCCCGAGATGCCCGCGTCGAAGAACACGAGCGGCACGTCCACGCCGAAGCCGATCGCGAAGGCGACCCCGGCCCCCTCCTCGAGCGGCGTGACGGCGAGCCCGAGATCGATCCCGATGGAGTCGAGCAGCACGTCCCAGTAGCGGTCGCCGAAGGTGGCGCCGAGGATGAAGCGGCCGAAGAAGAGCGGGCGGAGATCGGCCATGAGGAGCACCCGGCTCGCGCCCTCGGGGCGGATCTCCACCCCGGCCATGAGCCCCGCCATGTCGAGGTAGCGCGCGCGCAGCTCCGCCGCGCCGGCTCCCGAGACCGCGTCGAGCGCGTCGCCCGCGAAGGTGACCCCGCCGCCCACCGCGCCCTCCAGCGTGAGGTCGCCCTGCAAGCGCCCGTACGCGCCGTGCTCCTGCGCGGAGGCCACCGCGGGAGCCAGGAGCGTCAGCGTGAGGATCGCCCATCGCACGGGGGCGAACCTAGCCCCGTACGCTCTCGGGCGCACCTCCTCTCGCCGGCCGAGAGGGCGCGGTGGACGCGAGCGGCGTGGTCGATCAGGCTGTCACCGTGCGGTCGGGGGGTTGGCATCGAATCTTGCGGCTCGTCGCCTTCGCGGGGGTCTTGGCGAGCTGTCATCGCAGCCACCCGCACGGCGGCGCGGCGGCGATGGACGGGAGCGTCGAGGCGCGCGACGACGCGGGTGAGGACGCGGGCGACGGCGGCGACTCTGCGCGCCCGATGCCGGACACATCGCCCCCGGTCGGTCACGACGTCGGCCCCGGCTGCGAGCCCCTGGCGATGGTCGAGCAAGATCGCTGGCCCCGCGCGCCGCTGGCGGAGTTCCCGGACCGGGCGCACGTCACATCGACCCCGCTCGTGCTCCCGCCGCGCCGGGCGGGCGACCGACCGCGCCTCGCGTTCGTCTCGCACGGGCGCATCGTCGACGCCTCGTTCAGGCTCAACGTCGAGGCGCCCGAGTTCACGGGCCGGATGCCGGTGGAGCTCGGCGGCGTCCTCCGCGTCGTCGATCTCGAGACCGGCGAGACGCGCTCCTGGGGAGACCCGCCGCGGTTCACGACCCTCGCGCCCACCGCGAGCCTGGCCGCGGGCGACCTCGACGGCGACGGTGAGCTCGAGCTCGTCGCGCTCGGGGCCTGGGGGCACATGGTCGCGTTCGAGACCGATCTGACGCGGATCTGGATGTCGAACGCGCCGCCCCCCGCCCCACCCATCGGCTCGAGCGGGCGCCGGCCGCTGCTCAGCGTCTCGGGCGCGCCGCTCGTGGTCGATCTCGAGGGTGACGGCACCCACGAGGTCGTCTTCGGGCACTGCGTCGTCGAGGGCGCGACCGGAGAGACGCGCTTCTGCCTCGACGGGGACGCCCTCCGCGGGTCCCAGGGCTACTGGGGCCCGCTGAGTCAGGTGGCGGATCTCGACGGGGACGGCCGACTCGACGTCGTCGCGGGCAGCCTCGCCTTCACGGCCCGCGGCGAGGTGCTCTGGCGGCACGAGGAGGAAGAGGTGCAGGGCTTCGCCGCCGTGCGCGACGTGCTCCGCGCGCACCCGGGGCCCGAGGTGGTGCTGGTGGCGAAGTCGCGGGTGCTCTTCCTCGATGCGCGCTCGGGGCGGACCCTGGCCCAGGTGCACCTGCCGGGCGCTCCGAGCGAGACCCTCTTCGGTTGCCCGGACATGGAGAACCCGCTCCCGATCCCGGTGTTCGCGGGCGGCCCGCCTCTGGTCGCCGACGTCGACGGGGACGGCGCGGCGGAGGTGTTCGTCGCGAACTGGGGCCAACTCCTGCGGCTCGATCCCGAGTGCGAGGGCTGCGAGATCCGATGGTCCACGCCGATCCTCGATCCGATGAGCGCGGTGACCGGGATCTCGGCCGCCGACCTCGACGGAGACGGAGTCGCGGAGATCGTGCACGCGGACGAGCAGCGCCTGCGGGTCATCGACGCGCGCGACGGGGCGGTCGTGCACCAGGCGCGCAACTTCTCGCGCACGCGCACCGAGTACCCGGTCATCGCCGATCTCGACGGGGACGGCGCGACGGAGATCCTCGTCTCGTCGAGCAGCGAGTCCTGCTACCTGCGCCCGCACGGGACGCCGACCGCGCCGGGACTGGTCGTCTTCGGCGAGCGCCACGATCGGTGGACCATGGCTGACCCCGAGTGGACGTCCCACGCCGGGCCGCTCGGCCTGGGGCGCTTCCGACCGACGCGCGGCGCGCCCCCGCGTTGCCTGTGAGCGAACCGGTTTCCTCCCCTCGCGGCGCTGCTATGGTCCGCGCCGTTTCACGGGATGGATGGACATGGCACAGAGCATCTTCGATCTCCTCGAGCAGCACGACTACGGTGAGATTCACCTGAAGCGCGACGCGGCGAGCGGCCTCGAGGCCATCGTGGCGATTCACGACACGCGGCTCGGGCCCGCCCTCGGCGGCTGCCGCTTCATCCACTACGACACGCACGAGTCGGCCATCATCGACGCGCTCCGCCTCGCGCGGGGCATGACCTACAAGGCCGCCATCACCGGCATCCCGCACGGCGGCGGCAAGTCGGTGATCATCCGCCCGAGCGGCCAGTTCGACCGGAGCGCCGTCTTCCGCGCGTTCGGCAAGCTCATCGACGACCTCGGCGGGCACTACATCACGGCCGAGGACAGCGGCACGGGCATCGAGGACATGGAGATCGTGCGCGGCGTGACCAAGCACGTGACCGGCGTCAAGCCCGAGCACGGCGGCTCGGGAGACCCCTCGCCCTTCACCGCGCTCGGCGTGCGTCGCGGCATCGAGGCGTGCGTGAAGAAGGTCATGGGCAAGGATGACCTCGACGGCGTGAGCGTCGCGGTGCAGGGCGTCGGCCACGTCGGCTACCACCTCTGCGCGCAGCTGCACGAGCTCGGCGCGAAGCTCACCGTCGCCGACGTCGACCCCCTCAAGAGCGAGCGCGCCCAGCGTGAGCTCGGGGCGGAGATCGTCGCGCTCGACGCCATCTTCGAGACCGAGTGTGACGTCTTCGCGCCGTGCGCCCTCGGCAGCGCGCTGAACGACGACACCATCCCGCGGCTGAAGTGCAAGATCGTCGCGGGCGCCGCGAACAACCAGCTCGCCGAGCAGCGCCACGGTGACGACCTCATGCAGCGCGGCATCCTCTACGCGCCCGACTACGCGATCAACGCGGGCGGGCTCATCAACGTCGCCCAGGAGTACGCCGGCTACGACGCCGAGGTCTCCCGTGAGCGCACGATGAGGATCTACGACACCATCCTCGAGATCGCGGAGCGCGCCGAGGCCGCCATGGCCCCGACCTACCGCATCGCCGACACGATGGTCGAAGAGCGCCTCGCCCAGGCCGAGTGAGAGGCCGCCGTCAGCGCGTCTCGGGCAGCGGGTAGCGGAAGACCTCCGCGCGGCGCTCCCAGCCCGCGACCAGGTAGTAGAGCGCGCCGTCCGGCGCGTAGGCGAGGCGGCCCCGCTCACCGGGGGTCTGCCACTCTCCGCGCGAGGTCCCGTCCGCGTCGAGCTCCAGCACGCGTCCGCTCGCGACCGACGCGTAGACGCGGCCGGTGAAGGGGTCCCGCACCAGGCTCGTCACGTCCTCGCCCAGCTCGGCCCAGGGTGCGGTGGCCTCCGAGGCGGTGCTCACCCGCAGCACCACGCCCTCGTCCAGCGCCACGAGGAGCGTGCGAGGGTCGAAGACCGCGCTGGCGTGGATGCGCGCGGGCAGCCGATGCAGCTCCTCGGTGCCGCCGTCCTCGAGGTTCGCCCGCACCAGATCTCCCTGTCCAGTCACGTTGCCGACGTACAGCGTGTTGTCGCGCCCCCACGTCAGGCCGTACGGGCCGGTGTCGAGCACCCGACGGTCGAACGGGCCCATGCCGGTGCTCGGCGTCGCGATGATCACCATGGGGAGCCGCTCCGCGGCGGCGTCCCGGTCGAGCCGGGCGACGCCCTGCGGGTCGGACCCGGTGCACCCGCACGTCTCGCAGCAGGCGTAGGTCAGCCCGACCTGTCCGCGGCCCTCGGTGGTGCCGAACTCGCCTCCTTCGAGCCGGCGCACGGCGACCTCTCCCATGTCGAGGTTGGTCACTCCG
>SHBB01000016.1 GCA_004213565.1 Sandaracinaceae bacterium
CGAGGTGCGGGATCACCAGCAGCGCCACCGAGAGCTCGGCCGCGACCGGGCCGAGGCACTCCGGCGTCTCGCCGACGCAGCCGAGCGCGAGCTGCACCTCACCGAGGTCGAGCGCGACCCCGCTGGACGTGCGGACCGTGCCGAGCCCGTCGAGCTCCGCGCGGATCAGCCGGTCCACGGCGCCGCCCGTGCCCGCGTCGACGCCGCCCGCGACCTGGGTCTCGAGCACCGCCGCGGCGGGCATGTCCTGCGCGCGTGCGATCTGCGTGTGTGTGGCCGCGACGGCGCAGAGCGACGCCACGGAGAGAGAGAGCGAAACGAGGCGCATCAGGGAACCTCCACAGATCCCCGAGCCAGATCCGGTCAGGCGTCGCCGCCGCCGTACATGGACTCGGCGATCCGATAGGCGCTCAGCTCGAGCTGCTGAAGCGCCTCACGGATGGCAATTGCGTCTCCCCCCGACAACAGCTCGCGGAGCTGCTCGATGTCCTGCGCTACCGCTTCGATGACATCAGGTTCCACGAGCTCAGCCATCTCCTCCACCGCACGCTGGGAGGTGTATAGCAGAGCTTCGGCCGAGTTGCGCAGCTCGGCGAGCTCCTTGCGCTTCTCGTCGCTCTGTCGGTACTTGCCCGCCTCTTCGACGAGCTTGTCGACCTGCTCCTGGGTCAGGCCGCTGGAGGCCACGACGCGCACCTTCTGCTCTCGCCCGGAGCCGAGGTCCTTGGCCGACACGTTGACGATGCCGTCCGCGTCGATCTCGAAGCGCACCTCGACCTCCGGCACGCCGCGCGGCGCGGGGGGGATGGGCGCGAGCTCGAACTTGGCGAGGGTCTTGTTGTCGCCCGCCATCTCGCGCTCGCCCTGGAGCACGTGGATCGGCACGAAGGGCTGGTTGTCGATGCTGGTCGTGAAGACCTCCTCCGCGCTGGCGGGGATGGTCGTGTTGCGCTCGATCAAGCGGTGGAAGATGCCGCCGCCGACCTCGACGCCGAGGGACAGCGGGGTGACATCGAGGAGGAGCACCTCCTCCATCTCGCCCGAGAGCGAGGCGCCCTGGATGGCGGCGCCGATGGCCACGACCTCGTCGGGGTTGACGCCCTTGTGGGGCTTCTTGCCGAAGAACTCGGTGACGATCTTCTGGACGAGCGGCATGCGCGTCATGCCGCCGACGAGGATCACGTCCTCGATGTCCTCGGTCTTCACGCCCGCGTCGTCGAGCGCCTTCTTGCAGGGCCCGAGCGTCCGCTCGACGAGGTCCGAGACGCGGATCTCCAGCTCCGAGCGCTTCACCTGCGTCACGAGGTGCTTCGGGCCGGTCGCGTCCGCGGCGATGAAGGGGAGGTTGATCTCGGTGTCGAGCGCGGTGGAGAGCTCGTGCTTGGCCTTCTCCGCCTGCTCCTTGAGGCGCTGCAGCGCCACCTTGTCCTTGCGGAGGTCGAGCCCCTCGTGCTCCTTCAGGAAGCGCTCGGCCAGGAGGTTGACGATCTCCCCGTCGAAGTCTTCCCCGCCCAGGTGCGTATCACCATTGGTGCTCAGGACCTTGAAGACGCCGTCCTGGATCTCCATGATCGAGATGTCGAACGTGCCGCCGCCGAGGTCGTAGACCGCGACCTTGCCCTGCTTGGTCGCGTCGAGCCCGTAGGCGAGCGCGGCCGCGGTGGGCTCGTTGATGATGCGCTTGACCTCGAGCCCGGCGATCTTGCCCGCGTCGCGCGTCGCTTGCCGCTGCGCGTCGTCGAAGTAGGCCGGCACGGTGACCACCGCCTCGGAGATCTCGGATCCCACGTAGGCCTCGGCCACCTCGCGCATCGACTGGAGGATCATCGCCGACACCTCGGGCGGCGAGTACTCGGCGTCACCGACCGCGACCCAGGCGTCTCCGTTCATCGCCTGCACGACGCGGTAGGGCACGGACTCCGCCTGCCACTTGGCCTCTTCGCTCTCGAAGCGACGGCCCATCAGGCGCTTGACGGCGTAGACGGTGTTCTCGGGGTTCGTGACCGCCTGCCGCTTGGCCACGGTGCCGACGCGACGCTCGCCGTCCTTCATGAACGCCACCACGGAGGGCGTGGTGCGCGAGCCCTCCGCGTTCGGGATCACCACCGGCTCGCCGTTCTCGATGAACGCGACGCACGAGTTGGTGGTGCCGAGATCGATCCCGATGACCTTGGACATACGAGCGCGGGCGCGACGTCAGGAGGCGTCGCCCTCCTCCGTCTTGGGTTCGGGCACCTTGCGGGCCACGACGACCATCGCGGGTCGGAGGAGCTTGTCCCCCATCTTATATCCGGGCTGATACTCCTGGACCACCGTGCCGGGCACGTGCTCGTCCGTCTCGACCTGCTGGAAGGCGTCGTGGAGGTTCGGGTCGAAGCGCTGCCCGACGGACTCCACGCGCTCGATGCCGAGCCGGGCCGCCGACTCCTCGAAGCTCTTCAGCACCATGTTGACGCCGTCCCGCACCGCCTGGACGTCGACGGCGTCGGCGGACGCGGCCACCGCGCGCTCGAGGTTGTCGATCACGGGCAGGATCTCGCGGAGGACCGCCTCCTTGCCCTTGCGCTCGGCGAGCTCCACGTCCTTTCGGGCGCGCTTTCGGTAGTTGTCGAAGTCGGCCGCCGTACGCAGCAGCTGGTCCTTCAGCTTCGCGCGCTCCGCCTCGAGCTCCTCCATGGGCGACAGCTGGGCCTCGCCCGCGTCGTCCTCGGGCAGCGTCGCTACCGGCTTCTTGGCGTTGGGCTCGGCTTCTTCGCCGGTCTCTTCGTCGGGGCTCTTGATATCCACGTCGCTCACGACCGTTTCACTCCCTGGGCCGGGAACCAGAGCGGCCCATCATAGTCCAGCGCGCCGGAGTTTGATCAGAAAGGTTCGCGAATTCCAGGCGCTAGAGCGCATCTCGAGACTCGGACCGAGCATGGCCGAGCGCGACGGGTCCCAGCCGTGGTTGGGCGCGACGAGGAAATGCCGGAGTATTTTCGAGGAGCGACCGGCCGCGGATGGGGCCCGTCCCGCCGGCCAGGCGACGGGAGGGTTTCGAGATGCGCTCTAGCACCGGAATCCCCAAAGCCCAACCTCACGCGTCGTCCGGCTCCTCTTCGTCGGAGTGCACACCGTCGAGCACGTCGCTGATCACCTGCGCGGTGAAGCCGACCAGAGGCACGAGCTTGCCATAGTCCATGCGGGTGGGGCCGATGATGCCGACCGTGCCCGCGGTGCGGCCGCTGCGCTGGTAGCTGGCGCTGATGAGCGAGATGTCGGGCACCTCCTCGAGCTCCGTCTCGGAGCCGATGAGCACCTGGACCCCGCCCGCGGCGATGGTCGAGTCGAGCAGGCCGAGCAGGCGCTCCTTCTCCTCGAACGTGCGCAGATAGCGCCGGATGTTCTCCGAGTCCGAGAACTCGGGCCGGTCGAAGAGCACGGTGTGGCCCTGGATGACGATGTCGCGCTCTTCGTCCTGGGTCGACGCCGCGGCCTCGAGGACCTGCTGCGCCTGCTGCTGGAGCGTGCGCTCGTCCGCCACCTCGCTCGAGAGCGCCTTGCGGACCTCCGCGAGCGTCTTGCCGGCCACCTTCTCGGCCAGGTAGTTGTTCAGCCGCTCGAGCGCGGACGGGGTGAGCTCGGGCGCGGGGATGGCCCGGTTCTGGATGGCGCCGTCGCGCGTGATGATCAGCGCGAGCAGCTCCCCCGGCCGCAGCTCGAGGAAGCGGATCTGCGAGAGCGGCTCGGCGTCCGCGCGGGGACGGGTGACCACGGCCGCGGCGCCGGCCATCGTCGCGAGCAGCCGGCCCGCCTCCTTCACGAGGTCGTCCACGCCGGGGCGCAGATCCCGCATGCGCTGCATCACCGCGTCTCGGTCCTCCGCCGTGACCTCGCGCATCTGGATGAGCGCGTCGACGAACACGCGGAAGCCGCGCTCGGTCGGGACGCGCCCCGCGCTGGTGTGCGGCTGCCCGAGGAAGCCCGCGTCGGTCAGGTCGGCGAGCACGTTCCGGATGGTGGCCGCGGACAGGTTGATGCCGTAGCGCTTGGCCAGCCGGCGAGACCCGACCGGCTCTCCGCTCGCCACGTACTCGGTGATCACCGCGTACAGGATCTTCCGAGCGCGAAAGGTCAGCTCAGGTCGACTGGGGTGAGGCACGCGGTGGTCAGCTCCGAGGGCAACCTCGGCAATAGGGAGGCGCCGAGAAAGTGTCAAGCATCCCCGGCAGATGCGCCACATCCCGCGCGGCCCGTCGTTGCTCGGCTGAGGGGTGGGGATAGAGGACGGAGCGTGGAGATGGACGCCATCCTGCTGCTCCGGGTGGGGCTGGCTCTGGCCCTCGCCGTCCCCGTGGGCTGGGAGCGCGAGCGGCTCGCCCGCCCGGCTGGCTTGCGCACCCACATGCTCGTGGCCGCGAGCGCGGCCGCCTTCAGCGGCATCGCGCTCCTCCTGGTGGACCTGGTCGACGCCAGCAACGCGCGCCTCGATCCGATCCGCGCCATCGAGGCGATCGTGGCCGGGATCGGCTTCGTCGGCGCGGGCACGGTCTTCATCTCCAAGGATCGCGTGGTCGGGCTGACCACCGCGGCGTCGCTCCTGGCCACCGCCGCCCTCGGGACCGCGGCCGGACTCGGCCGCTACCTCCTCGCGGTGGGCCTGACCGTCCTGATCCTGATCGTCCTGGCCGTGCTCCGCCGCATGACCCCCGAGCCCACCGAGCAGCCGCCGCCGGCCGACGCCCTGTAGTCACTGGGCGAACTGGAACATCAGCTCGTCGTCGCGGATCATGCCCAGCTCGTCGCGGGCGATCCGCTCGATGGTCTCGGGGTCCGTGCGCAAGGCGTCGACCTCGCGGTGCAGCAGCTCCACCTCGCGGCGCAGGCGCCCGTTCACCCGGTCCACCTCGGCCAGCTCCCCCTTGAGCGCGCGGTAGCGCGGCAGGCCCTCCTCATCGAGGATCGCGAGCGGCACGCTCACGATCGACAAGATCAGGAGCCCGAAGGGCAGCATCCAGGCGAGCGCGCTTCCGAGTCGAGACACGGGCGGCCCATGCTCACCACGCCGCCCTCCATCCGTCCAGAAATCGGGGCCCTCGCGCCCGCCTCCGCTTTTTTGACCACCGACCGCGCGATCCGTTACCGGATGGGGGACTGCCGCCGCCATGTCGTCCCTCGTCCACGCAGCGCTGACCATCCGAAAGACCGCGCGGGCCTCCTTCGGCTTCGTCGCCGCGAGCGCGTTCGCGGTGCTGGTGCTGCTCGGGGTGTTCCTCGTCGATCCCGAGTCCCTCGGGGTCGAGCACGGCGCGGTCGGGCTGGCCTGGCTCGCCATCTTCGGGGTCCGAGCCGCCAAGCGCGCGCGGGAGAAGCCCGGGGCCGAGGAGGGCAAGTGGCTGGACCTCGAGCTCGGCGTGCTGCTGCTCATCGCCGCGCACGCGGGGGTGCAGCTCGGGGGCGGGCTCCAGGGCCCGGTCTACCCGGCGATCTACGTGCTGGTCGCGTTCCTCGCGTCCTTCGCGCGGAGCCCGATGGGCACCACCCTCGTGCTCTTCGCGCTCGGCTTCGAGGCCGCGCTCTGGTGGCTGACCCAGGCGCGGGCCGACTGGGAGCGCTTCGCCCTGCACGGGGTCTTCATCGTGCTCTTCGGGGCGCTGAACGTGGTCTTCACCCGCGCGGAGATCGCCCGGGTCCGCGAGCGCAGCAAGAAGGAGCTCGACCAGGAGCGGGAGAAGGTGCGCGAGGAGAGCCGCCTGTTCCGGCTCGTCGGCGCGGCGAGCAGCGACGCCTCGGCCCAGGCGGAGGACAAGGTCTTCCGCTCGAGCCTCGAGCAGGTGCACGACGCGCTCTACCACGTGCTCGATCTGCTCAAGCGCACGCTCGATCTGCACACCTGCGTGCTCTTCATGAAGGACGACACGGGCAAGCTCCGCATCGTCGAGCTGGCCACCGACTCGGACGACGTGGCCGAGGGGCCGTTCTCGGCCGGGGAGGGCGCGGTCGGCGCGGTGGCGAGCCGCGGCCTGACCATGAACCTGGAGAACCTCAAGCCAGGTTACAAGGGGCTCTGCTACTACCAGAACGGCGCGCGGGTGGGGACCTTCCTCGGCGTGCCGGTCACGGACCCGGGCAGCGGCAACGTGCAGGGCGCGCTCTGCGCCGACCGACTCGGCGCGCGGCCGTTCACGCCGCAGGAGGAGGAGGTCCTGACGGGCGCGGTCGCCCAGGTGCTGCGCGCGATCCAGAACGAGCGCGTCTTCGTGCAGCTCGAGCGCAGCAAGCGCGAGCAGACCCACCTCTACCGCGCGTCCCAGGCGCTGGGCGAGGCGCTGAGCGAGGACCAGGTCATCGACGCGGGGCTCAGCGCGGCGGGCGACATCGCCCCCTACGACTTCGCGGCCATCACGCTCTACGACGCGGAGAGCAAGCGCCACAGCGTGCGCAAGGCGGTGGGCGAGGAGGCGGAGCGCTTCGCCAAGCTCACCTTCCGCGACAACACGTCGCTCACCGCGATGGCGGTCAAGAACCGCCACTACCTCCCCTACCGCGGCGAGTTCGATGCCCGGCAGCAGGTCGTCTACACCAAGCGGGCGAACCTCAAGGAGATGTCGTCGCTGCTGATCCTGCCGCTCGTGGTGCGCGAGGACGCGATTGGCACGCTGGCCCTGGCCGCGCACCGCCGCGACGCCTTCAACGACGCGGTGCGCCCCACGCTGCAGGTGCTGGCCAACCAGCTCGCGGTGGCGATGAGCAACGCGGCCGCGGTGCGGCGCCTCGAGGAGATGGCCACCACGGATGGGCTCACGGGCTGCCTGAACAAGCGCGCGTTCCTCGAGGAGCTCGACGCGAAGCTCAAGAGCGCCGACCGCTTCGGGCGCAAGCTCTCGCTCCTGGTCACCGACATCGACCACTTCAAGAGCGTCAACGACACCTACGGGCACGACGTCGGCGACGTGGTCATCAAGGAGCTCGGCGCGATCCTGAACCGGGTCAAGCGCGACACGGACGCGGTCGCGCGCTTCGGCGGCGAGGAGTTCTGCGTGCTCTGCGAGGAGACGGACACCGAGGGCGCGATCACGCTCGCCGAGCGCATCCGCGTCGAGCTGGGCGAGACGGTGTTCACCACCGAGCTGGGCAAGCTGAGCGTCAAGTGCTCGGTCGGCGTCGCGACCTTCCCCCACGACGCCGACTCGCCGGAGACGCTCTTCAAGGTCACCGACAACGCGCTCTACGCCGCCAAGCGCTCGGGCCGCAACCGCGTCTGCACCTCGAGCGACGCGGCCTGAAGAGAGCTTCGCTCAGTAGGGCTCGAAGTCCTTCGCCCGCTCGCGGATCTCAGGGCTGGCCGACAGCGCGTGCAGATAGGCCAGCAAGGCGTTCACCTGCGCCTCCGGGAGGTTGAAGGCCGGCATCGACGTCTCCTCGTACCCCACCACGACGTCGTCCTGGGGCCTCACGATCGCGCGGCGCAGGTAGTCGGTGTCCGCGAGGACCACCGCGCCGTCGCTCAGCGTGCGCTCGCGCATCACGAGGTCGTAGAGGCCGGGGCCCACCAGGACCAAGGGCGGGCGCGAGGGCTCGTCGTCGGGCAGGCTCGAGGGCTGCGTCGAGGGTAAGTCCGAGCGCGCCTCGCCCACGGTGTGACACGCGGGGCAGCCGTTGTTCGCGAACACCCTCTCGCCCCACTCCGCCATCGTGACGTCCAGAGGCGCGTGCAAGCCGAGAGTGCAACCGTAGGGGCGGTCGAACTCGGCCTGCGACACTACGACGAGCGACGCGGACATGCGCGCGTGACCCGTGCCGCAGAAGGCGCCGCACTCGATGAGGTAGTCGCCCTCCCGCTCCGCCACGAAGAGGACGTGGCGCTTCTGGCCGGGCGCGACGTCCACCCCGATCCCGAGGGCGGGGACGTGGAACGAGTGCACGGTCGGCTCCGGCCCCTCGCTCGTCAGCACGAGGTGCACGGTCCGACCCACCGGGACGAGGAGCCGGCCCTCGATCATTCCATTGGACTGCTCGAACTCCCAGCGCCAGCGGTGAGCGCGGGCGTGAATGACGACGGCCTCCCCGCGCGCGAGGGTCGGGACGGGGGGCGGCGTCGTCCCCAGGAAGAGCGCGAAGGGCAGCATGGCGATCGGCGCGAGCAGGAGACGCGCGACATCCCTCGAGCCGGGGCGGCGGAGGCACGCGATGGCGAGCACGACCACGAGCGCGAGCACGCTGAGCCCGATCGCCCACGCCGCGTCGGTGACGTGCGCGGACAGCGCGTCGGCGTAGTCGGACGCGTTCTGCGTCATCTCCGCTCCCTCCCGAGAGGATGGGTCCCGAGGGGATGGGGGGTCACGGAGGCGGTTCGGGAAGTCACGCCGCGCTCTTCGGCCGAGCGCGGGCGAGGTTTCCGATCAGCGGTCGTCCATCAGATCTGGCCGAGCCCTGCGTAGGGCACGCCCGTGAGGTGGGCGAGGTCACGGTCGTAGGTGGTCAGGTCGTCGAGCGCGAAGTCGCCGAGCCGCGCGTGGCCGCAGGCGCGGGCGAGGATCTTCATCAGCGCGGTGGTGGACTCGAAGAAGCGGGTCAGGCGCGCGGCGCTCTCGTCGATCTGGAGGCGCGCACGCAGGCTCTCCTTCTGCGTCGCGATGCCCACCGGGCAGTTGTTGGTGTGGCAGGCCCGCATGCCGAGGCAGCCGATGGCCTGGATGGCGCTGTTCGCGATCGCCACCCCGTCCGCCCCGAGCGCGAGCGCCTTGACGAAGTCCCCCTCGGTTCGCAGCCCGCCCGTGATGATCAGGGTCAGATCGTCGAGCTCGCGCCGGTCGAGGTGAGCGCGCGCGCGGGCCAGCGCGATCATCGTCGGCACGCTGATGTTGTCCTTGAAGATCTCGGGCGCGGCCCCGGTCCCGCCGCCGCGCCCGTCGAGGATCACGTAGTCCGCGCTCGCCGCGACGGCGAAGTCGAGGTCGGCCTCGATGTGCTGCGCGCTCAGCTTGAAGCCGATCGGGATCCCGCCCGTGGCCTCGCGCACCTCGTCGGCCACGCGTCGGAAGTCGTCGATGCTCGCGAGGTCCTCGAAGCGGCTCGGGCTCACCGCGGGCGTGCCCGGCTCGAGCCCGCGCACCTCGGCGATCTTGCCCACGACCTTGTTGCCGGGGAGGTGCCCGCCCGTGCCCGTCTTGGCCCCCTGCCCGCCCTTGAAGTGAAACGCCTGGCAGCGCTTCACCTTGTCCATGCTCCAGCCGAAGCGCGCGCTGGCCAGCTCGTAGAAGTAGCGGGAGTTGGCCGCCTGCTCCTCGGGCAGCATGCCGCCCTCGCCCGAGCAGATGCCCGTGCCCGCGCCCTCTGCGCCCTTCGCGAGGGCGATCTTCGCCTCCTCGCTGAGCGCGCCGAAGCTCATGTCGCTGACGAAGAGCGGGATCGCGAGCCGGAGCGGCTTGTCGGCCCGCGGCCCGATGACGAGCTCCGTGCCGACCTCGGCGTCGTCCGCGAGCGGGCGGCGCGCGAGCTGCGCCGTGAGCAGCTGGAGCGAGTCCCAGCGCGGCAGCTGATTCCGCGGCACGCCCATCGCGCTGACCACGCCGTGGTGCCCCGTCTCCTCGAGCCCCTCGCGCGCGAGCCGCTGGATGTAGCCGTTGGCGTCCTCCTCCGGCGCGCCGTGGGGGTCCTGATAGAGCCCGAGATAGGCCTCGCGGTCGTAGGGCTGCGGGTGGACGCGCTGGAACGCGCGCACGTCCGCCTCCTCGATGAACACCGCGTCCTCGGACGGGTCGATGCGCGCGTCGAACTTGTGCAGGATCTCGTCGTTCGCGTACGCGCTGACGCCGGTGTCGACCCGGTAGTCCCAACCATGAAGACCACAGATGAGGTTGTCACCTTCGATCCGTCCGTCGGCCATGAGCGCCCCGCGGTGCAGGCAGCGCCCGTAGAGCACGGAGACCTCGTCCCCCAGCCGGATCACCACCAGATCCGTCTGGAGCGCGAGCGCGTAGGCCGGCACCCGATCCTCCAGCTCGCTCCACGTGGCCACCCGCAAGGGCGCCTTCTTCGAGATCGTCACCGTGTCGCTCATCTGACCTCCCTGGGGCCGGAGCGTACGCGCGTCGAGGCGCGCGGTGACTACCAGCTCGCGCTGGGGCGCATCAGCATGCGCTCGTACTCGACGGCGCCGCTCGAGTCGATGAAGCGGCCGATCATGGTGTCGCCCGAGATGTGCACGTACATGAAGCCCTCGATGGCGTCGTTCTGCCAGTGCGCGGCGTTGCGGTCGTCGCGGTCGAAGGACTTGGTCTTGGCGCCCGCGCCGTTGACGACCAGCTCCGTGCCGCCGCACGCGTCGGGCTCGTCGAGCCACTGACGGTTGTGGTCGTGGCCCGCGAAGGCGAAGTCCACGTTGCCGCAGACGTAGTCGTGCATGAAGCGACGGAAGTTGCGCCCGTCCATGATGGGGATCGGGATGGGCACGTCGACGCCGCCGATCTCGAGCGACTCGTAGCTCCCGGCGTTGCCGTGCGCGCCGTTGCTCCGGAGCGGGTGGTGGCCCGCGGCCATGATCCACTCCGCGCCCGAGGCCCGGAGATCCGCGACCGCGCCGGGGAACCACGCGCGCTGGTCGCCGTTCGTGGTGTCGTCCCAGAGGATGGAGTTGGTGTCCATCATGACGAACCCCACGTTGCCCACCTGGAAGGTGTAGTGGGTGTCCGGCATCGTCCACTTGGTCGAGCGCGCCGAGTACATCACCTCGACCGGCCCCTTGTCCCACTCGTTGCCGAGCCCGCCCGAGTCGCGCCCGAAGAGCACGCCGCCGTAGTCGTGGTTGCCGAGCACCGCGTAGAAGGGCAGCTCCACGTCGCGGTAGGGGTCCTCGAACTTCGTCGTCCACTGCGGGTCGTCGACCGAGGACGCGCCCGAGTCGTAGATGTTGTCGCCGAGCAGGATGACGAAGTCGCAGCCCTCGAGCGCGCAGTAGTCGCGGATGGCCACCGCGACCGCGCGCTGATCGGCGTTGCCCTCGCCGGTGTCGCCCATCAGCACGAAGCGCACGTCGTCGGGCGGCGGCGGGCCAGCGTCGGGCGCGCCGCCATCCGCGCTCGGCTCGGCGCCTGCGTCTCGGCCCGGCAAGGGGACCCGCGCGTCGGGTGTGGGCTCGGCGGGGCCTGCGTCCGGGGGCGGAGGCGAGTACGCGTCGAGGCCCACGCCGCCATCGGGGGCCAGTGACTCCCCACCGCACCCGGCGAGGACCAACAGGAGGGAGAGGAGAGCGCCGCGCATCGCGCCAGAACCCTGACACGAGCCTTACGGCGGTTTCCAGTCGACCTTGCCCGAGATCGGTCGGGCCAATCTCGCTATCCTCTCCGCGATGCGCTTCACCGGCTTGTTCGTCTCCCTCTCTCTGACCCTCGCGCTCGCCGCCTGCGACGACGGCGCGACCGACTCCGACGGGGGCCCGGGAGACGCGGGCGCCGTGGTGATGGGCTGCGGCAGCGTGGCGTTCCCGGAGCTGACCTGGTCGCGCACGTCGGTGGGCATGGCGGTCGGGGCCGAGCGGGCCGTGCACCTGACGTTCGACAAGGACTGCCTCCCCGGCGCGACGCTCACCCTCACGGCGAGCGCGGACGGCGTGGTCGACGCGCCGGCCACGGTGAGCATCCCGCCCACGCGTGACCGCGTCGACCTCGTGCTCACCGGCGTCGCGCCCGGCACGATCACCCTGACCGCGACCGCCTCCCACGAGAGCGGCGACACGAGCGAGGCGGCCCTCGAGGTGGTCGTCATCGACGACGCGCCGGTGGCCGCGTGCGACGGATCGGCGAGCGGAAACGTCGCCCCCGCGGGCGGGCTCTCCGTGGAGAGCGGCGCGCTCGCGGGCGCCGCGATCGCGCTCCCCGAGGGCGCCGCGCGGGACGACCGCTACCACGTGGACCCCTTCGACGCGGCGATCGACTGCGCGGAGGACATGACCCCGGCCGGCTACCTCGCGCTCGGGCCGGCGGTGACCTTCGGGCCCGCGCACGCGATCCTGAACCGCGAGATCCCGCTCACCATCCCCGTGACGAGCGCGCGCCTCCCGAGCGGGGCCGGGCTCGGGCACGTCGAGGTCGTGTGGCGCGGCCCCCACATGGAGGAGGCGCGCCTCGTGGGCATCGCGAGCCCGCGCTTCCAGGGCTCCGCGGGCGGCGGCACGCTCACCTTCGAGATGGCGCGGCTCGGCACCTACCAGGCGGTGGTCCGCGAGGACGCGCCGACGCGGCGGGACCGCGAGTTCGTCTTCCGCGGCATCCTCGGCTTCTCGATGGGAGGCAGCGGCTCGGGGCGCATCGGCCTCGGCAACCCGGAGCTGTTCGACTTCGTGGCCCCGCTCGGCGGCCCGACCGACTGGACCTTCATGCTCGAGCACATCCGCAACTATCACGTGGGCGGGTTCTGCACCGAGACCGAGCGCCAGCTGGACCCGGAGGGCTGCGCGATGGGCGCCTCGCTCGCGCGCACCCCGCCCGTCGAGCACATCCACGAGCACCCGCAGCACTTCGAGCACTGGTGGTACGAGGACGGCTTCGAGGGCCAGGGCGGCACCTTCAACCGCACCGACTACATCTCGATCTTCCGCGACCTGGCCACGATGTTCGGCAACCCGAACTACGACCGGACCGCGGACCCGAGCGAGCCGAGCGTCACCCCGCCCGGCGTGCCCGACGAGGTGCGCACCATGCCCGCGAGCGCGCGCTGCGCCCCCGACGCCCAGATCATCGTCCCGCCCTTCGACGGCGACGGAGACTTCCTCAGCGGCAGCGAGGGCGCGGGCTTCTTCGACGACGAGTTCAACCCCGACGGCCAGCACCCCGTCATCACCTTCTGCGACGGCGGCGAGGTCCCCGGCGACATCGGCCACTGGAACCCCGACGGCGGCCACGGCATGCCCATCGAGGTCGTGCTCGCGGTCGACGTGAACGGGAACGGCGTGCGCGACGCGGGCGAGCCGGTGATCCGCAACGGCCGGGAGCCCTTCGACGACTTCGGCCTCGACGGGGTGCCGAGCGCGATGGAGACGAGCCCCGACGGGACGCCCTACGATCCCGTCACCAACCCCGACCCGGCGGGCGACGACTTCCACTTCCAGTTCAACCCCGGCGGCACCGAGGGCAACTGGAACCGCGACGTGGTGGGCGAAGATCAGTGCACCGCGGGCGAGGCCGGGGTGGCCGAGGCCTTCCTCGACGTCGGCATCGACGGGCTGATGGGCACGCGCCAGCTCGCCCCGACCGCGGACCTCCCCGGCGGCGGCTTCGACATCGGCGAGGGCAACGGCTGCTTCGACCGGGCGCGGGGCGCCAACCGCATGATCGAGTCCTCGCCCCGCTGGCTCGCGGAGCACATGGACCTCGAGACCCTGCGTGACGTCGACGTCTTCGCCGACGGCGGCATCCGCGATCTCTTCAACTGGGTCGTGATGGCCAACGTCACGATGGCCGGCTGGAGCAACCGCGGCTTCCCGGTCCGCTACTACAACGGGCACGCCGCCTTGCACATGGACGGGCGCCTCGAGCTCGAGCACTTCGACGTCCCGTGGGAGGACGTGGGGCGCGCGGCGATGGTCCGCTACGGCGACCCCGACATCGACCCGCGCTTCATCACGGCCGGCGACGGCGGTCACGTCGGCACGGGCGGTCAGCTCATCGACCGGCTGCGCTCGGGACTGATGATGATGGACGCGCGCTGGCCCGACGGCGATCGGCGCCGCGTGACGCAGGATCGCATCTGCGCCGAGAACGACCGCGAGGCGTGCGGCTACGTCAACACCTTCGTCTTCGACTTCACCGCGTCGACCGGCCGCACCGGCCCCGTCTCGATGGTCCTGCCGCCTGGCTACTTCCTCGAGGAGAACGCCGGGCGCAGCTACCCGGTGGTCTACTTCCTCCACGGCTACGGCATGTCGCCCGAGGACCTCGTCGCGCTCGGCCTCTTGATGTGGGCCGACATGAACACCCCGCGCGTCGGCAGCTCGCGCCGGATGCAGAAGATGATCCTCGTCTTCCCGGACGGCCGCTGCCGCGGGAGCGAGTGCCTGCGCGGCACCTTCTACACCGACGCGCCCGAGGAGGTCCCCGGCGGCGCGCAGATGCAGACCTTCCTCCTCGACCTCATGCAGCACGTCGACGCCGAGTACCGGACCCGCAGCCCCGAGTCGTTCCCGGTCATCGAGTAGTCACGTCGAATAGAACTCGCCGGGCCAGGGTCGTACAGTCCGCCGATGCGAAAGCTCCTCCCCGCGCTCGCGCTGATGACCCTCGCCGCGAGCGCGACGCCGCTCACCGCGTCCCCCATGGCCGCCGCCCAGCCGAGCGAGCTGGCCATCCCGGCCGAGAACGACTGGCGCGATCCCCCGGCCCGGCGGCCGCCCGTCGGTGACGCGGCGCAGCGCGCCGAGCAGCTCTTCACGGCCATCCTCCAGGACGACCCCTCCCTGGCGCGCGACTTCTTCTTCCCCCTCGAGCCCTTCCTCGTCGTCAAGGGCATCGCGGACCCGCGGCGCTACTGGGAGGTCCTGCTGCGCCACTACGAGCGCGACATCCACGCGCTGCACGGCGAGATCCCGGCTGGCGCCACCTTCGACCGCCTCGTCATGACCCGGCGCGGCGGCTGGGTCGATCGCCGCGAGGAGGCCAACGCGGTCCCCTACTGGGCCTCCCGGCACGACTGGATCTACTACCGCGTCGACGGCGCCGAGCGCCGCTTCGAGCTGCGCACCCTCATCAACTGGGGCCCGCGCTGGTACATCACGCACATCCGCTGAGCAGGGCCAAAGCCCTGCTCCCCTTGCCCTTCTATGAGGCGGGTCAAGTGCAGACTTGGTTTTTGGTTAGGGATCTCGTGGTTGTCCTCGTTCGGTGCGTGTTGATGCCTCTCCTCGCCGGGCGATCTCGAAGCGGTGAGCTTTAGCGCTCATCACGGCCTTCTATCCGAGCGGACGGGGTCCGACTCCACATGCTTGGTACGCTAGTGCGAGAGAAGATCGCCGATGCCCCGTCCATCTGTGACGTCGGTGCGCGTGCGCGCCCCGGGGCAAGGTCGTGGGGCATCGGCGAGGAGAAGCATCAGGTTAGGGGTTGAGAGTTGACGGTCGGGTTCAGGCGGCGACTTGCATGCCGTCAGGCACCAGCCCCCAGGTCACGTATTTCCACAGCGTCACGTAGAGTTTGCGAGCTAAGGCGACGATGCCGATCCGCTTCGCGCGTCCGCCCGCTCCAGCGAAGCGCTCCACGAACCAGCGACTCAGCGGACTGTCGGGCTGGTAGCGGAGCCAGAGCCAGGCCAGCTGGACCATCAGAGAGCGCAGCTGAGGTCGCGACGCTTTACTGATGCCGCGCTCGAAGCCCGATTGGTCGCTGAGGTGCGGCGTGGGTGCGAGGCCCACCGAGGCGCCGACCTGACGGGTGTTGTCGAACTCGCGCCAGCCGAAGCTCTCCGTCGCGAGGACGAAGGCCGACAGCGCGCCGATACCGCGGACCGCCACGAGCATCTCGTAGACCTTCTGCACGCGCGGTACTTCGCGGACGGCTTCGTCACGTTCCTGCTCGAGCTCACGTCGCTGCTCTTCGACGAGCGCCAGCCGCGCCTGTAGCCGCCGCAGCTCCGCGCGTGCATGAGGCGGGACCGCTCCTCCGGCCGCGTCTCGCAGCGAATCGATGTCGACAGCCAGCACTCGGCTCTCCTTCGGGACGCCAAGCACTGCGAGCACGGAGAAGAAGCGGCTGCGCAGCGCTCCTCGCTCCCGCTTGAGTCGCTCCCTCTCCCGCTCGACGCGGCGGACGTCCTCGACCTCCGCAGGTGGAACCCGCACCACGCTCCAAACCGACTCGCCGCGGTCATGATGCAGCAGACAGTCCATCAGCTTGTGCGCGTCGAGCCGGTCGCTCTTCGCCCGCTTCTTGCGCGGTCGCGCGATGCTGCCCGGATCGATCACCACGTTCTGCCAGTCCCGCTCGAGCAGCACGCGGTGCAACCAGAAACCGTCCCGTCCCGCTTCGAAGCACGAGACGATACGAGTCTGCGGCCCGAGCTCGAACTGCTTCCGAGCTTGCTCTACCTCGGCGAAGAGGGTCGGCAGATCGTGCGCGGGCACGGTCCGCTGGCGCGGTCGTCGGCGTCGCCCGTCGCTCAACGCCAGAGTCCACTTGGTGCTGCCCAGGTCGAGAGCGATGTACAGGGCCGGCTTCGTATCGATAGTCTGCATTGGGGCGTGGTCCTTTCGACTTGTTTGGTTGCAACCCCAAGTCTGCGGGGACCACGTCCTTCATTGCATCTCTGCCCGTGCCCGCGCTCGAGCCTGCCGAGCTCGGCACGGCCAGATTTCCGCAAAGACGCCATGGCTCCGCACCTGTCAGCAAAGCGTGCGATGTCCAAGACGGGTCCCGAGGCCGATACCGTTCTTCTTCGCGCCTCTGCGCCCTTGCGCGAGCCCCCTCCAACTGCGTGGACACAGCCCGATCGATGTACGCCCTCGATCGAACTGCGTGAGCGCAGTCAGAACGTCGCGTCCAGAGTCGCGGTTGTGCGCGCACAGTCCAGTTGATAGGCGCTCTCGACTGAACTGTGCCAGCACAGTCCAGTTGATAGGCGGTCTCAACTGAACTGTGCCAGCACAGTTCAGTTGATAGGCGCTCTCGACTGAACTGTGCCAGCACAGTCCAGTTGATGCGCGGTCTCAACTGAACTGCGCGGACGCAACTCAGTTGATTGATGGTCTCAACTGAACTGCGTGGCCACAGTCCAGTCGATAGGCTCTCTCAACTGGACTGTGTGGGCTCAGTTGGAACGCTGCGATCTCACTTTCAACTGAGTCTGCGCACTTCGATCGACCGCCAGAGGCCTCCTCTTTGCGACTTTGCGACTTTGCGCCTTTGCGCGAGCCCCCGTTCCGCTACAGGTGCGCGAGGACCTTCTCGGCGAAGATCTCCGGGTGCTCGCGGTGCAGGAAGTGCCCGCCGGGCATCGTCTCCACCGTGTAGCCCGCGGTGAACCAGCGCTCGGCGCGCTCATAGTCGCTCAGCTCGGCGATCGGATCGTCGGTGCCCGCGACGGCGACCGTCGGCACCTCGATCTTCTTCTTCAGGTACGGCGGCGGGGTCGGGCTCAGCGTGCGGTAGTAGCCGAGCGCCGCCTCGAGGCTCGCGCGGTTGGAGAAGGCGCGCTTGACCGGCGCGAGCTCCGACTCGGGCACGTCTACCCAGCTCGGGTTCCAGCGCGCGTAGAGCTCGCGCAGCACGGCGAAGTCGTCCTTGGCGAAGCGCTTGGCCGCGCCCGGCAGCTTGTACGTGACGACGTGGCGCACGCCCCACACCTTCGAGACGGTGGGCTTGATCGCGAGCGGATGCGGGATGGCGACCGTGAAGAGCTTCTCGACCTTCTTCGGCCCGCCGATCGCGGCCGCTCCGTAGGCCGCCGTCGCGCCCCAGTCGTGCCCGACGACGATCGCCTTCTTCTCCCCCAGCGCGCCGATGAGGGCCAGCGCGTCGCGCGAGATCGTCTCCTGATCCGGGTCCCGCATCGGGATCGCGCTCGGGTGATAGCCGCGCTGGAAGTAGGCCACGGCGCGATAGCCCTTCGCCGCGAGGCGGGGCCGCAGGTCGTCCCAGGTGTGGGCGGTGTCCGGGAAGCCGTGGATCAGCAACACCAGCGGCCCCTCGCCCTCCTCGAAGTAGGCGAAGCGCACGCCGTTGGCCTCGACGTGCTGGAGCTCCGCGCTCACGGGTGCGCCTCGTAGGCGATCTTCTCGATTCCCAGCATTCCCTGTCCTCCTTCAACACGAGCAACGAGATCGCGCGCCGCGCATACTCGCCCACGATGACCGCACCTGGCTACCCGCGCGCAAACCGAACCGCGGCCTCCGTCGTATGCAGGGGCGTGCAACGCGCCGCCCTCGTCTCACTCCTCCTTGCCGCCTGCGGCGGGCCCGCCACCTCGAGCCAGACCGCCCATGCCGTCGCGAGCGAGGGCCCCGACTGGAGCGAGTGGAGCGAGGAGGCGTTCCAGCGCGCGCGTCGCGAGGACAAGCCCATCATGCTCAGCGTGCAGGCGGGGTGGTGCCACTGGTGCCACGTGATGAACGACACGACCTATCGCGATCCAGACGTCCTGCGCGAGCTGGCCGAGCACTTCGTGCTCATCCGCGCCGACGGCGACGCGCGCCCCGACCTCGCCGACCGCTACCAGCGCTACGCGTGGCCCGCGACGGTGTTCCTCTCCCCCGAGGGCGAGCAGATCCTCGGTCTGCGCGGCTACCGCCCCCCGGAGCGCTTCCGCGGGATCCTCGCCGACGTGCTGAGCGCGCACGCGGAGGACCGCACGCTCGACGACGACGCGGGCGGGGGCGAGGCGCCGGCCGAAGATCTCGACGCGGTGCGGATCGCCCTGCTCGCGCAGCTCGACGGCATGTACGACGAGGAGGCGGGCGGCTGGGGACGGCGGCAGCGCTACCCCTTCGCGGCGCCGGTCGAGCACGCCTTCTTCCGGGCCGCGGTGCGGGGAGAGCGCCAGTGGCGAGAGCGCGCGCTCGACAGCCTCGCCCAGTACGCGCGGCTCATCGACCCGGTCTTCGGCGGCATGTACCAGTACTCCGTGCCGGACGTGTGGGACCGGCCTCACTTCGAGAAGATCGTCTCGGTGCAGGCCGGCGCGATGCGCGCGTTCGGCGAGGCCTACCGCGCCACCGGCGACGAGCGCTGGCTCGGCCACGCCTTCGACGTGCACCGCTACGTCGAGCAATTCCTCCGCGCCGAAGACGGCGCCTTCTACACGGCGCAGGACGCGGACCTCGGCGGTCACGGCCAGCCGGGGCCTCACGTGCCCGGCGACGAGTACTACGCGCTCGACGAGGAGGGCCGCCGCGCGCTCGGCGTGCCCCGCATCGACACCCACGTCTACGCGTCGAACAACGGCCTGCTCATCGAGGCGCTCGCCGATCTGTACGTCGCGTCGGGGCGCCGCGCCCCGCTCAGCCAGGCCCTCACCGCGGGAGAGCGCATCCTCCGCACCCACCGCGCGCAGAGCAGCCTCTTCCGCCACGACGCCGAGAGCGACGACCCGCTCTTCTACCTCGAGGACCAGGCTCACGTGCTCGCGGCCTGGCTCGCGCTGCACGAGGCCACCGGGCAGGCGCGCTGGGAGGAGGAGGCGCAGCGCCTCGCCGACGCCATGCTCGAGCACCTCCAGGACGAGCAAGGCGGCTTCCACGCCCACACCGAGGACCCGCGCGCGGCCGGCTTCTTCGCGGACCGGCGCGTGCCCATCGAGGAGAACGGCGTCGCCGCGCGCGCCCTGTTGACCCTGTCGCGCCTGAAGGACGAGGCCCGCTACCGGGACGCCGCGGTGGCCGCGCTGCGCGCCAGCGCTCGCCCGGGCGAGCTGCGCTCCCTCGGCCGCATGGTCGGCGAGTACCTCCTCGCGCTCGAGGCCCTCGACGCCGGCTACGTGCTGCTCAGCGTCGTCGGCCCCGACGACCCGCGCACCACCGCGCTCCACCGCGCCGCCGTCGACCTCTACGAGCCCACCCGCCTGGTCGAGCTCGGCCGCCCCGGCGCGAGCCGCTACCCCTACCCCGGCGAGCCGGCCGTCTTCCTCTGCACGAGCGAGGCCTGCTCCATGCCGGTCACCGACCCGAGCGAGCTGCGCGAGAGCGCCCTGAGCTTCCTCGGCCGGGACTGACCGCGGCCCCCGCTCTGGACGAGGCACGGTCCCCCGGGCTTCGGGAAGCGAGCTCGATGGCGGCCCGCTATTCGAATCGACCGATCAGGTATCGGTCGTCGTCGTCGTCCGCGGCCCAGAGGTATGTCCCGGAGAGGCTGTCGAACGATCCGAGGCGCTGAAGGATCGTCACCGAGCCAGGACGCCAGTCCGTCGGGATCTGAATCTCGCGAGCGTACTCGCGGTCGTTCGGCCAGGTGGGCAGCTCCGACACGAAGACGCGGCACCACGAGTCGTCGAGGTAGATGAGGTCGTAGTAGAATCGCAGGTCGTCTTCCGGCTGACCCCATTCGGCCGTGGCGAGCAGCTTGAAGTGGTCCCAGTTGTTCTCCGCGGGATCCAGGGAGTCCTTGTGCGAGATGGCGTCAGTCGCTTCCCACACGCGCCGCCCATCGAGATAGCTCGCGACGTAGGCGTCCCGAGCGTCCGGGGCGGACGAGACCGAGTGCAGGCTCTCTTCGCTGCGCCACCGTCGGCTGCCGTACTGCTCGTCGAGCCGAAACGACAGCTCGTAGGCGCCGAGGCTGCCGCCGGAGAAGGCCCACCGTTGAGTGCTGGCCTGCATCGTCTGCGGCACGTACGGGCCGGCTTGTGCCGTGTGGTGCTGCCATCGCAGCCACTTGACGTTGATGTTCCCTCGCCCGTTCGAGCTCCTCACCTCGTCGGGCGTCCAGCCGTTGTACCAATCCACGTAGTAATACCAGTTGCGACCCTCGTTGCCGGAGACATCGATCTGCGAGTGGATGGGGGTGCTGTAGCTCGTGGCGCTCCCAGGAGCGGCGCTCCGCGAGTAGTGAGAGCCAGGTTTGACGACCTCGTCCGAGACGATCGTCTCGGTTCCCTGGTTGCCCCAGAGGGTCGCGCCATCGATCGAGCGCCTGCTGTAGGGGCTCGAGCCTCCGGCGCCCCCGTCGGAGAGATCGATGACGTAGAGCGGGGCCGCGCCGTTGGGCTTGCTGCCGAAGCGCTGCTCTCCACTCGTGTCGTGGATCGTCAGGGTGCCGTCGCCGTTGTCGGTGACCATGAAGCCCGGCTCTGGAGAAAAACCGCCGAGGCCCCCGCCCGCGTCACGGCCCCGGCCAGAGTCGATTCGCCGCGCGGCGTCCGTCGCCTCGCCGGCGTCCTGCTGGCCAGCATCGCGCTCTCGCCCGGCATCCTGCGGAGGCTCCGGGCTCTCGTCGTCTCCGCACCCGGCAGCCACGGCCGGGATGGAGAGCAGCATGGCCACGAGCCAGCCCGCCGCCCCTCGGCAGGAGCCACCGCGGTACTCCGCCGTCTCGAGTCCTGTCTTGGGGGTCATTCGTCCTCCGGGCGCGGCGTTCTGCGCGCAGCCATGCTCGTCGACGCCAGGGCGCACGACCACTGACTTCGGCTTTCGCCGACGGACCGGCCACGGCTCCTGCGTCACCTGGACTTCGAGACCTGGACTTCGAGCGTCTGCGCCATGGGGTTCATCTGCGCGGTCGCCGTGTGCCGGCGACCCACCGTCGACCGCGACGACGAGCGTGCGGGACGGGACAGTCAGGTGTCTCCGTGTCACCTTCGCGCGCGATGTGGAAGCATCAATACGCCCTGCTCGCGATGCTCTCGTTCATGGGCGGCTCGTTCTGGCTCCTCGAGCAGGCGCCTGCTGGCCTCTGGTACTGGGCCGCGGCGGCGGGCGCGCTCCTCCCCTACGGCGCGTGCACGGTCGGCCTGCTCGCGCTCGAGGGCGTCTTCGGCGAGCGTCACGCCACGAGCGCCGTGCTCGTGGGCCTGCTCGGGGTGCTCGCGCTGGGCGCGTTGCAAGTCGCCATGCTCGTGGGCACCCGAGGGGCGTCGACCGCGCACTGGGTCGGCCTCGTACCCGCGTGCGTCGGCGGCGCCGTCTATGCGTGGGAGATCTACCGCTACCTGATCCGCCCCGCCGGCCCGTACCCGTTGCGCGTCTGCACCGTCTGCACCGTGCTGAGCCGCCACGAGCGCTGCCCCCGCTGCGACTTCGTGTTCGACGAGGCCCTCCTGGACGACGCGCCGCGCGGCGTGCAGCTGGAGCGCCGCGAGGGCGAGACCCACCTCGTCGTGCGGCATGGCCGCCGCTGGAAGGGGTGGCTCTTCGCGACCGCGAGCGTCGCCGCGATGATGGCCGCCTGGTCCACCCTGCTCGGCCGGACGCCGCAGTGGGGTCAGCTCGTCGTGCTCGGGCTCATCAGCGCCGTCTGCCTCGTCGGGCTCTACGCGGCGCTGGTCCGCGCCCTGTCGGACACGCGGATCGTCGTCCGCGGGCGCGCCGTGACCCTGACCCGAGAGCCTCTGCCCTGGCGGCGGCGCGGCTGGGTCGAGCCGAAGCGCGGACGGGGCGTCGTGTGGTCGGTGCGCCGCAACCGGGTCGACGCGCCCGTCGACTTCTCGGTCGCGCTGGTCGACCCGGACACCCGCGCGCGGACGCGCGTCGTCGGTCAGCTCGACTGCGACACGGCGCAGACGCTCGCGCGGCGATTGACCGAGCTCGTGTGAGGGCCCACCCGAGCGGCGGTGGCTTGACTCTCAGCGTTCGCCGTCGTCGACTCTCGACGGAGGCGCTCGATGGCGGTCGCGAAGGATTTCATCCCCGACACGGGGTTCATGCTCGGCGTGGTCGCCGACCGCCTCGCCGCGCGGGGCGTCCGGATCGAGCGCTGAGGCGCTCCCCTCGCCTCGACCCCTCCGGCTCCGATGCAAGCGATTACGTACTCCAGATACGGTCCACCTTCCGTGCTCCAAGTGGAGTCTCTGCCCGACCCCGAGCCGGCTCCGGGTGAGGTCCTTGTCGCGGTGAAGGCGGCGGAGGCGACGAAGTCGGACTGCGAGCTCCGAAGCCTCCAGTTCCCCGTGAGGTGGGTCTCCCCGATCGTGCGCCTGGCGATCGGCGTGCGGCGCCCACGACGACGCGTCCTCGGTGGCTACTTCGCGGGCGAGGTCATCGGCCTGGGGGCGGGGGCCACGCGCTTTCGGGTGGGCGATCGGATCTTCGGCGCCTCTCGGTTCCGCTTCGGAGGCTATGGCCAGAGGCTCGCGGTCCCGGAGTCGTACACTTTGGCGAAGATCCCGGACGCGCTGACGTTCGCCCAGGCCGCGGCGGTGCCCCTCGGCGGACTGAACGCGCTTCACTTCATGCGGGCGGCGCGCATCGAGCCGGGCACGAGCGCGTTGATCGTCGGCGGGGGAGGCAGCATCGGTCTGTTCGCGATCCAGATCGCCAAGAGGATGGGCGCCCGGGTCACGGCGGTGGACCACCATCGCAAGCGTGACCTGGTCGAGGACGCGGGCGCGGACGAATTCGTCGACTACACGCGCGAGGACTTCGCCACGCGCGGGCAGGCCTTCGACGTGGTGTTCAGCACCGTCGCCGGCATCTCGACGCGGGCCTGCTTCGGCGTCCTCCGCGAGGGCGGACGGTTCGTCAACGGAAACCCGCGACTCGCTCACCTCCTGATGGCGCCGTGGGCGCGATGGGTGTTTCGGCGGGAGCTCTTCGTGCGCTTCGCCGCCGAAGCCCAGGGAGAGCTGGACGACCTGGCGGGGATGCTGGCCAGAGAGGAGATCAGGCCGTTCGTCGACTCCGAGCTGCCCATGTCCGCAGCTCCGTTGGCCCACGAGCGTGTGCAGTCCGAAGATCGACTCGGCGCGATCGTCCTGAGAATCGACGGCTGACGTCCGGAGGTGATCCTCAGCGCTCGAGGAGCATCACGCGGTCCTCGGCGAGGAGCCAGACGCGCCCGGCGCCGTCGACCTCGACGTCGCGCAGATCCGTGACCGGGAGGCCGTCGTCCTGGTCGAGCATCAGCCACTCCTCGCCCTCGTGCAGGATCAGACCGCGCGGGGTGGCGATCCAGAGGTGGCCGGCCAGATCCATCGCGAGCTTGGTCGGGCGCGCGTCCTGGACCATCTCGGGGTGCGCGAAGGTGAAGTCGGTGCGGTCGTAGCTGCCGAGGCCCTCCGCCGCGGCGAGCCAGATGATGCCGCTGCCGACCACCGCGTCGGTGACGACCTCGCCGCGCACGCCGCGCGCCTCGCCGAAAGTCACCGCCTGGCTCGAGCCCACCCGGACGAGCCCGCTGAGGGTGGAGAACCAGGCGTTGTCGGTGTCGAAGTCGACCGCGCTGATCTCGTCGGGCAGGGGCAGGCCGCCGCTCTCGCGGTCCGCGCCGCGGTGGTGGTAGACGACGCGCTCCTGGCCGGGGTCGATGACCGCCGCGCCGCGCACGCGCGTCCCGCTCCCGGTCTCCCGCTGGATCTCGACCGCGAGCCACACGTGGCCGTCCTGATCGACGCCCATGAAGGGGATCCCGACGAGCTCGGTGGGCACCTCGAGGGTGCGCTCGGCCAGCTCCGTCCAGCCGCGGCCGGCGTTGGAGAAGATCTGCACGGTGCTGGGGCCGACGCTCGGCTTCAGGGCCGTGAGGTAGGCGCCCGCGGGCCCGCCCGAGACGGCCTGCGCCACGTAGCCCTCGGGCAGCCGCACGCGCCGCAGCCGGCCGTTGACGAACTTCGCGAGGTGCCCCTCGCGCGAGATCGTCCAGACCGTGCCCGCGCTGTCGGTGGCGATCTGCATGTCCTCTTCGGGCACGAGCGTCAGGGTGCGGAAGAGGCGCGGCGGCCGGCCGTCGCCCGGGAGCTGCAGCACGCCTCCGTTCGAGATCGCGAGGAAGGCGTCGGGGCCGCGCACCATCGCGCGGTAGGCGCGGCCGGGCAGCTCCACGTCGAGCACCCGCGCGCGGAATTCCGGCGCGCTGATCGAGGGCCGGTTCTCGGGCACCTCGGCGAGCCGCCGGGGCTCCTCGAGCGCGTCGGGATCGGGCAGCTCGCCGGGCTGATGCTCGGCCGCGGGCTGCAGGTTGGGGCGGAAGCTCCGCACGGTGCCCTCGGCGGTCGAGAGCGGCTCGAGCGGGACGCCCTGCCCGCGCGGCGCGATGGCGATCACCTGGTCCTGGCTGATGAGCAGCACGTCGTTGCCGCGCCGGATCAGGCTCGCGGCCTGCCCCTCGAGCCCGCGGATCGTGTAGCCGTACCAGCGCTCGCCATCCCAGAAGCCGATCTGCGCGTCGTTCGGACCCTGGAGCAGGGCGAGGATCTGGCCCGGGAGCACGGGCACCACGGAGCGCACGTAGCCGTCGGGCATGCCGCCGCTGATGGGGTGCTCGCGAATGACGTCACCCTCGACGTACCAGAGGCCCGAGGTGGTCCCGACCCAGATCTGCCCCTCCGGAGTGGGCGCGAGGCCGGTGCAGCGCACGGGATCGCCGAAGATCTCCCAGCCGCCGCCCTCCGCCTGACGCGCGACGCCGCCGAGACCGCAGAGCCAGACGGTGCCGTCGGCCGCCTCCTTCATGTCGGTCAGGTGGCCGATCCGGGGCGCGCCCTCGACCGGGGTGACCTGTCCGTCGGCGATCCGCGCCAGGCCCCGGTCGGTGGCCACGAGGATCGCGCCCTCGTCGTCGACCAGCCCGCGCACGTCGTCGCTCGGGAGCCCCTCCACCACCGACGGGGACATGCCGTCGGCCGGGTGCAGGAAGAGCCCGGCGTCGGTCGCGACGTAGACGTCGCCCGAGTCGCGCACGAGCACGTCCCGCACCTCCTCGAGGTCGGTGAGCGTCTCGACGCCCCGGCTCGAGGTCCCGCCGAGCGAGAGCGAAGGCCCACCCGATCGACCCCGCAGCGCGGTCGGGCCGCACGCGGTCGTGAGGAGGACAGAGAGGGCGATCAGGATCTTCTGGTTCGTCGGCACGTTCACCTCGCCCGCCGGCTCCGGAGCACATCTCGAAAACCTCTCCCGTCGCCTCGGCGGCGGGACGGGCGCCATCTGCGGCCCGTGCCTCCTCGAAAATGCCCCACATTTCCTCGTCGTCCCGAGCCACAGCTGGCGCCCGTCGCGCTCGCCGGGGCTCGGTCCGAGGTCTCGAGATGTGCTCTAGCCTTCGAGTCGAGGGGGTGTCAACGTCAGCGGCAGGCCTGGGTGGCCGTCGCGCGGCTGCTCCCGCAGAAGAGCACGCGCGGCTCGCACGTGACGAAGCTGGCCGTGTCGCCGCACGCCGGCACGCCGTCTTGCCAGCCGTCTCCACGGCAGCCGCGGACCCGGAGGCTGTCGCAGTCCACCTCTCGCTGGAGCTGGCGCTCGATGGTCCCGTCGCAGTTCCAGTCGAACCCGTCCCCGCAGCCGGGATCCCCCGGCGCGCAGAAGGGGAACGGGAAGAAGCCCGTCTGCGCCGGGTTCACCATCGGCCCGAAGGCGTCGGCGACGTCCCAGCAGTCCACGCCCTCCGAGCGAATGGGCGCGCTGCCAGCGGGACACGCGCCGCAGCCCGGCATCACGGCGCCGGGGTCCGTGCCCGCCCAGCCGTCCCCGTCGCGATCGGGGCCGCAGGCGGTCGTCGTCGCCTCCTCGTCGATGAGCCCGTCGCAGTCGTTGTCGAGCCCGTCGCACTCGTCGGCCGCGCCCGGAAAGACGGTGGGGTTGGCGTCGTCGCAGTCGCGCTCGGGGCAGGAGTCGGGCGCGTCCTCCCCCGCGAATCCGTCGCCGTCCGCGTCGGGCACGAACGGCCCCGAGCCGGGGTCACAGCGCTCGCAGGGTCCCGGTGACGGGCCGACCGCGGTGACCTCGCACTTGCGCGCCGCGACCGTGCCGCCCGTGCTGCGCTCCACGCAGGTCTCGAACCCGTTGCAGACGTCCCCGTCGTCGCAGTCCGCGTTCTCGCGACAGGAGAAGGTGCAGTCCGGCTCGCAGCCGTCGTCGGCCGTGGAGTTGCCGTCGTCGCACTCCTCGGTCCCCTCGACTTCACCGTCGCCGCAGCCCAGGGGCACGCAGCGTCGCTCCACGCAGACGCCCTCGACGCCCATCGCCTCGCCGCAGACCGTTCCGTCGGGGAGCCAGTCGAGCACGCACGCGCCTCCGCCCACGCAGCGCACGCCGTCGAGGCAGGGCGCGTCCAGGTCGGGGCAGTCGCACTCGAAGCGGCACTCGACGCAGTCGGCGCGCTCGCCCTCGCACTCCTCGCCCGCGTTCGCGTCCACGAATCCGTCTCCGCACACGCTCGGCTGACAGCGCCCGTCCAGGCAGATCCCCAGCCCGCAGGGGGCGCCGTCCGGCTGCCCGTCGCATTCATCGGGGAGCGCGTCCGGCGGCACGAGCGCGTCCGTCGGCGCGGCGTCGAGCCCGCCGCCGTCCGGGTCGGGCGGATCGAGATCCAGGGTCAGGCCGCAGCCCACCATCAACAGCGCCCCCGCCGCGCTCCCCCACCGCATGGGGGAAGCCTACTACCGGATCAGCGATCGCAGTAGCGGTGGCGCCCCGGGTTCTCACGGTAGTCGGGGCTGTTGATGTCGGGGCAGTGATCGCGGATGGCGTCCTTGAGCGCGGTGACCTGATCCCAGTCCAGGGCCATGGACTCGAACACGATCGGGAAGTCGCCCGCGGTCTCGGTGATCTCGCTCATCAGCGCGCCGTAGAGCCCCGCCTCCTCCGCCGTCACCCAGAGGGCGTCGAAGTTGTCGATGTAGCCGTCGATCACACCCTGGAACGCCGCGCCCTGGAGGATGGTGTCGTTCTCCATCGTGTTGTGCTCGGCGTTGTCGGAGAGGTTGTAGCTGCCCGTGATCAGGATCTCGTCGTCCACGATCATGTACTTGTGGTGCATCTGCGCGGCGTACGAGTAGTCCCAGCGGTAAGCGTAGTACTTGAACCGGACGGGCACGCCCTCGGTGTGCAGCGCGTAGCTGAAGAGGAAGCCCGTATCCATGCAGTCCTGCTGACGGGCCTCGCTGTCGCCGGCCTCGACCAGGCAGTCCTGGAGGTCGCGCTGCTGGCGGTCGTGGGACCACTCGCTCAGGTACTCCTGGCCGTCGAGGTAGACGCGCACGTCGAGCTCGGGGTTGTCGGCCTGGGCCTGCATGAGCGCCTCGGAGATGGGGCGGCTGCGGAGGTGCCCGCTCGCGATGCGGATGCTGCGCCGCGCGCCGCGGATGAGCTGGACCCAGCGATCCGAGACCTCGTTCTCCCCGCGGATCACGCTGAAGGTCGGGCCGTAGCGGGAGGACTCGTAGGTGCGGAAGTTCGCGCTCGTGAAGATGGCGTCCACCGACGGGTCGTCCGGGATGTCGGCGTCGGTGATCGCGACGTGGGTCACGCTGTCGATGCTCTCGTTCCAGACGAAGAGGCGGCCGTTGTCCCAGAGGTGGTTGAACTCGCGCTGGAAGCGGAGGTTGAGCTCGGCGTTGCCCGCGACGATGAGCGTGTTCTCGTCGTAGCGGGTGGCGGCGCTGTTGGACCAGTTGCCGCTGCCGCTCGCGAGGGTGCCCTCGGTCGCGAAGGCGAGGTCGGCGCGCGGCCCGTCGAAGATCGCAAACTTGTGATGCATGATCTTGTTCACGTACCGGACCTCGATGCCGGCGTCCTCGAGGCGGGCGCTCGCGGAGCCCTCCGGGTCGCGGCGGTCGTCGTTGGCCTTCTCGAAGATCATGCGGACGCTGACCCCCCGCGCGACCGCGCGCTCGAGCGCGTCGGAGATCGCGGCGTCGCGGAAGCTGTACATCGCGATGTCGACGCTCCGCGTGGACGCGTCGATGAGCGCCACCATGCGCGCGAGGTGGCTGGCCTCGTAGTCCTGGGGCGAGAAGATCACCTCGGCCCCCGCCGCCCCCGCCGCGCAGACGTCGGCGCGGGCCTCGACGAGCTGGCTCATCGCCACCGGACCGACCCAGCTGACATCGTCGACCTCGCGGATGTCGTCGAAGAGATCGTCGTCCTCGGTGCCGAAGACTCCGTCCGCGCCGTCGCGGTGCGCCACCAGGTTGCGGGCGGCGCGGGTGTGCACGCCGGCCTCCTTGAGCGTATCGACGCTGGGACCTTCGTTGAGCCAGCTGACCACCGCGCCGAGCTCACACGCGCTGTAGTCGCCTCCGTCGGCCTTGCCCCCGGGGACGACGCCCACGTCGTCGATGCCGTCGGGGGAGTCCAGCTCGGACACGCAGCCGCCGAGGGCCAGGATCGACACGAGCAGTCCGAGGGTGCGCTTGGTCATGCGCGGGGGACTGCAACACACGATCCACGGCGCCCGTGGGTGGCTGGGGCGTCCAGCTGGCAAGCTCAGTCGCCGGTTGGGCGGCCAGTCCCGCCGGAGGTGGCGAGCGCGTCAGCCAGGAAGCGGGGACGCTCTTCGTCATATCGTCATAGCTAGAAGCCACTGGATTGATTGAGCTTTCTCGAATGACGATAAGACGATCAGCGTCCCTGGGCATCACCGGCGGTCGGGCGGCGACGTCGGCCGGCTGCGCCCTGGAGAACGGGGACGCTCTTCGTCATATCGTCATAGCTAGAAGCCACTGAATTGATTGAGCTTTCTCGAATGACGATAAGACGATCAGCGTCCCGGCACGCCAGGGCCCAGGGTCACGCCTTCGCTTCGAGCCAGTCTAGGACCTTCGCCTCGAGGTTCTCGCCGCCGAGGCGCGAGGCCTGCTGGATCCCGGTGGGGCTGGTGACGTTGACCTCCGTCAGCTTGCCGCCGATCACGTCGAGGCCGACAAAGTAGAGGCCGTCTCGACGGAGCCGCGGCGCCACCGCCGCGATGATGCGCCGATCCGCGTCGTCGAGCTCCGCCGCGTCGACCCGACCGCCGACGTGGATGTTGCTCCGCAGATCGCCGCCCTGGGGCACGCGGAGGATCGCGCCGAGCGGGTCGCCGTCGAGGAGCAGGATGCGCTTGTCGCCCGCTGTGACCTCGGGGAGGAACGCCTGGGCCATCGCGAGCCGCCGGCCGCCGCGGGTGACGGTCTCGATGCAGGCGTTGAGGTTCGGGTCGCCCTCGTTCAGCGCGAAGATGCCCTCGCCGCCCGCGCCGCTCAGCGGCTTGAGCACCGCGCGCCCGCCGACGTCGTTCATGAACGCCTTGATGCGCGCCTTGTCGTGGGCGATCAGGGTCTCAGGCATGAGACCGGGGAAGTAGGTCGCGTAGATCTTCTCGTTCGCGTCCCGCAAGCCTCGGGGATCGTTGACGATCAGGGTCTGCCCGCGCGCGTGCTCGAGCAGCTGGGTGGCCCACATGTAGTCGTCGTCGAAGGGCGGGTCCTTGCGCACGAAGACCACGTCGACGTCCGCGAGGAGCACGTCCTCGGGCTCACCGAGGGTGATCGGGTTCTTCGGATCCCGCTCGCAGGTCGCGCGCCGCACCCGCGCCCCGACGCTCTGGCCGCGCAGGAAGAGCTCCTGGGCCATGCAGTGATCGACCCGGTGCCCGCGGCTCTGGGCCTCGAACATCAGGGCGAACGAGGTGTCCTCGTCGACGAGCACGGTCGACGGGGGGTCCATGACGAAGACGATGCGCATGTCGCCTTCTCATGGGGCACGAAGGCCTCTCGTGGCAAGTCGACGGCCGAGCCAGAGCCCCAGCATCAGCAAGAAGAGCGCGCCGGGATCGGAGCCGTCTCGAGAGACAGCGCAGCCGCCGCTCAGCCCTTCGTCCCGGCCGGGCGGCAGCATCGGGTCGTCGTCGAGCCGCGGGTCACCGCCCTCGATCCGCGGCGCCTCGTAGAAGACCGCCTCCACGGGCGTCGCGCGCGGGCCCATCGCCTCGACGCGATCGGTCCGGGTGAGCCGCACCGCGTCGGCCGGGATGTGCGGGTCTGCGCCCACCGGGACGCGGCTGTGGTCGTAGACGCTGACGTGCTCGGCGCCGTCGCCGCTGAAGTGGAACACGCCCAGCTCCACCCAGCCGCCCGCGCCGCTCAGGTCCAGCTCGAGCGGCTCGTCGACGCTCGCGTGGCGCACCGTGTAGCGGACGGCGCGGTGCGCGCTGCGCGCGGCCTCGGCGTAGATCTCCACGCGGTACTCACCCGGCTCCCCGACGTGCACGTGCCAGCGCGCCCAGTTGCTCGGCTCGTCGCTCTCGAACGCGTTGGTCCACAGCATCGAGCCGCCGTGCCCCGTCGCCTCGCTCCGCCAGTAGGTGGCCGGCCCGTAGGCCGCGAAGCAGTCGCTCGTCTCCTCGAGCACGCCGCCGTCGGCGGGCAGGGTCTCGCAGTCCCGGCCCGGGAGCGTTCGCGGCCCCGAGAACCAGGGCGTGCCGAGCGCGGCCGCCTCGGTCGACAGCTCGACGTGCAGATGATCGTGGTGCGGGTGGGCGCCGCCGTACGCGCGCTCCTTCTCGCCGGGCGTCCGATGCGGGCCCCACGTCCAGCGGTCCCAGATGACGAGCTGGATCCCGATCTCCTCCGAGTGCTCGATCAGCCAGTTCGCCACCGGGTCGCCGAGGTCGTTGTCCGCGTCGCCGCTGTGCAGGGGGATGAAGATGTCCATCGCCCGCCCGGTCGCGTGCACGCTCATGCGGCTGCTGTCGCCGTTGATGTGCCGGCACGAGTAGCCCCCGATGTGGGTGATCTGCGGGAACGCGGCGCCGAGCCAGTCCCGCAGCTCCGCCGTGCCTCCGAGGAGCGAGCCGCCGCAGCCGCTCGAGCCGACCCAGGGCCCCGCCCCCGTGTAGTCGACGTCCTGCGTGTCCCCGATGGCCAGGGTGTCGGCGGGGATGTCCCAGGGGCCCGGGTGCGAGAGCTTCTCCTGCGAGACGCCCACGTCGGTCGGGGCGGCGCAGGCCGAGATGAGAGCGAACAGAGCGAGGAGGGTGAGGCGGCGCATCGCGCGGATCGACTACAAGCCGCGTGCCGTCGAGGCGCCGACGTGCGGCTGCGATCTCGAGGTCGCGGTCGCCCCGCGATCGGACCCGCTTCGCGACGGGCTGTCACGAATCGCGTGCAGGATCTGGTCGACGCGCGCCCGCGGACACTCGAGCGGCGCGAGCCGGGCGCCGCGGCCGGCGCCTCAGCGGCTCTCTCGCACCAGCACCACGTCCTGGAGCGAGTGACTGCCGAGCCCCATCCCGTCGATCAGGAGATCGCAGCCGCCCCCCGCGCTCATGCGGACGAGGTGGTCGTCGGTCCCGTCGCAGATCGCGAACACCTCCGAGTCGCGCCCCGGGGTGGCGACCGAGTAGGTCTCGCAGAAGCTCGGGCAGGTGAACATGGACGTCGGCGCGGGCCCGCCGAGGGTCCAGAGGAACACCCCTCGCTCGTGCGTCATGGCCACGCGCCGGGTCGCCAGGTCGGTGTCGAGGTGGCGCCGCGTGCCCCCCATCTCCCCGAAGGTCGGCGACATGCCCGGGAAGAGATCCTCGCCGTCGGCGTCGCGGAGCCGCTCGGTCCCGTCGCCGATCGTGAAGGCGAAGATGGGGCCGCCGCTCGCCATCAAGACCCGCCCGTCGCCCGAGGGGTGCGCCGCGACCACGCGCGAGTGCGAGAAGGGCATCTCGAAGCGCTCGTTGGTCACGAAGCCGTTGCGGTCGAGGAGTCGGCCGTACTCGAGCGAGCTGCTGCTGCGCTCCGTCCAGAAGGCGGCCACGCGCAGCGACGGCCCGCTGCCGAGCGCGACCACCCAGCTGCCCCGGAAGGTCGAGTCGTCGAAGGGCTGATGGCGCCAGCCGACGAAGCCCTGCGCGTCGAGCCCCACCACCGCGTTGGTGAGCCCGAGCACGTCGCGCGTCTCGGGGTGCCAGTCCACGTCGAGGATCTCGTAGTCGAAGGCGCGCTGGCGCTCGAGCGCGGGCGCGGCGCGGCAGTACGCGTTGGACGCGACGTCCCAGCGGAGCAGGCGCGCGTCGTCGCTCGTGTTGGTGCGCGTCGCGAGCAGCAGGTGCGGATCTCCGCACGGCGCGCCGAGGTCGATCGGGTTCGGCGTGCCCGCGCCGCCGTCCGTGGGCAGGGGCTGCGAGCCGTCCCCCCCGCGCGCCACGATGGTGTAGCCGTCGAGGTCCGGCAGACATCCGGCGCCGAGCAGGGAAAAAACCAACGCCAGAGCGTAGGTCGTGATGTGCGCGCCTCTCACCATCTCCGGTACGTCTCACTCGTATGCTGCCTTCCTCGGCGGTTCAAGCGGTTGAACGTCTCCCCGCCCTGCATCACCGTGACGCGCATGCGCTCGGTCCTCCTGGTCACGCTGGCTCTCGCGCTCTCGCTCACTGCGGGCTGTCGGCGCGGAGACGGCGTCAGCCGCCCCACCCCGAGCGATCCGACGCGCCTCGACGCGTGCCCGGCCGGGCCTCACCTCTTGATGGGCCTGTTCCTCCGGACCTCGAGCGCGGAGCCGGCGCTCCTTCGCTTCGACGCGGCGCTGCAGCCCTGCCAGGGCCTGTCTCTGCCCGACGAGGAGTGGGGCACGCTCGAGACGGTCGGCGGGCTGCGCGACGGACGCGACCTGGTCGGCTTCTCCACCACGCGCGGCGGCTCGGTGGTGATCTTCGACGGCACGGCCGAGGCCGGTCGGGTCGAGAGCGACGCGTACCGCCCCATCTCCGTGACCGAGGTCCCCCTCGAAGGCGGCGCCCTCGCCGTGCTCTGGGGCTCGCTCACGTCGAGCAGCCGGAGCGGCGAGCAGCTGGACCTGTACCGCCTCTCCGACCTCTCCCTCATCGGCAGCTTCGACGCCGACTGGGAGGACAAAGCCGTCACGCCCGCGCCCAGCGGCCAGGCCTCACGCTTCGCGACCCTCCGCTCGCCCGACGGCTTGCAGGAGTACCGCCTCGACCCGGGCGCCACCGAGCCCTCGACCACGGGCGAGCTGCAGATCGCGCTCCCCCGGGGCGGCACCGCGAACGCCATCGACCTCGTCGGCGGGGAGCCGAGCGCCGGGATCGTCGTCGCCCAGGACGATGGCATCTCCTGGTGGTCGCCCGAGCTCCCGCGCGCCTTCCTCGGCCCGACCCACTGCCAGTGGCCGGCCTTCGCGGGCACCCCGCTCCCCGCAAACGACGCCGACTACGCCTCGGTCGCCGCAGACGGAGACGCCGCCCTCGCGCTCGTCGACGGCGAGCTCGAAGGCGGCTCCGAGGAGCGGTATCACCTCTACCGGATGACCCGGCGCGGCGAGTGCGAGCTGCTCTACAGCATCCCCGACACCCACCGCGCGGTCGCCCTCGCGTGGTCGGGGCGCTGAGAGCTCAGGTCCCGCACCCGGTCCGGCCGCTCTCCTCCGTGCAGTAGCAGCTCCCGCACGAGCCACGGCTGCCCCAGCGGCCGTCGCAGCACTGCCAGCTCGCGCTGCACGCGGTGTTCGCGTAGCGGCCGCCGTAGCTGTGGCCGCAGCTCGCGCCGGGCGGGGGCGGGGGCGGACCGCTCGGGCTGCTGCACCCGCTGCGCCCGCTCGTCTCGGTGCAGAAGCAGCTCCCGCACGAGCCCCGGCTGCCCCAGCGGCCGTCGCAGCACTGGTAGCTCGCGCTGCACGCCGTGTTGACGTAGCGCCCGCCGTAGCTGTGGGTGCAGCTCGCGCCGGGCGGCGGGGTCGGCGTGGAGCCTCCGCCCGCGCTCGTGCAGCCCGTGCGGCCGCTCGTCTCGGTGCAGAGGCAGCTCCCGCACGATCCGCGGCTGCCCCAGCGGCCATCGCAGCACTGCCAGCTCGCGCTGCACGCGCGGTTCGCGTAGCTCCCGCCGAGGCTGTGCGTGCAGCTGCCCCCGCTCGAGGGGGGAGGCGTGGAGCCTCCGCCGCCGCTGCGGCC
>SHBB01000160.1 GCA_004213565.1 Sandaracinaceae bacterium
ACCTTCAGCCGCGTCGCCACCCTTGGCTGGTTCATCGGGGCGCCGACCCTGATCAGCGTCGGCCGGGGCCTGCTCCGGCTCGCCCTGCAGGAGGCGCGCAAGCGCGGCCGCAACATGCGCCGCGCGGGGGTGATCGGCATGACCGAGATGGGCGAGCGCGTGGCGGCCCACCTCGCGGAGACGCCGTGGCTCGGCATGGAGATGGTCGGCTTCTTCGACGACCGCACGCCCGAGCGACTCCACACGCCGGAGGCGGATCTGCCCGACCTGGTGGGCACCTTCGACGACGCGGTGCGCAAGGCGCGCGAGGGGGAGATCGACATCCTCTACATCGCGCTCCCCATGCGGGCCGAGCCGCGCGTGCAGAAGCTCCTGCGCGACCTCGCCGACACCACGGCCAGCGTCTACGTGGTGCCGGACTTCTTCGTCTTCGATCTGCTGCACGGCCGCTGGAGCGCGCTCGACGACATCCCGGTGGTGAGCGTGTTCGAGACGCCGTTCTACGGCATCGACGGCTGGGTCAAGCGCTTCGAGGACATCGTGCTCGGGACGGTCTTCCTCACGATCGCGGCCCTCCCGATGGCCCTCATCGCGCTGCTGATCAAGCTCACGAGCAAGGGGCCCGTGTTCTTCCAGCAGCGTCGCTACGGGCTCGACGGCGAGATCATCCACGTCCTGAAGTTCCGCTCGATGACGGTCGCGGAGGACGGGGCCAAGGTGAAGCAGGCCGAGAAGAACGACAGCCGCATCACGCCCGTCGGCGCGATCCTCCGCCGGCTCTCGCTGGACGAGCTGCCGCAGCTCTTCCACGTCGTCACGGGCTCGATGAGCCTGGTGGGGCCGCGTCCCCACGCCGTCGCCCACAACGAGGCGTACCGCAAGCGCATCCACGGCTACATGCTGCGCCACAAGGTCAAGCCCGGGCTGACCGGCTGGGCGCAGGTGAACGGCTGGCGCGGCGAGACCGACACGCTCGAGAAGATGGAGAAGCGGGTCGAGCACGACCTCGAGTACATCCGTCGCTGGGGCCTGTGGTTCGACCTGAAGATCATCCTGCTCACCGTCTTCAGCCCCAAGGTGCACCGCAACGCCTACTGAAGCGCGGGCGCGATCTGGTAGCGTCTTCGCATGACGCGTGGGGTGCGGGTGACGTTCGTGGCGGTGGCCGTCCTGGCGCTCTGTGGGTGCGCGAGCCGGAGCGAGGTCACGGGGCACACGCGCCCCGTCACGGTGACGCAGAGCTCGGGCTCGAGCGGGACCACGACCTCCACCCTGACCACGAACGAGTGCCAGCTGACGCTGAGCGTGGGGCGCGTGCAAGCGCGCGCGGGCTGCCAGATCGACGAGCGCGTCAGCGGCCAGTCGGCGGTGCTGACCTATCCCTGCGACGGAGGCGCGGCCACCGCGGCGTTCGGCACCTCGGTGTTCACGGGGAGCGTCACGGGCGGAGAGGTCGACGTCGCCATCGAGACGACCTTCCCGTTCAGCGACGGCTGCCAGTGGCGCAGCAAGCAGCGCATCGCGGGCAGGCTCGGCGCCCCGCTCGCCTACACCTACGAGGAGGCGCCCGAGCCCGGTCAGGGACAGTGCGCGCCCGGATGCACCGCCAGTGGTCTCGTGGAGGCGCGCTGATGGGTGTCAACGAGGCGCGCCCGCTCGATCTGGGCTTCCCGCTCACGGAGGAGCACCGACAGCTCTACGAGTCCGCGCGGAGCTTCGCGCTCGCGGAGCTCGCCCCTGGCGCGGCGGCGCGGGACGAGGAGGAGCGGTTTCCGAGCGAGCAGCTCGGCGCGCTGGCGGAGCTGGGCCTGCTCGCGATGAAGGTGAGCGAGGCGGACGGCGGCTCCGGCATGGACAACGTCGGCTACGTCCTGGCCATGTCGGCCATCGCCGAGGCGGACGCCTCGGTGGCGGTGATCCTCGCGTCGAGCAACCTCGCGACGAAGATCCTGGGAGATCACGCGAGCGACGCGCAGAAGGCGCGCTGGCTGCGGCCCTACGCGGCGGGGGAGCTCGGGCCAGCGTCCTTCGCCTTGACGGAGCCGCAGGCGGGCTCGGACGCGGGGGCCATCCGCACGACCGCGACCCGCGACGGCGAGGGCTGGGTCCTCGACGGGCAGAAGATGTGGATCACGAGCGCCGCGCAGGCCGGGATCCACCTGGTCTTCGCCAAGACCGATCCCGCGGCGGGCACCCGGGGCATCACCACGTTCATCGTGGAGCGGGGCGCGCCGGGCCTGAGCGTCGGGCGCGAGGAGAAGAAGATGGGGCTCCGCTCGAGCGGGACGGCGGCGCTGCACTTCGAGGCGTGCCCGGTCTCCGACGCGCAGCGCCTCGGGGAGCTCGGCCGCGGCTACTCCATCGCGCTCGAGGCGCTCGGCGCGGGCCGGGTCGGCATCGCGGCCCAGGCGCTCGGGATCGGGGAGGCCGCCTTCCGCGAGGGGCTCGGCTACGTCGCGGAGCGGCGGGCGTTCGGTCAGCGCGTGCTCGACTTCCAGAACACGCGCTTCGTGCTCGCGGACGCGCGCACCGAGCTCGACGCGGCGTGGCTGCTGACGCTGCGCGCGGCCGCGCTCCTCGACCAGGGCGAGCCCGCGCGCATGGAGTCGAGCATGGCGAAGATCGCGGCGACCGAGGCGTGCGGGCGGGTCGTCGACGGCATGCTCCAGCTGCACGGCGGCTACGGCTACAGCCGGGAGTACGTCATCGAGCGCCTCTACCGCGACGCGCGCATCACGCGCATCTACGAGGGCACGAACGAGATCCAGCGCACCCTCGTGGCGCGCGAGATCGACAAGGCCCTCGGCTGACTGGCGCGCGGCCAGCGCGCCGCGCATCCTCCCGACCATGCGGCGCGCGTTGTGGATGGGCTGGATTCTGGCGTCGGGGTGCGCGAGCTTCGACACGGGCTCGGTCGCCCGGTCCTCCGCGGCGGAGCTGCTCGCCTGCAACGAGGCCGCGCTCGAGATGTCGCAGGTCGGCGCCTACCGCTACCGCGCGGCCGGCTGCGGAGGCGAGGTCACCGTGGCGTGCACGGCCAGCGCGCTCGAGCCGCGGTGCCTGCGGGTGAGCGACGCGGCGCCGGTCGCGGCGGACGTGGAGGATCACGCGCCGGGGGAGGTCGAGCCCTCGCAGACCGTGGCGCCAGAGCGAGAGCAGGAGCAGGCGCAGGAGGCCCGCATCCGGGCCGGGCTCGACGCCCGCAAAGACGACGTGCTCGCGTGCGTGGGCGCGGAGCGGGCCGCCGTCCGCGTCGCCTACGCGGCGGACGGGACGCTCACCTTCGGGCTGCAGGGCGCGCTCGCGGGCAGCCCGGAGGAGCGCTGCGTCGTGGACGCGCTCGACGGCGTGCGCGCCCCGGCCAGCGGCCGCGCGGGTGTGGTCGTGCACCTGCTGCGGTAAGCTGGCGGGAGCCGCCGACGGTGTGGGGCGGCTTCGGGTGTCGATGAAGATCCTCGCATTGAACAACCTCGCCATCCTCCCAGCGCTGCTCCTGACGGGCTGCTTCCTCTTCCCCGAGGACGACCCGCCGCCCCGCCCCGCCGACGGCGGCGCGCCGCTGGACGCCTTCACCGAGCCCGGCCCGGACGCCGGTCCTCCCGAGACCCATCCGCGGAACGAGCGCTACCTTCGCGGTGACCTCGCGCAGCGGCTGGTGATCGAGCTCGACTACGTGCCGGGGCACGAGCCGCTCGCCGGCGCCGAGGCGGATCTCGTCGCGCGGCTCGAGACGCTGGTCGACAAGCCGGCGGGGATCGAGATCGTGCGCAGCGACCGGCTCTCTCCGCGCGGCTCGGATCACGCGTGGACCCACGAAGAGCTGGGTCGCCTCGCCGCGGAGTCCTTCGACGACGACCCGACGCCGGGCACCGTCGTGCTCCACGTGCTCTGGGTCGACGGCCACGACGCGGGCGACGCGGGCGGCGGCGTGACGCTGGGCCTCGCCTTCGGCCACCAGTTCATCGTCATGTTCCAGGAGAGCCTGCAGCGGGCCTGCCAGAGCGATCCGATCCTCGGCGCCGACGTCTGCCGCGAGGCCCAGTACCTCGTCTGGCTGCACGAGGTCGGCCACACCCTCGGCCTCGTGGACAACGGCCTCGACATGGTCACCCCCCACCGGGACGCCGACCACGGCCGTCACGACGAGAGCGACGAGTGCATCATGTACTGGGCGTTCGAGTCGCGGAGCGGGATCAGCTCGATCCGCGAGCGTCTCCTCGGCGGCTCGCTCCCCGACTTCGACGACAACTGCCTCGCCGACGTCGCCCGCGTACGAGATCGGTAGTCGCTTCAGGCGGCTTCGTTCTCGAGCTCGACCGCCTCGGCGCTGGCCGCCGGGTCGGCGCTGGGATCGCGCTCGACCTGCTGGTGCTTGCGCACGAGGAGGTAGGTCAGCCCGAGCCAGAGGATCACGAAGCCGAGGTTCACCGCGGCCAGGCCCTGGAGGCCCATGCCGAGCGCGGCGGTGCCGATCAGGAACATCACGGCCGAGGCGAGGTCGCCGATGCGCACGATGAACGTGTCGACGGCCTGCTTGCCCTGGTACTTGGCCGCGCGCGTGGTCGGCAGCCAGACCATCGCCTTGCCCGTGTTCATGATGGAGTAGTCGGTCGAGTTCTCGGCCGTCTTCGCCCAACGGAGCACCACGAGCCCGAAGCCCGCGGCGAAGAGCGAGTAGCTCCCGAGCGCCACCACCGGCAGCGCGAAGAGGACCGCCTTGAGCCCGATGTACTTCACCAGCCGCGAGACCACGAAGGCCTGCAGCACGAGCGCGGCGATGTTCACGTAGAGGAAGAAGCTCGAGTAGAAGCTCCCGATCCACTTCCCCTCGTTCGCCGCCGTGCCCGCCGCGACCGCCTGCTCCGCCGCCTGGTCGACCATGTCGCTCAGCAGGAACTCGCCCATCGTGTTGACGAGGTTCAGGGTGAGGATCACCGCCGCGATGAGCCGGACGTAGGGGCTCTTCAGGATGAGCGCGAAGCCGTCCTTGGCGCTGCCCTTGTCCCCTTCTTCTTCCTGCGGCGCGTCGCTCACGCCCTCGGCCAGCCGCTTCCGCTGGGCGGCCCAGATCATCATGCCCAGGAACACGAGCAGCGTGATCGCGGGGACCTGGAGCAGGATGAAGCTCGGGTCGAGCCCGAGGTCCGCGAGCCAGGTCTGCAGCCCGTCGAGGTCCGCGCGCTCCACGTCGTCGGGGGCGATGTAGTCGTAGAGCGCGCCCGCGCCCCACGAGCCGACGGGGGCGCCCGCGGTGGCGCCGACCCCGATGATCGGGAAGAGCCGCTTGCCCTGCTCGTCGCTGTAGATGTCGTTCGCGAAGGACCAGAACTGCGCGATGATCGAGACGCTGAAGATGCCGACCCAGATGTAGAAGAAGAAGCCGAGCATCGGCACGCCGGCGAGGCGCAGGAAGAAGAACAGCTGGATGCACGCGATCCAGAAGAGGGTCACGCCCACGATCAGGCGGATGCGCGTGACCTTCGAGGCGAGCCACGAGTAGGCGGGCACGAAGCCGGCCAGGAGCAGGGCCTGGAAGCCGGCCGCGACCGCCTTCAGCTGCGCGCCCTCTCCCTGGACGATCGTGTCGACGAGCCAGTCGGGCAGGCCCGTGCCGCGCAGGAGCTGGAGATCCTGCTCCGCGCTGGCGAGCACCAGCGGCTCGCGCACGGTCTTCAGGACGTAGTAGCAGACGAGCAGGACGAAGATCGTGAACAGCAGGATGAGCGCGGTGGCGCCTTCGCCTCGCCGCACGTCACTGAACACCCGGAGGAACCGGTCGAGGAGCGTGCCCTCGTCGTCTCCGTCCTCTTCGCTCATTCGAGCTCCAACAAGACGTCGCCGGCCTCGACGTCGTCTCCGTCCTTCGCGCGGACGGCCTTCACGGTGGCGGGCTCACCCGCGTACTGCACGCGGTTGAACGTCTTCATGACCTCGATGAGCGCGATCGTCTCGCCGCCCTTCAGCGCGAGGCCGGGCGTCACGAACGGATCGGCGTCGGGGGAGGGGCGCGCGTAGAAGCGGCCGCCGAGCGGGGTGCGGAACACGGGCCCGCTCGCGTCCGCGGCGGCCTCGGCCGCGACCTTGGCCGCCTCCTCGCCGCTGACGCCCTCGGGGTCGAGGGTCATCAGCGCGGTGCGGGCGTCGACCGGGCGCCGTCCGAGGCGGCGGCCGCCCGGGAGCCCGGAGACGACCCCGAACGCGTCGGCGGGGGCCCGGAGCGCGTGCACGACTCCGAGCACCTCGAGCTCACCGACCGCGTCGCCAGGGCGAACCAGCGCCCCCTCGCGCGGCGCGTCGCGCCACAGCCCGGGCCGGGGCGCGAAGAGGGTCAGGCGACCCGCGTCGTCCCGCTCGCCGCGGACCTCGAGGCCCTTCGCGAAACGTCGTCCGTCGCTCATCGGATCCCCTCGTGCAGCTCGCGCAGGTCGTGGAGGCTCCAGATGCGCGGGTTCTTGATGCGGCGATGGCCGATCGACTGGTAGCTGGCCTCGACGAAGACCTCGAGCCAGTCGCGCAGCGCGCCCAGCTCCACGATCTCGTCGGTGTCCATCTGCCGCGCGGCCACGTACGGATCCATGTCCGCCTCGATCCGCTTGGAGACCGCCTCCATGCCCTCGGCGATGGCGCGGCGCTCCTCCGGATCGTCGCTGAGGATCTCGAAGTCGTCGTCGAGCTTCGAGTTGTAGGTCGCGATCGCGAGGGTGCGCCCCTCCATCACGCTCAGGCGCGAGATGCTGGTGGAGAGCTGCACGATCGGGTCGTAGGGGAGGCCGCTCATGGCGTAGTAGCCGGCCCCCGACGCCTTGCGGAGGAGGACGGTGAACATGGGCACCGCGTTGGTGCTGTTCGTGTAGATGAGGCTCGAACCGTAGGCCAACAAGCCCTGACGTTCGGCTTCGGTGCCGATGTCGAAGCCGCTGATGTCCTGGAGCCAGATGAGCGGGATGCCGTCGTCGTTGCAGGCCCGCGAGAAGGCGGCGACCTTCGCGATACCCCCGCGGTAGAGGATGGCGGCCGGGCGCTGCTCATCGGGGTGCTCGGGATCGCCGACGAGACCCTGACGGTTGATGACGAAGCCGGCGTAGAGCCCGCCCACCTTGCCGACCCCGCACACGATCTCTTCGCCGACGTGCGGCATGCACTCCCAGAAGAGGCTCTGGTCGGTCAGGCGCGCGAGCACCTCCATCGCGTCGTAGCTCTCGCGGTGGTCGACCGGGAGGATCCCGGCCAGCTCGCGGGGCGGGTGCGCCGGCTCGATCGCGCCCGCGCCGCCGCGGTAGTAGTCGGCGGCGGAGCTCGGCAGGCGCCCGACCTCGCGTCGGATCGCCGCGATGGCCGTCTCGTCGTCGGGGACGCGCACGTCCGCGCAGCCGCTCTGGTGCACGTGCACCTCGGGGCCGCCGATGCCGAGCGAGGTGAGCTTCTGGCTCTTGGCGCCCTTGATGAGCGCCGCGCCCGCGATGACCATGTAGGCCTGCTCGGTCATGTAGACGCGGTCGCTGATGATCGGCATGTAGCCGCCGCCCGCGATGCAGTCTCCGAACACGCCCGCGATCTGCGGCACGCCGCTCGCGCTCAGCAGGCTGTTCATCTTGAAGATGTGCCCCGCCCCGGTGCCGCCGGGGAACGAGCGCGACTGCTCCGGCAAGAACAGCCCCGAGCAGTCCACGAGGTAGACCGTCGGGAGCTTGAGCCGGAGCGCCATCATCTGCGCGCGCTCGATCTTCTCGGGCGTGCGCGGCCACCACGAGCCGCTCGCCACGGTGTTGTCGTTGGCGATGACCATGCACCAGCGGCCTTCGACCTTGGCGAACGCCGTGACCACCCCGGCCGCGGGGCTCGTCAGCGGCTTGTCGCCGAAGGTGTCGCCGTAGTTGACGAAGGTGCCGACCTCGAACAGCTCGCTGCCCGGATCGGCGAGCCGCGCGAGGCGCTCCCGGGTGGTCAGCTTGCCTTTCGCGTGGACACGCTGGGCGTACTTCTCGCCCCAGCCGGCGTGGACCTCTTCGCGGCGCGCGCGGAGCTTCTCCTCGAGCGGCGCGAGCTTCTCCTGGTGCTCGCGCCAGGCGCGCTCGTCGAGGACGTCGGTGCGGGGGCGACCGATGGGGGTCAGGGGGACGTGGGCCATGGATGCTTTCTCTCGTCAGGCGGGCCAGCCGGGGATGGCGCGGGTGTCGTAGTCGCTCTCGCGGAACGCTTTGCTCTCGAGGATGGCGACGTGCATCGGGGCGGTGGTGGAGATGCCCTCGACCTTCAGCCCCTTCAGCGCCGCGACCATCCGGTCGCAGGCCTGATCGCGGTCGTCGCCGTACGCGATGACCTTGCAGATCAGGGAGTCGTAGTGCGGCGGGACCACGTAGCCCTGGGCGACGTGGGTGTCGACGCGCACGCCCTCGAGGGGCGGCACCTCCCACACCTCGAGGGTGCCGGGGGTGGGGCGGAAGCCGTTCTCGGGATCCTCCGCGTTGATCCGGCACTCGATCGCGTGCCCGTGCAGCGACACGTCGTCTTGCGAGTGTCGGAGCGGCTGTCCCGCCGCGACGCGGAGCTGCTCCTCGACCAGATCGATGCCGCTGCGCTCCTCGGAGACGCAGTGCTCGACCTGGAGGCGGGTGTTCATCTCCATGAAGCGGAGCACGCCGTCCTCGTCGAGCAGGAACTCCATCGTGCCCGCGCCCACGTAGCCGATCGACTCGGTGGCGCGGACCGCGGCGTCGAGGGTGCGCGCGCGCTCTTCGGTGTCGAGCACGGGTGAGGGCGACTCCTCGATGAGCTTCTGGTGGTTGCGCTGGACGGTGCAGTCGCGCTCGCCGAGGTGGATGGCCTTGCCGTACCGGTCGGCGAGGAGCTGGATCTCGATGTGGCGGCCGCCCTCGATCAGCTTCTCCAGGTACAGCCGCGGGTCGCCGAACGCGGCGCGCGCCTCGGCCGACGCGTCCTGGTAGGCGCCCGCGACCTCGTCGGCGCTGCGGGCCACGCGCATGCCGCGCCCGCCGCCGCCGCTCTCCGCCTTGAGCAGCACGGGGTAGCCGACCTCGTCCGCCACGCGCCGCGCCTCGTCCGCGTCGGCGAGCACGCCGTCCGAGCCGGGGATGAGCGTGAGCCCTGCCTCGCGCATCGCGTCCTTGGCCGGCGTCTTCTTGCCCATCAGGTGCATGACGTGCGCGGGCGGCCCGACGAAGGTCAGCCCGTGCTGCTCACAGAGCGCGGCGAAGCGGGGGTTCTCGGCCAGGAAGCCCCAGCCCGGGTGCACCGCGGTGCAGCGAGCCTGCTTGGCCGCCTGCACGACCCGCTCGAGGTCGAGGTAGCTCGACGCGGCGCGCGCGGGCCCGAGCACGACGCTCTCGCGATCTCGAACGTAGGGGGCGTCCGCGTCGGCCTCGGAGACCCCGAAGACGGGCGTCACGCCGAGGCGGTCACAGGTGCGGGCGATGCGGGCGGCGACCTCGCCGCGATTCGCGACGAAGAGCCGGTGAAAACCAACGAATCCGGCCATGGCGCCGGGACGTTAGCAGACCGCCGCGCGCCCGAAAGGGAGGATCAGCCCCGGGGCCGGAGCGCGCGGGCGAGGGGCGCGATCCAGGGGATCAAACCCAGGCCCAGGGCGAGCGCGGCGAGGTCGCCTGCGCGGTCGTGGGCGGTGGTGAGGCAGGGGTGCGCCACCTCGGGGATCGCCACCAGGAGCGGGACGGCGCCCATCAGCGCGAACAGGCCCCAGGTCTTGCCGCGGAACACGCCCGAGAGCCCGAGGACGGCGAGCCCGGCCGCGGCGACGCCGGTCAGCGCGACGCCGCACGCCGCGCCGGGGAGCAGGCCCGCGACCACGAGGTGCGGGACCGCGACGCCGGCCATGAAGCCGACCGCCGCGTGCCTCCAGTCGGCGACGGGCGCGCCGGCGTCCTGCGCGGACACCGCCCGGACGGCGAGCGCGGTGAGCAGCACGACCTGGGCGCCGAGGAAGACCATCACCGAGGGGTGCAGCCCGGTCGGCATCATCACCATCGTGGAGATGGCCGCGAGGCCGGCCGCGTAGCTCGGACCCCAGACCCGCTGCCGGCTCACGCCGATGGCCGCGACCACCCATGCGAGGGTGAGCCCACCGAAGAAGGGCAGCATGGCCGCCCAGCTCGCCCCGACCGCGAAGCCGTACCAGGCGAAGAAGGCGGCGGAGGCCAGGAGGGACACGACGGCGACCCCGCGGGCGCCGCGCTCGATTCGGATGGAGCCCTGCATACCCACAGAGTAGGGCCGGAGGGCGCGGCGTCCAATCACGCCCCGGTGAACCGGAGGAAGGGCTCGACGAAGAGGGGCGCGCTACAGAGCATCACGGCCCAGGTCCAGGCGCGGGCCAGCCACCCCGGCCACCGCGCGACCCCCAGCGCGCGCTCGGCGAGGACCGCCGCGCCCTGCACCAGGAAGAAGCCGCCCATCCACGCGGTCATCTCGAGGTCGAGCGCGACGAAGGCCAGCCAGGCGTGGATGGCCGCGCTCACCACGAACGCCCACGCGACGCCGAGCACGGGGTGACGGCGGCGCGCGAGCGGCGCGAAGCAGTGACGCCTCAGCCACACGTGCACGGTCTGGTTCCAGCGGCGCGACCAGAGCTCGCTCACCGTGCCCGAGAGCACGGGCGCGTCGTGCATGCGCGGCAGCTCCACCCCGAGCGCCCGGTAGGAGACGCGGATGGCGTGCACGGCCGCCTCGAAGAGCGCGTAGCCGAACACGAGCCCCGCGCCCCAGCGGACGAGCCACCGCGAGGCGCCGTCCAGGCCCGGCGCGACCGCGAAGACAAGCCACGCGCCCCCGGCCGCGACGAGCGCGTAGCCGAGCCCCGACGCCATCCCGAAGCCGTCGAGCCGGGGCGGGACCCGCGCGGCCAGGCGCACGTCGGAGGGGGTGAGCGCCATCCACACGCGGACCAACGGCGAGGACGTGCGGCGCTCCCGGGCCAGCTCCACGAAGATCAGGCAGGAGAGCACCGAGATGAGCGCGAGCCAGAAGCGAAGGCCCACGTGGGGAGGAGCCAGCCAGGGGAGGGCGAGCGCGACGGCCAGCACGACGGCGCCGAGCAGCGCGCGCGGGCCCCGGGTGGTCGCGAGCCCGACCGCCACGGACAGCGCGATCTGTCCGGCGATCCAGGCGGCGAAGACCGGCGGGGACGTGTTCACCTTCCCGGACATCTTCGCACGTCCCCGCTCGGCGCGTGCGCGGGGGCGGTTGCCAGCGGCGGGGGCGGCGGGTAAGGCAGCGGCGATCCCTCCGCGGACGAGACGACCGTGAACGAAAGAGGAGCGACGATGGCCACCCGCACCGAATCCGACACCATGGGCAAGCTCGAGGTCCCCGCCGACGCCTACTACGGCGCCCAGACCGAGCGCTCGAAGATGAACTTCCCCATCGGGGAGGAGCGGATGCCGACCGAGATCGTGCGCGCGTTCGGCGTGCTCAAGAAGGCGGCCGCGCTCACGAACCACTCGCTGGGCAACCTCGAGGCGGAGATCAAGGACCTGATCGTGCAGGCGGCCGACGAGGTCATCGCCGGGAAGCTCGACGACCACTTCCCGCTCGTCGTCTGGCAGACCGGGTCGGGCACCCAGTCGAACATGAACGTGAACGAGGTCATCGCGAACCGCGCCATCCAGATCGCGGGCGGCGAGATGGGCAGCAAGTCGCCCGTGCACCCGAACGACCACGTCAACCGCAGCCAGAGCTCCAACGACACCTTCCCGACCGCGATGCACATCGCCGCGGTCGAGCAGATCGAGAGGCACCTGCTCCCCTGCGTGAAGCAGCTCCGCGAGACCCTCCACGGCAAGGCCGAGGCCTACGCGGACATCGTCAAGATCGGCCGCACGCACCTCCAGGACGCGACACCGCTCACCCTCGGGCAGGCGATCAGCGGCTGGGTGGCGCAGCTCGACCACGCGGTGGCGGCGCTGAAGATGAGCCTCACCCAGCTTCGCGAGCTCGCCCTCGGCGGCACCGCGGTCGGCACCGGGCTCAACACCCACCCCGACTACGCGCGCCACGTGGCGCAGCAGATCGCGGAGCTCACCGGCTTCGACTTCGTCAGCGCCCCCAACAAGTTCGCGGGCCTCGCGGCGCACGACGCCTTCGTGTTCGCGTCGGGCGCCTGCAAGCAGCTCGCGGCGGCGTGCATGAAGATCGCCAACGACGTGCGCTGGCTCGCGTCCGGGCCGCGCTGCGGCATCGGCGAGCTGCTCATCCCCGCCAACGAGCCGGGCAGCTCGATCATGCCGGGCAAGGTCAACCCGACCCAGGCCGAGGCGATGACGATGGTCTGCGCCCAGGTGATGGGCAACGACGCGGCCATCGGCTTCGCGTGCAGCCAGGGCAACTTCGAGCTGAACGTCTTCAAGCCCGTCATCGCGTACAACCTGCTGCAGTCGGTGCGGCTCCTGGGCGACGCCTGCGCCAGCTTCGAGGAGCGCTGCGCGCGCGGCCTCGAGCCGAACCGCGCGGTCATCGAGAAGAACCTGAAGAACAGCCTGATGCTCGTGACCGCGCTCAACCCGGTCATCGGCTACGACAAGGCGGCCAAGATCGCGAAGACCGCCTACGAGAAGGGTCAGACCCTGAAGGAGACGGCGGTCGAGCTCGGCTTCCTGAGCGCCGAGGAGTTCGAGGCGGCCGTGAAGCCGGCCGAGATGGTCGGCCCGAAGCGCTGATCGGGCGCGCGCGCCGGTGGCAACATCGCGCGTCCAGTTTGGTGTCCGCCTTCTCCTGACAGACGACTGTCGCGCTGCAGGGCACTCTCTTCCCGGTGGGCGGCATTCGGGTGATGGTGGTGGACGACTCCGTGCTCGTCTGCCGGGCATTGGAGCGCGCGCTCGGCGCCGAGGGGTTCGAGGTCGTCACGCGGCTGAACCCCATCGGCACCGGCGCCGCGATCGCGCGGGAGAAGCCGGACGTCGTCTTGCTCGACGTCTCGATGCCCGCGCTCGACGGCGGGGAGGTGCTGGCCACGCTCGCCCAGGCGCGACGGCGGCCGCGCGTGCTGCTGCACTCGGACCGCGACCCGGCGGAGCTGGAGGCGCTCGCGCGGCGACACGGGGCGGACGGGACCATCCCCAAGGGCACGCCCGTGGCGGAGATCGCGCAGCGGCTGAGGCGGCTCGTGCGCGCCCCGCAGACCCGCCGGCGCGCCGTGCTCGTGGTCGAGCCAGAGGCCGACCGCCGCGCGCGCATCACCGACGGGCTCGCCGGCTTCGCGGACGTGACCAGCTCCGACTCGGGCACCGAGGCGCTCCTCCTCGTCATGAGCCCGCGGCCGCCTGAGCTGGTGGTGGCGAGCACGGAGCTGGACGACTTGCCGCTGTCCAAGCTCGCCCGGGAGGCGATCCGCGTGGACGCCAGCTACCGTGATCGCTTCGTGATCCTGCGCGGGCCCCGGGGCGCGAGCTTCACCCGGGTGGAGGGGTTTCATCCTCCGATGGTCGATCACGACGCGGCGCCGAGCGCGATCCGCGACATCGTGCTCTCCCTGGAGCCCGCGTCGTGAGCGGCGCACTGCTCGCGATGTCGGTGGAGTCGCTGCGGGTCGGGCTTTCGGTCGCGGTCGTGCAGGAGATCGTGGACCGGCCCCCGTCGCGGCCTCTCCCGCGCGCGCCGGCGCACCTCGTCGGGCTCGCGAGCCTCCGCGGGGCGCCGCTGCCGCTCGTGGACCTCGGCGTGCTCCTGTCCATTGGAGCGCTCCCACCTCGCGAGGGGCGCGCGGTGATCGCCGAGCTCGAAGGCGGCCTGCGGGCGGGCTTCCTCGTCTCGCGCGTGCACGGCGTGATCGCCGACGCCAAGCGGCAGCGCTCGACCGCTCCCCTCGACGCGGCGCTCCGAACCGTGACCGTCGGCGAGGTGCTCTCGCCGGACGGCGTGACGCTCGAGCTCGACCCTCACGCGCTGTTCGAGGTGAGCCGTGCCTGCTGACCGGGTCGCCCTCATGTCGTTCGGAGAGCAGGAGGTGGCGCTCCCCGCCGAGTCACTCCTCGCGTTCCTCGAGCACGACGACGACCCCGACGACGACGGGCTGCTCGACCTGGCCCACTGGCTCGGGCTCGCCGGGGCGGAGCGCGCGTGCGAGGTGCTCGTGCGGGCGGGCGCCGCGGCGCTTCGTTTGCGCGTAGGCCGCGTGCGCGTCGAGGAGGTGGCGCCGCCGGTCGCGGTGCCGCCGCTGCTCGCCGACTTCTGCGCGCGCCTCGGCGTCTCGGCCCTGGTCACGCGACCGGCCGGCTTCGCGCTCCTCCTCGACCCGGAACGGCTCGCGCGACTTCGATGATTGCGCCCGATCTGGTGCTGGATCTGCAGGCGATCGCGGCCGAGCGGCTGGCGACGGTGGAGGCCCTGGTCGCGGAGCTCGACCCGGACGCGCCGGGCGAGGCGCTGCGCACGCTCGCGCGTGAGCTCCACACGCTCAAGGGCGAGGCGCGGCTCGTCGGGCTCGCCGCGGTCGCCGCGCGCGTGCACGACGCCGAAGGCGTGGCGGCCGAGCTGGCCGCGGACGTGACCTCCGAGTCGCACCGCCGCGCGCTCTACGCGGCGCTGGACGCGGTGGCCGAGAGCCTCGCGGTCAGCGCAGTGCCCGCGGCGCGTGACGGAGTGCGACCGAGCGAGGCGCGGGTAGCGCGCCTGACCGAGCTCGCGCTCGCCGCCAGGAGCGGGGACGCGGCGATGCGGGGGCTTTCGGGCGAGCTCGCGCAGCTGCGTGAGGAGCTGGCGGCCATGCGCGCGGCGCTCGCCGGCTCCGCGCCGGACCGGCACGCGATCGGGCTCCGGCTCGACCGCGTGGAGCGGCACGCGGCAAACCTCGCGACCGCGGCCCGCGCCGTGTCCGCCGACGCGCGCGAGCACGCCGACGCGCTCGAGGCGTCCGCGCGGGAGCTCGGCCTCGTGCCGCTCGGAGGGCTCTTCGCGTCGCAGCGGGCCGCGGTTCGGCGCATGGCGCTCGAGCAGGACAAGGAGGTCGCGCTCGAGACCCTCGGTGGGGACATCGAGGTCGACGCCGAGGTGCTCGAGGCGCTCCGGGTGCCGCTCGTGCATCTGCTCCGGAACGCGATCGACCACGGCCTGGAGCGCCCGGACGAGCGCCTCGCTGCGGGCAAGGAGTCGTGCGGGAGCGTTCTGGTCCGCGCGCGCGTCGACGGGAGCGAGGTCGAGGTCGAGGTCGCCGACGACGGGCGCGGGGTCGACGTCGAGGCGGTCCGTCGAAGAGCGCAGGCGCTCGGCGCGCTCGGACCCGACGCCAGCGACGACGAGGCGCTGCGCGCCGTCCTCCTGCCCGGCCTGAGCACCCAGGTGAAGGCCAGCGTCACCTCGGGACGCGGCGTGGGCCTCGACGCGGTGGCGAGCGCGCTGATCGCGGTCGGTGGGCGGGTGGAGGTGTCGAGCGAGCACGGCCGGGGCACGTCGATCCGCCTCCGCGTCCCGGGCTCCCGTGTCGTCTCACGCGGCGCGGTGCTCGAGGCGGGCGGCAGCGCGTGGGTCGTCCCGGCGCGGGCCGTCGGGGTGGTGCTCGACGCCGCCGCCGCGCCGCTCGAGCCCGCAGGCGCGGGGTGGGTGATGCGCCTCGAAGACGAGCGCCTGCGCTACCTGTCCCTCGCCGACGCGATCGGCGCCCCCGCGAGCGCCCTTCCGCGGCGAGTGGTGGTGCTGCGCGACGGTCGCGGCGAGGTGGCGCTCGGCGTCGACCGCTGTCGGGGCGTGCAGCGCGTGACGGTGCGCCGCGACACGGTGCTGGTCGCGGACCTCGAGCTGCTCTCGGGCGCGGCCGTGCTCGAGGACGGCGAGGTCGTGCCGATGCTGGACGTGGCGGCGCTGATGCGGCTGGACGGAGTCGGCGCCGCGCGCGCGCGGTCGAGCGCGCACGTCGGGCGACGCCGCGTGCTCGTGGTGGACGACTCCGAGCTCATGCGGGACGTCGCCGCGTCGGCGCTCCGCGAGATGGGCCACGAGGTGCTCGAGGCGGTCGACGGACGCGACGCGCTGCGCGTGATCGCCGAGGGGCGGCCCCAGCTCGTCGTGACCGACCTCGACATGCCCGTCATGGACGGCTTCGCGCTCCTCGAGGCCCTGCGGGCCGCGCCCGAGACCGAGCACCTGCCCGTCGTCGTGTTCACCAGCAGCGAAGGCGACGCGTCGGTCCGCCGCGCCGGGGCGCTCGGCGCCGACGCCTACGTGGTCAAGTCGCGGCTCTCGCGCGTGGAGCTCGAGCGGGCCGTGCTCGGCCTGCTCTCCCGGGAGGTCGCGTGAGCGCGGCGCCGCTCCGGCTGCTCGTGGCCGACGACTCGCCGCTCTTCTTCCGCTGGGTGGAGACGGAGCTGCTCCCGCCGCACACCGGCCGACCGGAGGGGACGCTCTCGCTCGTCGGCCGCGCGCGCAACGGCGCCGACGCGTGCGCCCTCGCGGAGCGGCTCTCTCCCGACCTGATCCTGATGGACGTGCACATGCCGGTCATGGGCGGCCTCGACGCGGTCGCCGCGATCATGGCGCGCCGCCCGACGCCCATCGTCATGGTCACGGGCGACCCCGGCGAGGACGGGGAGCTCGCGTTCGAGGCCCTCCGCCGCGGGGCGCGCGACCTGATCCCGAAGCCCGAGAAGTGGCGCCTCGGGCCGACCGAGCGCGCGGCGTGGCGGCGACGGCTCCACGCCCTCGCGGGGCGGGTCGAGCGGCCGGCGCCGAGGCCGCCGCGGGGGGACGCGCCGCC
>SHBB01000161.1 GCA_004213565.1 Sandaracinaceae bacterium
GGTCGGCGTTGTCTTCCGTCAGCGCGAGCAGGGTCTCGGGGCGCATGCCCGCGCGCACCACCGCCACGCGCCCGCCCGCGGTCGAGCGGTCGACCCACTGCCGCACCTCGCGCACCGCGCGGTCCACGCGCCGCTCGCCCGCGTCCTCGGCCCCCATGGAACGGCCGGCCGCGAGCACGATCACGGTGGTGCCGCGCACGCCCTTGCCGAAGCGCGGGTCGCCCAGCTCGGCCACGAACAGGAGCGCGACGAGCAAGCTCACGAGGAACGCGATCCACGGGATCTTCGAGGCGCGGAGGAAGCGCGGCCGGCTCGACTGCGCGGCCCGCATCCAGAACGTCACGTTGCTCACGAGCTGCGGCTTGGGCGTGCGGCGCAGGAGGTACAGGGCGAGCACGGTCAGCGCGGTGAGGCCCGCGAGCCCCCCGAGCAGCCCCCAGCTCAGCCCCGCGAAGGTCATCGGGCCCCCGCGGCCGAGCGAAGGCGCGGCGCGCCGAAGACGCGGAGGAGCTGCGCGTCGGTGGCCATGGAGACGTCGACGTCCTGGAACCAGCCGCCCGTCTTGCGGCAGCTCTCGCGCACCGCCTCGAGGTGCCGCTGGACCTCGGCGCGGTACCGCTTCAGGAGCGCGTCGTTCACGCGCAGACGCACCCGCTCGTCGGTCTCGGCGTCGCGCAGCTCGAGCTCGCCGCGCCACGCGGGCTCGAGGTCCTCCTGGCAGCGCACGTGGATGACGCGCAGCTCGTGCCCCATCGCGCCGAGGCGACGGAAGCCGTCCTCCCAGCCGTCGGGGGCCATGAAGTCGCTGATCACCACCACGAGGCCGCGGGGCAGGCCGCGCGCCGCGAGCTGCTGGATGGCCTCGTCGAAGAAGGTCGGGCCCGCCGCCTCGCTGTCGCCGAGGAAGCGCTCGAGCTGGGGCAGGTCCTGCGGGCCTCGGATGGCGAGCGGGCGGTCGTCGAGCTCGTCCGCGAAGGGGATGACGCGCGCGCGGTCGAACTGGCGCATGCCGACGTAGACGAAGGCGCCGGCCAGCGTGCGCGCGACCTCGATCTTGGGCGGGGCGCCGCGGCTCATCGAGCCGGTCACGTCGAGCAGCACGTGCACGAAGGCGTCGCGCTCCTCCTCGAACTGACGCAAGACGAGGTGACCGTGGCGGGCGAAGGCCTTCCAGTCGATGTGCCGCACGTCGTCGCCGCTGACGTAGGGGCGGTGATCGGCGAACTCCACGCCGCTGGCCTTGAAGGGCGAGCGGTGCCCACCCTGGCGGGCGGCGGTCGCGCTCGGACGGACGACGAGGCGCATCCGATCGAGCACGCGGCGAACCGTGCGGTCGAGGATGGCCACGCTACGAGCGCTTCTTCGGGTTCTTCGGCGCGTCCAGATCCATCAGGAGCTGGCGGATGAGGGTGTCGGTGGTGGCCTCGTCGGCGATGGCGTCGAAGTTCAACAGGATGCGGTGACGCAGGCACGGGTAGGCGGCGCGGCGCACGTCGTCGGCGCTGGCGTTGAGCCGCCCGTCGAGCACGGCGAAGAACTTCGCGACCGCGAGCAGGCTCTGCGCGGCGCGGGGAGAGGCGCCCGCGCGGACGTAGCGCCGCACGCAGGCGGGCGCGTACTCGTGCTCGGGGTGGGTGGCGAGCACGAGGCGCACCGCGTAGCGGCTGATGGTCTCGGCGGTCGGCATCTGGCGGATGGTCTTGCCCGCGCTCAAGAGCTGCTCGCTCGTGGCCACGCTCGAGACGTCCGCGTCGAGCCCGTCGGCCGTGCGGTCGACGATGGCGAGCACGTCGTCCTCGGAGGGGAAGCCGATCATCAGCTTCATGAGGAAGCGGTCGAGCTGCGCCTCGGGCAGCGGGTAGGTGCCCTCGTTGTCGATGGGGTTCTGGGTGGCCACCACGAAGAAGGGCCGCGGCAGGGTGTAGGTCTCGGTGCCGAGGCTGATCTGCTTCTCCTGCATCGCCTCGAGCAGCGCGGACTGCGTCTTGGGCGAGGCGCGGTTGATCTCGTCGGCGAGGATGACGTTGCCGAAGAGCGGTCCGCGCTGGAGCGTCATCGAGGGGCGACCGTCGGGGCCGACCGAGACGATGTGCGTCCCGAGCACGTCGGCCGGCATCAGGTCGGGCGTGAACTGCACACGCGCGAAGCTGAGGTCGACCACGTCCGCGAGGGTGCGCGCGAGGAGCGTCTTGCCGACCCCGGGCACGCCCTCCATCAGCACGTGGCCGCCGAGGAGCAGCCCCGCCGTGAGGCAGTCGATCGCGTCCTGCTGGCCGACGACCCGCTTGCCGATCTCGGCCGTCATGTCGCGGCAGAGCGCGCGAACGCTGTCGAAGGGGTTGAGCACGTGTACTTGGTTCGTTTCGCCCATCGTCTCTCTCTCAGTTCGCGGGGGTTTGTCCACCGCGGATCGTGTCGAGGTAGCGCCGCACGTAGGCGCGAAGGGATGCCGGGATCGTGCTCTCGCCGCCGACGCGCGGGCCGTCTTCGCCGCCCCCGGAGAGCGAGCCCGACCCCGGTCCACCGCGGCCGCCCTGGAGCGCGTCCATGTGCTGGGAGCTCTGCCCGCCGCCCCGACCGCCGCCGGGGATGAAGCCGCCCTCCTGCGCGTCCTGGGAGGTGCTCGATTGCTGCCCGGGGTCGGCGCCCGGGTCGGTGTTCACGTCGTGGTTGGACTCGCCGGTGCCCGTGCCCTGGCCGAGTGGATCGCCGCCGGACCCCGAGCCCCAGGACTGGCTGCCGCGCTGCGACTCGGCCCCGTTGGACTGCCCGCCCTGCCCCTGACCGCCGCCTTGCCCGTTCTGGCCCTGACCGCCGCCCTGCCCGTTGCCCTGCTGGCCCCAACCGGTCTGCCCCTGCCCCTGCCCTTGGCCACTGGCGCCGCCGGAGCCCTGAGAGGTCTGGCCGGAATTCCAGCTCCCCCCCTGCCCCTGCCCTTGCCCTTGCCCTTGCCCTTGCCCCTGCCCCTGACCTTGGCCTTGGCCCTGGCCCTGCCCCTGCCCCTGCCCCTGCCCCTGCCCTTGCCCTTGGCCTTGGCCCTGGCCCTGGCCCTGCCCCTGGCCTTGGCCTTGGCCTTGGCCCTGCCCCTGGCCTTGGCCCTGGCCTTGGCCTTGGCCTTGGCCTTGGCCCTGCCCCTGGCCTTGGCCTTGGCCTTGGCCCTGGCCCTGCCCCTGACCTTGGCCCTGCTGACCCTGACCGTTCTGACCTTGGCCCTGCTGACCCTGACCGTTTTGACCTTGGCCTTGCTGACCCTGACCGTTCTGACCTTGGCCTTGCTGACCCTGACCGTTCTGACCTTGGCCCTGCTGACCCTGACCGTTCTGACCTTGCTGACCCTGACCCTGCTGGCCTTGCTGCCCGTTCTGACCCTGCTGGCCTTGCTGACCCTGACCCTGCTGGCCTTGCTGCCCGTTCTGACCCTGCTGGCCTTGCTGCCCGTTCTGACCCTGCTGGCCTTGCTGCCCGTTCTGGCCCTCTTGCAAGCCCTGTTGCCCCGCCTGGGCCAGCTGCTCGCTGCCGTTCTGCCCGCCCTGCTGGGCGCGCTCGGCCGCGCGGCGGGCGACCTCGTCGTGGAGCTGGTCGAGGCGGCGGCGCGCGTCACCGAGCTGCTGCGCTTGCTGGCCCGCCTCGCGTCGCAGCGCCTCGCGCGCCTGCTCGAGCGCGCGGTCCATCTGCTCGCCCTCGCCCCGGTCGCGGGCCCCGGCCGCGCGCTCGATCTGCTCGGCCGTGCGCGGGGTGTGCTCCGCGAGCCGCTCGTTCGCGTCGCGCAGGGCCTCGCTCACGGCCGGCGGCGGCACGTCGGGGGAGTCGTCGTCGCGGTGCAGCCGCGCGAGCGCGCGGTCGAGCCGGTCGACCGACTCGCTGAGCCGATCCGCGGGCGTCTCCGACTCGGCCTCGCGCTGCTCGCGCTGCCGTCGCTGCGCCTCGCGCTGCTCTTCCGTCTGCGCCTGCTCCCAGCTCCGCTCCTGGCGGGCGAGCTGGAGCGCCTCCATCTGCGCGCGCTGCGCCTCGTGCTGGAGCTGCGCCGTCTGGAACGGGTCGGCCTCCGGGCGGCGCGCGGCCTCGCGCCAGCGCTCCATCGCCTCGCGCGCCTCGTTCCACTGATCCATCAGCCGGCGTGAGGCGGTCTCGGGCGGCTCCTGGTCCACCGAGGTCGGCAGCGGCCGCTCCTCCGCGCTCGCCTGCTCGTCGCCCGCCTCGCCGCCCTCGCGGTCCTCGGCGTCGGGGTCGATCCCGGCCGCGCGCTCGAGGATCTCGGCCGCCTCGCGGATGGCGTCGGTGCGCTGGTCCATGGCACGGGCCCGCTGCTCGGCCAGCTCGTGCTCGAGCGCGTTGATCTCCGCGTCCAGGCGCCGGTCCGGGTTCTCCGCGAGCCGCTGGCGCAGCGCCTCGGCCGCGGCCGCGATCTCCTCGGGCGTGCGCGGGTCCTCTTGCTGGATGGGCCCCTCGTCGCCCGCCACCCACGCGGCGAGCTCGGGCCAGACGTAGGCGATGGGCACCGCGAGCCCGAGCGCGATCACCGCCGCCGCCGCGTAGCGCCCGACGTGGAACGCGGGGCGGGGCGCCTTGGGGATGGCGCCCGCGTCGGCGAGGAAGGTCTCGGCCGAGCGGATCTGCAAGCGGTGCAGCTTGGGCACGTCCGCGGCCCCGGAGAGCTGGAGCGCGGTCGCGAAGCGGTCCTTCGCGTCGAGCACACCGTCGAGCACCATCGCCGCGTCGAGCGCGTCGGCCCAGCGCTGTCGGATCTCCCAGCCCGCCACCAGCGCGAGCGCGAGGCCGGCCGCGGCCGCCGCCCAGACCAGGTCCACCCCCGCGATCGAGAGCGCCAGCGCGACGGGCGCGCCCACCGCGAGCGCCGCGCCGAGGCCAGAGAGCAGCGCGTCGAGCAGCACGTGGCGGTTGAGCCGGCCTCGGACCCGCGCGATCTCGCGGAGGATCGAGCCCGGCAGCGGAGCGGATTCGGTCTGATCGTTCATGCGCGCCTCACGTTCCCGCCGGGAACGTGCCCATGAGCGCGACAAACGTGACCGTGATCGAAGAAGACTCCCATGCCCCCGCGGGCTTCTGACGAACGACTCGGGAAAATGTTTCCCGGCGACTCGCTCCTCGTTCTACGCGCCCGGTGTGGGGAGATCCCTTCACGCCCCATCAGACCCGAGGCTCCGCGATGTCTTGGCTCAGCCCTTGCCCGGACGGGTCACCCTCGTCACGGGCTCCTCGTCCATCCCGGGCGGGGGCTCGGAGACCAGCGTCTGGCGTTCCCCGTCGAGAGATTCGTCGAGCGTGTCCTCGTCGCTCGGGAGGCCCGCGAGCCGGAGCGCGCTGGGGTTGGCGGCCATTCGCGCCCAGTCCCGGAGCGGCTGATGCGGCGGCTCGAGCGCGGCCGAGGCGGCGGCGCGCCGGAAGACCTCCGCCACCTGCGCGGCGCGGCTCGGGCGGCGCGACACGTCCCGCTGCAGCATCGCGTGGATCATCTCCGCGACCTCGTCCGGGATCCCGGTGCGCATGCGGGAGACGGGCGGGATCTCGAGGTTGAGCACCGCGTCGAGGGTCTTGAAGGGCGTCGGCCCCTCGAACAGCCGGTCCCCCGAGAAGAGCTCCCAGGCGACGATCCCGAGCCCGAAGAGGTCCGTGCGGCGGTCGACGGAGTGCCCCAGCGCCTGCTCGGGCGCGCAGTACTCGAGCTTGCCCTTGAACTGCCCCGCCGTGGTCTTGGTCATGCGCTCGGCCGCGCGCGCGATGCCGAAGTCCGAGACCCGCACGACGCCGTCGAAGCCCACGAGCAGGTTCGCGGGCGATACATCACGATGGACCAGCTCGAGCGGCGCGCCGCTCGGGGTCGTGGCTCGGTGCGCGGCGTCGAGCCCGTCCGCCGCCTGGGCCACCAGCTCGATGGCCACGTTGGTCGGGATCGGCCGTCGCGTGCGCACCATCTGCGATACGGTCGCGCCGAGCACGAGCTCCATCGCGATGTAGAGGATCTGCGTCCGGTCGTCGCGGCCGACGTCGAGCACGGTGACCACGTTCGGGTGCTGGATGCGGGCCGCGATGCGGGCCTCGTCCAGGAACATGTTCGCGTAGTCGTGGTCGTCGGCCAGCTCCGGCCGCATGAGCTTCAGCGCCACCTGCCGCTCGAAGCCCGCCATCCCGGTCTGCTTGGCAACCAGCACGCGCGCCATGCCGCCGGTCGCCAGCTCCGCGACGGGCTCGTAGGGACCCACTTTGGCGGGCAGGCCAGTGACCACGGCTCAGCCTATCACTCGCCCGTGATCCGCGAGCGGAACCGCGGCGTCGGATCGCGGGCCCAGCCGCGCTGGCGCCACTCGAAGTGAAGGTGCGGCGCGGGCGCGAAGCCGGTCATGCCCACCTCCGCGATGCGCTGGCCGCGCTCGACCCACTGGCCGGCGAAGACGTGGGTGCGGCGGCAGTGGGCGTAGAAGGTGGAGAAGCCCTCGGCGTGGAGCAGGATGACGACGTTGCCGTACCCGGTCAGCTCGTTGTCGCTGTACATCACCAGCCCGTCGCGGGCGGCGCGGATGTCGCTCCCCTCGGGCGCGGCGATGTCGACGCCCCAGTGGCGGCGGTGGCTGAGTGAGCCGGTGCGCGTGCGCCCGAATCCGCGTCCGAGCCGGCCCTCGAGCACGGGGAAGGTCAGCGACCCGTCCGCGTCGAGCCGGTCCACCGCGTCCATCCACTCCGCGAACGGACGCTGGTGCATGACCACGAGCGCGGTCGCGCGGTGCCCGAGGCCGAGCCGCCGCGCGCGCTCCGCCGCCACGCCGTGCGGCTCGGGCACCAGGCGCGGGCCCTGGCAGTGATCGCGGTAGCCGCCGCGCGTCCGACACTCGGGCGGCATGCGCCGGCGCCAGCGCGCGGGGGTCAGCGGCCAGTCGTCGGTGATGTCGTTCATCCACCGCGGCGGCACGCGCTCGGCGAGATCGACCACCGCGGCCGCGTCGCCGTCGCTCAGCTCCGCCTGGTCGGCGAAGGCAGGCGCGGCCAGCGCGCCGAGGAGGCACGCGGCGCTCAGGCCGATGAGGACGTGGCGGGGGTTCACGGCGGACCACCCTAAACGATCTCCCCGGCTCTCCACAAAGGGGGTTTGCCTGACTCGCCGCTGCTACGTTCCAGATGTGTCCGACTACGAAGAGATCGGCGAGGAGCGGCTGCGAGCCGTGATCGACGAGTTCGTCGACCGCATGTTCGACGACCTGATGATCGGCTTCTTCTTCCGCAAGGCGAGCAAGGCGCGGATCAAGGAGATGGAGCTGCAGCACGCGGCAGCGCACCTCGGCGCGCAGCGCGAGTACGGCGGCCGACCGCTGAAGGAGGCGCACTCCGCGCACCGGATCATGGGCGGCCACTTCGAGCGCCGGAAGAAGATCCTCGACGACACCCTGCGCGAGCACGGGGTCTCCGACGAGATCCGCGCGCGCTGGATGGCCCACCTCGAGACGCTCCGGCCCCTGATCACCAAGGACGCCGGGAGCGAGTGCCGCTGAGAAGCCCTTGATTTGTGTCTACGAGACACTAATATGACCCGCATGGGCGGAGGCGTGCGGGGGCTGCGGCGCGAGCGAGGGGCGGTGGGGATCGCGGAGGGCGCGCGGCCCGTCTGCGGCCCTGACGACGTGCGCCTGGAGGTGGTCTGCGTCGGCGTCTGCCGCACCGACGTCTACGTCGCGGAGGGGCGCATCCCGGTCCCGGAGGGGCGGGTGCTCGGCCACGAGGTCTGCGGCGTGGTGCGCGAGACGGGAGCGTCGACCCGCGGGTGGGCGCCCGGGGACGCGGCGATCGTGATGCCGTCGATCGCGTGCGGGCGCTGCGATGGCTCGGGCTGCCTCGCGCCGCAGATGCTCGGGATCGATCGCGACGGCGCGTTCGCGGACCAGGTCGTCGTGCCGGCCCGCGCGCTGCACCGGCCGCGTGGGCTGCCGATGCGGCTGGCCGCCTACGCCGAGCCGATGGCGGCCTCGATGGCGGTGCTGGACCTGGATCTGCCGCGCGAAGGGCGCGGCGTCGTGCTCGGAGCTGGGCGCATCGCGACGCTGACGCTGCGGGTGCTGCGCGACGCGGGGTTCACGTCCGTGACGATGCACGGGCCGCGGGACGGGCGGCTCGAGCGAGGCGGCTTCGACTTCGTGATCGAGACCGCGGCCACGGCGGAGACTCTCGCGGTGGCCCTCGCGGCGCTGCGCTGCGGAGGCACCCTGGTCCTGAAGAGCCGCCCCCACGCCCCGGTGCCGCTCGACGTCGCGGCCGCGGTGCAGCGTCGGGCGCGGATCGTGGCCGCGCGCTACGCGGAGATGGACGCGGCGATCGCGCTCATGCGGCGGGCTCCCGAGCTGGTCGCCGATCTGCTCGGCCCGGTGCTCTCGCTCGAGGCGTTCGACGTCGCCTTCGCCTCGCGCGAGGACACGAAGACCTTCTTGACACCGCTCGACGACCCACGGGCGGTCTGGGCGCGGGCGCGCGGGGGCGCCTGATGTGCGGCGTGGTCGGCGTGGTGGGTCCTGGCGTGCACGCCTCGATGCTCCGCGCGGGGATCGGCGCGATCCGTCACCGCGGCCCCGACGGCGAGGGCGTGTTCGTCGACCCGGCGCGCGTCGCGGGCCTCGCGCACGCGCGCCTCGCCCTGGTGGGGATCGCCGACGGGACGCAGCCGATCGCGAGCGAGGACGGGCGCGTGGTCGTGAGCGTCAACGGCGAGATCTACGGGCACGCGGCGCTCCGCGCGGAGCTCGAGGCGCGCGGACACCGCTTCCGGACCCACAGCGACAGCGAGGTCGCGCTGCACCTCTACGAAGAGCACGGCGACGCGTTCGTGGAGCACCTCCGGGGCGAGCTCGCGATGGTGCTCTGGGACGGGGCTCGACGGAGGCTCCTCGCCGCGCGCGACCGCTTCGGCGTCAAACCGCTCGTGTGGGCTGCGCACGACCAGCGCGTGCTCGTGGCGTCCGAGGCGAAGGCGCTCTTCGCGATGGGGGTGCCGGCGCGATGGGACGCGCGCTCGCTCGCGCATGTCGCCACGCACCAGTACTTGCCCCCGTCGCGCACGATGTTCGCGGGCGTGTTCGCCGTCCCGCCGGCGCACGTGATGGTCGTCGAGCGCGGGGAGGCGCGCCTGCGCCGCTACTGGGATCTGGCGCGGCGCGACCCGCGACCGAGCACGCCCGAGGAGCTCGACGCGGCGCTCGAGGAGGCGGTGCGACTGCGCGCTCGGGCCGAGGCGCCGGTGGCCTTCGCGCTGAGCGGTGGGCTGGACTCCGCGTCGGTCGTCGCGCTCTCCGGGGTGGCGGCGCCGCGCACGTTCGGGGTGCGCTTCGACGGCGCCGAATGGGACGAGTCGTCCTTCGCCCGCGAGGTCGCGACCCACGTCGGCGCGGAGCACGAGGTCGTCGACGTGAGCCGGGACGTGATGCTCGACGCGCTCCCGGACGCGGTCGCCTCCTCGGAGGGGCTGGCCATCAACGGGCAGCTCCCGGCCAAGCTCGCCCTCGCCCGCGCCATCGAGCGCGCGGGGTGCAAGGCGGTGCTGACAGGCGAAGGCGCGGACGAGGCGCTGCTGGGCTACCCGCATCTGGTCATGGACGCGCTCCGCGACGAGCCGGACGCGCAGCAGCGCGCGCGCCTCGAGGCCGAGAGCGGCGTGTGCCGCGGCGTGATGCTCGCCGACGGGCGGCCGCCGAGGCTCGAGGCGGTGGAGCGCGCGCTGGGCTTCGTGCCGAGCTGGCTCGAGGCCAAGGCCCTGCTGGGCGCGCGGGTGCAGGCGTTGCTCGCGGACGGCGTCGAGGTCGAGCCGGAGCGGGTGTTCGGCGCCCTGCTCGCCGAGGTCGACCTGGGGGTCTCGTCGGAGCCGCGGCCCGCGCGCTCGGCGTGGCTCTGGACGCAGCTCGCGCTCGCCGGCTACATCCTGCGCACGCTGGGGGACGGGACGGAGATGGCCGCCTCGGTGGAGGGCCGCACGCCGTTTCTGGACCACCACGTGTTCGAGGTCGCGCTGCGGCTGCCTCTCGAGGCGCGCATCCGCGACGGCGTCGAGAAGCACGCGCTGCGCGCTCGCATGCGAGGGCGGCTGCCCGAGCGGGTGGTGACGCGGCGCAAGCACCCCTTCCTCGCGCCGCCGCTCCTCGGCGCCGACGATCCGCGCGTGATGGACGTCTTGCGGAGCGGAGGACCGAGCCCGTTCTTCGATCGGGAGCGGGTCGAGGCCGCGCTGGTGCGGCAGGGCGAGCTCTCGCTCGAGGATCGCGCGGCGGCGGAGCCGGCCCTCATGCTCGCCTTCACCGCGACGCTGCTGCAGCGCCGCTTTGGACTGGGAGACGCGCGATGAGCTGGTGGGAAGGCCTCTACGACGAGCTGCTCGCGGACGTGCTGCTCGAGCGATCGGACGACGACGACGTGCAGACGATCCGCTTCCTCTTCGACCGGCTGGGGCTCGCGGCGGGCCAGCGCGCCTTCGACCAGTGCTGCGGCATCGGCAGCCTCGCGCTCCCGCTCGCCGCGCGCGGGCTGTCCGTGGTCGGCGTCGACCAGGCGGCCGCGTACGTGGAGCGTGGCCAGGCGCGGGCCGAAGCGCGCGGCCTGGACGTGCGCCTGCACGCGGGTGACGCGCGCGCCTTCGTCCCCGACGCGCCCTGCGACGCGGCCTTCAACTGGTGGACGAGCTTCGGCTACTCGGCCGACGACGACGACAACCAGCGCATGCTCGCGCGCGCCTTCGAGAGCCTGCGCCCGGGCGGTCGCTTCGCCCTCGACACGATGAACCTCCCCGGCGTGCTGCGCGGCTTCCAGCCGAGCGTGGTGACCCGGCGCGAGACGCCGCGCGGGGAGGTGACGCTGGTGCGGGAGACGCGGCTCGATCTCGGCCAGGGAATGATGCACAAGACGTGGACGTACTTCTTGCCGAGCGGTGAGCGCGTGAGCCACCAGAGCGCGGTGCGGCTCTACCTGCCGCACACCCTCGTCGCGTTGCTCGAGGGCGTGGGCTTCGAGGACGTGACGCTCTACGGCAGCGTGGGGGGAGATCCGCTGTCGCTCGACGGGGCGCGGTGCATCGCCGTCGCGCGGAGGCCGGCGTGACGGACTGGGCGTCGACGCGGCGCGCGCTCTACGCGGGGGAGCGCCTGCTGCTCCCGCCCACCGACGCGTCGCTCGAGGCGGTGGACGCGGCGCGCGCGCTGCTGGCGCGAGAGCTCGGGCTGGACGACGTCCGGCGCGCGCACGAGCGGCTCTCGCCGGAGGCGCTGTTCGAGCGCATCGGTCGCGTGCGACGCGCGCTCTTCCTCGAGCCCTCGTGGCACGACCGCGTGCGGGACGTGATCGCGGCGTGCGGCGTCGAGCCGGGCGGCGTCGCCTTCGACCCGATCCGACTCCGCGTGGTCTCGCACCGAGGTCACGAGAACCCCCGCGCGAAGGCCGTCTATCTCGCCCACCGGGACACCTGGTACGCCCACTCGCAGTCGGTGATCACCTGGTGGATCCCCCTCGACGATCTGCCGGAGGAGGAGACCTTCGTCTTCTACCCCGAGCGCTTCGACCGACCGGTCCCCAACGAGTCCGAGATCTTCGAGTACGGCGCCTGGGTGCGCGAGGGCTGGGACCTGAAGATCGGCTGGCAGAACCGGGACCACGGCCTGAAGGCCAAGTACCCGGGCGTGATCGGCGAGCCCGACCCGGGGCGCGCCGAGGGCTTCGCGTGCCGACGCGGCGAGAACCTCCTCTTCAGCGGCGCGCAGTTCCACCAGACGCGCCCGCAGGCGCGCGACACGACCCGCTACAGCCTCGACTTCCGCGTCGTCTGCCTCGCCGATCACGAGGCCGGGCTCGGCGCGCCCAACGTCGACAACCGCTCGCGCGGCGAGGCGCTCACCGACTACGTGCGCACCGAGCGATGAGCCTGCTGGCGGAGATCCACGCCCACGCGACGGAGCGACCGGACGCGATCGCCATCGCGGAGCGGGGCCGACCCGCCCTCAGCTACCGCGCGCTCGTCGAGGCCGCGGCCGCGCTCGCCGCCCGGCTGCGCGCCGAAGGCGTCGGCCCCGAGCAGGTGGTGGCGCTCGCGATGGAGAAGTCGACCGAGTGGGTGATCGGCGCGCTCGCCGCGTGGTGGTGCGGAGCCGCCTGGATGCCGCTCGACCCGGGCCTCCCCGCGGTCAGGCGTCGACGTCTCCTTCGCGTGGCGGACGCGAAGATGGCGCTCGTCTCGCCGCGCACCGACCACCTCGAGGCGCTCCCCCGCGCGATCCCGGTCACGCTCGAGCGCGGGGAGGGAGCGGCGCCGTTCGCGCGCGTCCCCGCGGACACCCTCGCCTACGTCATCTTCAGCTCCGGCTCCACCGGAGCGCCGAAGGGGATCGCGGTGACCTGGGCGGGCCTGCCGTCCATGCTCGCCGCGCAGCGGGAGGCGTTCTCGCTCGGCGCCGGCGATCGCTGCCTGTGGGTGCTGTCGACGAGCTTCGACGCCTCGATCTCGGACGTGTTCACCGCGCTCGGCGCGGGGGCGAGCCTCCACATCGAGCCGCCGGCCAGGACCCCGACCGCGCTGATCGAGCAGCTCGCGCGCTGCGCGATCACGCACGTCGACTTGCCGCCCGCGATGCTCGCGAAGATGTCTCCCGACGACGCGCCGGAGACGCTCCGCACGGTGATCATCGGCGGCGAGGTCTGCCCGGCCGACGCGGTCCGGCGGTGGGCGGCGCGCGTGCGTCTGGTCAACGTGTACGGGCCGACCGAGGCGGCGGTCTGCACGAGCCTCGCGCGCTGTGACCCGAACGCGGAGCACGGGGCGCGCATCGGTCGCCCGCTGCCCGGAGTGATCTATCGACTCGTCGAGGGCGAGCTCTGGATCGGCGGGGCTCAGGTCGCGCGCGGCTACCTCGGCGAGGGGCCCGCCGATCGCTTCGTCGAGCGGGAGGGAGAGCGCTACTTCCGGACGGGCGATCGGGTGAGTCGCCTCGCCGACGGGGAGTACACCTGGCGCGGGCGCGTGGACCGCCAGTTCAAGCTGCGCGGCGTGCTCGTCGCTCCCGAGGAGGTGGAGGCGTGCCTGCGCGCGCACACCGGCGTGGAGCGGGTCGCGGTGGTCTGCCGCGCGCTCGGCGCCCGGGACGCCCTGGTGGCGTTCTACGAAGGCAGCGCGCCGACTGACGCGCTGCTGGCGCACGCAGCCGCGCAGCTGCCGCGGTCGCTGGTCCCCGCGCGGGTGGTGCACGTGGACGCGCTGCCGCTCGGCCCGACCGGCAAGGTGGACCTGGCGTCGCTGCGGTCGCGCCCCCTCGGCCACCGCGCGCCTCGCGGCGGCGCGCCCCGGACCTCGACCGAGCGCGCGGTCGCGGCGCTCTACGCGGAGGTGCTCGGGCTGGAGGAGATCGGGCGCGAGGACGAGCTCGACGCGCTCGGCGGCGACTCGTTCGCCCTGGTGGAGCTGGTCGCGCGGGCGGCGGCGCGAGGGCTCTCGCTGGGACCGGAGCTGGTGGCCGATCACGGCAGCGTCGCGGCGCTCGCGGCGGCGCTCGACCGGGGCGCGAGCGGGGTGATGCGCATGGACGCGCTGCGCGAGGCGGCCGTCCCGTCGGCTGCGCTGGCGCGGGCCATCGCGTCGAGGCGCGCTCTTGCGGGTCATCCCTCGCGCCCTGCTTCGCGCGCGCCGCGGCGCGTGCTGCTGACGGGCGCGACCGGCTTCTTGGGGCGGCGCCTGCGGCGGGCGCTCGAGGCGCGCACCGACCGGGTGATCTGCCTCGTCCGCGATCCCGCGCGGGGCGAGGGGCGAGGCGAGCTCGTGGGAGACGTCTCGCGCCCTTCGCTCGGCCTGCGGGAGTCGCGCTGGCGCGCCCTCGTGGACGAGGTCGACGCGGTCGTGCACTGCGCGGCGACGGTGAGCCTCGCGCGCTCGTTCGAGGCGCTGCGCGCGACCAACGTGTCGGGCACGGCCGAGGCGCTCAGGCTCGCGTGCGAGGCGGGCGCGTCGTTCCACTGCTGCTCGACGCTCTCGGTCTTCGTCTCGACGGACCGCGCGGAGCGCGTCGCGCGCGAGGACGACGACCTCCGCGACGTTCGGCGGGTCTACGGCGGCTACGCGCAGTCCAAGGTCGCGGCCGAGCTCGTCGTCCGGTACGCCGAGGGCGCCATCCCGATCACGCAGTACCGGCTCGGGCTGCTCACCGGGGCGCGGGACGACGCGGCGGCGCCGCCGCACGACTGGCTCGGCATGCTCGTGCGCGGGCTGGCGCGCGTGGCCGCGTGGCCAGACGACGCGGACCCCGAGCTGGCCTTCGACGTCACCCCGGTCGACCACGCGGCCGACGCGATGGCGCGGCTCGTCACCCGCGCCGACCAGGGTCCCGCGCTCGAGACGTTTCACCTCGCGGCCGCCCGCGCCACGCGGCTCACCGCGCTGATCGAGGCGATGCGCGCGGAGGGCGTCTCGCTCGAGCCCGTTCCGTCCGCGCGCTTCGCGCGGCGCCTCGGAGACGACGACCTCGTCGACGCCGCGACCCGGCTGGCGCTCTCCCGCGCCCTCGGATCCTCCGACGAGCGGCGCGCGCTCGAGCTGTTCCAGGCGACCCGGGCGCGCTTCGACCTCTCTCGCGCGAGCGCGGCGGGCGTCGTGGCGCCGGAGCCCGATCCGCGTCTGCTCCGACGCTACGTGCGTCGTATGCTCGAGTCATCGTGAGGGCGCGGACAGGAATGGTGCTCGGCAAGTTCATGCCGCCGCACCTCGGCCACGTGTACCTGGTCGAGCTGGCGCGGCAGTACGTCGAGCGGCTGACCGTCGTCGTCGGCACGCTGCCGGACGAGCCCATCGACGGGGCGCTGCGCCACGCGTGGATGCGGGAGCTGTTCCCCGACTGCGACGTGGTCCACCTCGACGAGGTGCTCCCGCAGGATCCCAGCGAGCACCCGGAGTTCTGGGCGCTCTGGGAGGCGGCGCTGAGGCGCGTGTTGCCGGACGGGCCGCTCGACTGCGTCTTCGCCTCCGAGACGTACGGGCATCGGCTCGCGGAGGTGCTGGGCGCGGAGTTCGTGCCCGTCGATCGAGGGCGCACCGTGATGCCGGTGAGCGGCACCGCGGTGCGCGAGCGGCCGCTCGCGAACTGGAAGTACCTGCCGCCTTGTGTGCGCCCGTACTTCGTCACGCGCGTGTGCGTCTTCGGCCCGGAGTCGACGGGGAAGAGCACGCTCGCCCGCGCGCTGGCGAGGGAGCTCGACACGGTCTGCGTGCCCGAGTACGCGCACACGCTCATCGCGGAGCAGGACGGCGAGCTGACCTACGAGGACATCCCCCGCATCGCGCGCGGTCAGCGGGCCTCCGAGGACGCGCTCGCGCGACACGCGAACCGGGTGCTGATCTGCGACAGCGATCTGTTGACCACCACGATCTGGTCGGACGAGCTCTACGGCGACTGCCCGGCGTGGATCCGGGAAGAAGCCGAGCGGCGCCGATACGATCTCCATCTCCTCTGCGACGTGGACGTGCCCTGGGTCGACGACGTCCACCGCTATCGCCCCGAGGACCGCCGCGCCTTCTTCGACGCGTGCGAGCGCGCGCTCACGACACGCGGGCGGCCCTACGTCGTCATCCGCGGCGACTGGGCCGAGCGAGAGGCCGCCGCGCTCGAGGCGGTGCGCGCGCTCCTCTCCGAGGGCTGATCGGCGCGCTCGATCGCGCGGTCGAGCAGCGAGCGGAGGGCGTACATCTCCTCGGCTCCGAGCCCCTGGCCGATGAAGGTCGCGCCGTAGACGAACCCGCCGAGCGCGAGCGCGACGGGGATGGCGATCAGCGCCCATGGCGCGTCGCCGAGCGTCCACTGACTCAGGCCGGCGATCAGCCCCGCGAGCCCGAGCGCGCCGAGCACGCCGTAGAGGGCCATGAACATGGTCCAGACGTGCGGGTGCGGCGAGAAGCGCCCGTGGAGCTGGGGCGCGGGCGGCGCGTCTTCGTCGTCGGCGTCCGGGAGCCGGACCTCGAGGTGCAGCTGCGGAGACCAGAAGTGCCGCGCCTCCTCCCGCACGCCGAGCACGGCGTGGCGGCGGAAGAGGGTGCCGGTGAGCCGTGGGTGCGCCTCGAGCAGCGGCGGGAGCGCGCCCAGCACCGCTGAGGGATCCGCGTGGGGCAGCACGAACGTCGGGCGCATGCGAGGGCGGTCCATCCGGGACATGTCGCCGCCACGCGCATCGGCGCCTTGGGATCACTCACGGATCGAGCGCGGCCAGGCGGCGCTCGAGGAAGCGGCGCTCGACGTCGTTGTTCACCAGGGCGAGGGCCTCGCGGTAGGCGCCGCGCGCCTCCTCGGTGCGCCCGAGCCGACGGAGGAGCTCCCCGCGCGCGGCGGGCAGCAGGTGGTAGTGGGCCAGGGTCCCGCGGGCGGCGAGCGCGTCGAGCAGGCGCAGGCCCTCCTCTTCGTCGCCGTTCATCGCGATCGCGACCGCGCGGTTCAGCTCGACCACGGGCGACGGCTCGAGGCGGAGGAGCACGTGATAGAGCCCCGCGATCTGGCGCCAGTCGGTGTCGGCGGGGCGCTCGGCCTGGGCGTGCAGCGCCGCGATCGCGGCCTGGATCGCGTAGCCTCGCGGGGGCCGCTCCCGCAGCCCCTCCTCGACCAACGGCAGCGCGCGGGCGATCTGCGCCCGGTCCCACAGGCCCCGGTCCTGGTCCTCGAGGAGCACGAGCTCTCCGAGCGCGTC
>SHBB01000162.1 GCA_004213565.1 Sandaracinaceae bacterium
CCCGCGCCTTGCCGTAGCGCGCGGTGAGCGGCCCGAGGACCAGCACGCTCGCGCGCATCTTGCGGACGAGGTCGTAGGGCGCGTCGGGATCCCCGACCGGGCGCCCCGTCACCTTCACGACCGGCGGCTCCACCTCGACGTCGAGCCCGAGATGGCGGAGCAGCTTCGCCGTCGTCCGGATGTCGGTCAGGTCCGGTACGTTCCGGAAGCAGCTGTCCCCGTCCGCGAGGAGCGAGGCGCAGAGGATGGGCAGCGCCGCGTTCTTGGCCCCGCTGATCCGCAGGGTCCCCTTCAGCGGGACGCCACCTTCGATGCGCAGATTGTCCACCGCGTGGGATTACTCGTTCCGCGGCCCGCCATCAACACGTCAGGCGAGGGCCATGCCGATGACGAAGATCCCGAAGCCGAGCACGACCACGGTGCCCCAGAGCTGCGCCTGGCGGCCGCGCGGGCGATCTTCCTCGTCCAGCGCCCAGCTCGCGAACGCGAACGCCCCCAGGGTCCACGCGAGCCAGCCGGCGAGCAGGAGCACGGTCCAGATCAGGTGCGGCCGCGGCGGCAGCTCGAGCTGGGATCGCGCGCGGCGCTGCGTCTCGGCGCGCTCGGTCGGGCCCGCGCGCTCGGCCATCAGGATCGCGATCTGGGTCTCCGCGCGAGAGAGGCGATCGGGGTGCGGCACCCAGAGGCTGCGCGTCGACAGGATGGCTCCGCGGAGCGCGCGCCACGCCGCGAGCGAGGTCTCGAGATCGCCCGCCTCGTGCGCGGCGAGCGCGATCGCGGCCAGGCGATCGAGCGCGTCGGTCGAGCTCGGGTTGCCGGGCGCGTACCATCGGGCCGCGCGGCGGTAGGCGAGGATCGCCGCGTCCACGTCGTCGCGGGCCCGCAGCTCGTCCCCCCGGGCGAGCTCGGCGTTCGAGGCGCCGACGATGCGCACCGCGAGCACCGCGAGCAGCACGCCGACCGCCACCAGCAGGCGCGCCGAGAGCCGCATCAGAGGAAGTCTCGCCGACGGAAGATCAGCATCGCCGCGATGAGGAGCACCGCGGCGTAGGCGACGCCGTAGCCCATCGTGGTCCCGAGGTAGGCCAGGAGCCCGCCCGGCAGCTCGGTCTCCCCCGTCAGCGCGCTCCGCCCCGGGTAGAAGAGGTGGAAGTTCGGCACGACGCGACCGAGCCCGGCGAGGAACGTCTTGACCCCTTCGCCGAGGGTGTTCGAGCGCATCCCGAGCATCTCGTCCGCCGAGCGCCCCACCAGCCACACGCCGAGCGTGAGCGCGCCGGTGAGGAAGGGCGTGGAGAAGCTCGAGAAGAGGAGCGCCACCGCGGTGAGCACGAGGACCTCGCCCGCGATGAGCAGGAGCGCCGCGCCGATGGCCGCGATGTCGACGTCGGTGGTCGCGCACACCGCCGCCGAGGCGGCCAGCCAGGCGAGCGACCAGGGGACCAGGACCGCGGTCCGGTCGCGCGCACGCCACATCGCGCCTCCGAGGACGGCGAGCCCGACCAGCGGGAGCGCGGTGACCATCCAGATCGGCACCTCGGCCTGCACGGAGGTCACCCAGAGCTGGATGCCCCCCATGATGGCGATGAAGACGGCGGCCGTGACGACGATGCCGACGTACTTGCCGAGCAGGAACTGCCACCGATGGATCGGCTTGGGCAAGATGACGTAGAGGGTCTTGCGCTCGATCTCCTTGTAGAGGAGCGAGCTGCCGAGGAAGATCGCGATGACCACGCTGAAGAGCGAGATCGACGCGATGCCCACGTCGAGCACCACCCGGCGCTGCTGGTGGAGCGAGAGCTCCGCGAGGGCGAGCGTGAACAGGAGGATGGCGCAGGCGAAACCCAGCACGCCGTACAGCACCTTGTCGCGCACCGCTTCGCGGAACGTGTTGATGGCGATGGCCCAGACGCGTCCCACGGCGATAGGTTACTCCAAGCTCCAGAGGGTGCCCGCGCCCGCCGCGTGCCAGCCCGCGAGCTGGGCGTAGAGGACGACGAACGCGACGGCGACGAGGCCCGCGCAGAGCCGCGTCGTGCGGCGAGTGGACGGCTCGGCGCCGAGCCCGAAGGCCACGAGCGCCCTCGGGACCGCGCCCCAGACGTGTAAGCCGAAGGCGGTGAGGCCGATCGCGTTGGGGATGGCGATCGCCCAGGCGCCCATGCCGGCGCGGAGCTGGATCCAGCTCCGGATCGGATCGGAGCCCTCGACGAGCTTGGGCCACCAGAGCCAGCCCACGTGGAAGAGCAGCCACGCGAAGAAGAGCCAGCTCCCGGCCTTCACGAGCAGGCCGAGGCGGCGCGCCGTCTCGGGCTCCTCCGCCATCGCGCCGGCGAGCGCGGGCGGCTCCTCGCCGCGGCGCAGGTGAAGCTCCAGCCCGATCCAGGCCAGCGCGGGCGCGATCGCGAGGAGCAGCTCGGTCGCGATCGCCGCGGCGCCGTGGCTCGTGGCGGCCACGCGCGCGGCGTAGGCGGAGCGCCCGCCGAACGACGCCCACTGCTCCCAGAGGTGGAAACCAGCCCAGACGAGGACCGGCGCGGCCCCGATGAGGGCCTGCGCTCGCCAGAGCCGAGCACGAGACAGTGGCGCCGCCGATTCCATGCGCGGCGAGGGTACCGCGAGCGAGGGAAAAGGCGCGCGTTTCGCGATATGGTGCGCCCCGCATGGACGACGCTTTCCTACTGGTGGTCAACCCGCGGGCGGGCGCGGGGACGGCGGAGCGACGCCTCCCCGAGCTCCGGCGCGCGCTCGAGGCGGCCGGCGCCCGCTTCGACGTCGCCCTGACGAGCGGCCCGGGCGACGCCACGCGCATCGTGCGGGAGGCCCTCGCGGCGGGGACCGCGGGCGTGGCCGTGGTGGGCGGCGACGGGACGCTCAACGAGGCCGTGAACGGCTTCTTCGACGAGGACGGCGCGCCCGTCGCCGAGGGCGCGTGGCTCGGCCCCCTCCCCTGCGGCACGGGCGGCGACTTCCGGCGCACGCTCGGGGTCAGCAAGCGCGTCGAGCCCATGGTCACGCGCATGTGCTGGGCGCGCCCTCGCAAGGTCGACGTGGGGTGGCTGACCTTCGTGGACGACGACGGCCAGCGCCGCTCGCGCGCGTTCCTGAACATCGCGAGCTTCGGCCTCTCGGGGCGCGTGGACCGCGTCGTCAACGAGAGCCCCAAGTGGATGGGGGGCACGCCCGCGTTCCTGCTCGGCACGCTGCGCGCGATGGTCGGCTATCGGAACCAGAAGGTGCGGGTCACCCTCGACGACGACGCGCCGCAGGTCGTGGAGATCCTCAACCTCGCGGTGGCCAACGGGCGGTACTTCGGCGGCGGCATGGAGATCGCGCCGCGCGCGGAGATCGACGACGGCGAGTTCGACGTGGTCATGCTCGAGCTGACGGCCCGCGAGTCGCTCGCGATGAGCGCCGACGTCTACCTGGGGCGGCACCTCGGGCGCCCCGGCGTGAGCTTCACCCGCGCGCGCCGCGTGAGGGCCGAGCCCGTGGTGCCGCACGAGCGCGTCCTGCTCGACGTGGACGGAGAGGCGCCGGGCGCCCTCCCCGCCACCTTCGAGATGAAGCCGGGCGCGATCCTCCTCCGGGGTTGAGGTGAGGCGCGCGCTGCTCGCCGCGTTCGGCGGCGTCGCCATCGGGCTCGGCGGCGCGCCGACCGAGCTGTCGCTCGTGACGATGCTCGCCCCGGCGGCCTTCCTGCTCGCCGTCGAGCCGAGCCCCGGAGCCGCGGTCTCCCTCCGGGCATCACTCTGGCTGGGCCTCCTGACGGGCGGCGTCGCGAACCTCTACTCCATGTACTGGGTGGTGGAGCTGCTGATGGAGTTCGGCAGCTTCCCGCTCGTGGCCGCGCTGCCCACCGGCGCGCTCCTCTGGGTGGGCCAGTCGCTCGGCTGGGTGACGGCGGGCGGGGTGACCGTGACCCTGATCCGCCGTGGGCTCCCCGGCTGGATCGTCCTGCCGCTGGCGCTGGTGGTCGCGCACACCCTCGCGCCCGCGATCTTCCCCTGGCGCTACGGGCTCAGCCAGCTCGGCTTCCTGCCCTACGCGCAGGTGGCGGAGCTGGGCGGGCTGCCGCTCCTCGACGGGCTCGTGGCCTTCGTCGGCTGCGGGATCGTCACCGGGCTGCGCACGTCGAGGCGCGCTCCGCTCGTCGTCGCGGCGATCGCGCTCGCCGGGCCGCCCTCGTATGGCGCGCTGCGCATGCACCAGGTCGCTCACCAGCGCGAGACGGCGCCCGCGATCGCGGTGGGGATCGTGCAGCCCAACGTCGGCATCCACGACAAGCACGACCCGCGGCAGCACGTCGATCACCTGCGGCAGCTGCGCGCGATGACGGCCGCGCTCGAGGCTGACGGGGCGTCGCTCGTGGTCTGGCCGGAGAGCAGCTACCCGTTCCCCGTCCACCGCGGCGCGCGCCGCGAGCGCGGCGGCCCGCTCGGGCTGCTCTCGGACGGAGTGCGCGGCCCGCTGATCGTCGGCGTGCTGACGACCGACGGCGCGCCGTTCACCGCCGCGGCGAGCGACGCGGAGGGCCGACTGGCGGGCACCTTCACGCTGGGCACGGGCGACCGCTACAACTCGGCGATCGCGGTCGCGCGCGGCGGGGAGGTCACGGGCATCGCCGACAAGGTGCGGCTCCTGGCGTTCGGCGAGTACACCCCGCTCTGGGACGTCGTCCCCTGGCTCCAGGTCTTCCCGAGGGGGCTGACGCCGGGAGAGGGCGCGCAGATCGTCGAGGTCGCGGGGGCGCGGGTGGGCGTGCTGAACTGCTACGAGGATCTCCTGGCCGATCACGTGCGCGAGCAGGCGCACGCGGCCCCGGACTTCTGGGCGAACGTGACCAACAACGCGTGGTTCGGCGACACCACCGCCCCGCACCTGCACCACATGAACGCCCGGCTGCGCGCGATCGAGACGCGGCGCGATCTCGTCCGCGCGGTCAACACGGGGGTCAGCGGCCACACCGCGGCGACGGGCGAGGATCTCGCGCGGACCGACTCGTTCGTGCAGGCGTCGTTCGTCGCCGACGTCCGGATCCTCGAGGGCGCGACGCCGTGGATCTCGATCGGCGACTGGGTCACGCCCTTCTGCGGGGCGTGGCTGCTCTCGCTGATCTGGCTGTCGTTCCGGCGCGGTCAGCGGCAGCGGACCAGGGGCTCGACCTCGGCGTCGTCGCGCACGCGGTAGCGGAACGTGGTCGGCGTCCGCCGGTCGACGGCGCTGACGTAGAGGTGCGCGCGGGGGCATCCCTCCGGGAGCGTGAGCGTGGCGGGCGCGCCGCGCCGGACCGAACGCGAGCGCTCGGGGTGCGCGGGGTACGGCGTCTCACCCGAGCTCAGGAACGCCGACGCGGTGAGGGCGGCCTCGGGTCCGCAGAGGATCGCCGCGTTGACGCCCTCGCCCGACTCCACCTCGAGGTCCACGTGGATCGGTCCATCGAACGGTCCGCTGAGATCGAAGGCGCCGTCGCGCAGGCGCACCCGCAGGTTGTCGCGGAAGCGGACCTCGTCATCCGCGTAGGGCGGCGCGGGCACGGCCTCTCCGTCGCCGAGCGCGCCCAGCGTCGCGTGCAGCTGCCCGGTGCAGAGGTCGAGCTGGAGTGTCGCGCCGCGGGCCAGCTCGCGCTCCACCGTGATCGCGGCCTGCGCCTCGAGCATGGGGCGGGCGCGCGCCTCGGGCGAGGTGCCGAGCAGCCCGCCGATCCCGCCGACGACGCTCGACCAGCCTCCGTCGGCCGACACGGGCACCGTGCCGATGGGGGTCACCCGCGCGCGCGGCGTGGTCCGCGGGGTGAGGGTCACGCTCGCGCGGTGGGTGCGCTCGTCGTAGCCGAGGTCGAGCTCGGCCTCGAGGTCCAGGGTCGCCTCGAGGCGCACGACGCCGCGCACCGAGAAGGAGCTCCCGAGCGGTCCGGCCGCGCTCCGCTCCACGCGCTGCCAGCCGCGCCCCGCGAGGTGGAGGGCGAGCGCGTCCCCCCGACGCTCCGCGTGACACTCGCTCAGCCAGAGCCGCCCCTCGACGAGCGGCAGGCGATCGCGCGGGCGCTCGGGGCGGTCCTCGGGGAGCGGCACGAAGCGGTCGAGCAAGAGCCCGCACAGCTGCGCCTCCGCGACGTCGATCGCCATGTGACGCAGCGCGCGGTCCTGGGCGGCCGAGCGCGTGGGCGGCGGCGTCGGCTCGATGGGCGCAGGCGCGGGGTCCGGCCCGCAGGCGATCAAGAAGAGGAACGCGAAGGCGCGCCTCACCGCTGGGCCCGCGGGAAGGCCAGGAGGGTCAGCGACTCCGGGCTGCGGCGGAAGACCAGCTCGCGGCCGATGGTGACCTCGTGCACGACGTGCGGGCCGTCGATGAAGATGCGGCCCTCGCGCACCTTGCTGTAGACGCGCAGCGCGTCGCCGTTCTTGATGGTCCCGCGACAGAAGCGGTAGTGCCCGTCGGGCGGCACGTAGGGCTCACGGACGATGTACTGGAGCTTGCGCGAGCCGGGCGGCAACACGCGCCCGCCCGCCGAGCGCTGCGCGGCGGTGGAGCCCGCGGCCGGCCCGACCCAGAGGCCGCTCGACTTGTGCTCCTCGCTGACTCCGTCGACGTCGATCAGGTAGCGCGTCGTGGCCGCGGGGCTCTTGTGACAGAAGAGCGCGTCGTTCAGCACGCGCTTGTGGATGACGACCCCGTCCAGCTCCACCTGCATGCGCGTGAGGTGGGTGCGCCGCAGCCGCCCCTCGAGCGCGGCGACGATCGCGCTCTGGACCCTGCCCTTCCGCCCGCCGCAGAAGTGGCCGACGCTGTGCTCGGGCGCGCTGTTGATGGCGAGCACGGGGATGCCCGGGGGCACGCGGTGCGACGCCCAGAGCAGGGTGCCGTCGCCGCCGATGGTCACGATGAGGTCGAAGCCCTCCACCAGCGTCTCGTCGCTCCGGTAGCGGAAGACGCCGCGCACGCCGATCTCGCGGACCGCCTTGCGAGCCTCGTCGATGGTCTCCACGTGCGCGCGATCTGCAGACAAGATGTCCTGCACGGATCGATCGCCGCGCTGGACGAGCTCCTTGATGCGCTCGTTCTTCCGCTCGCGCACGTAGATCTGGTACGCGGACTTCTTGTAGATGAGCAGGACGCCGCCCTGACCGTTCTTGCGCTTCACGGCTGGCTCCCCTCGCGCAGGTGGTCCTGGAGGCGGCGGATCGCGGTCTCGGTCTTGAGATCGGCGACGCGGCCATCACGGCAGGCGGCGAGCGCGTGGTCCAGGGTCACGAAGCGCACCTCGGCCCGCTCCTCGACCGGCGTACCGTCCTCGGTGGGCGTGCCCCGCGTCGACGGGTCGACCTCGGCCACGAAGAAGTGGAGCTTCTCCGCGAGCACGCCCGGGCTGAGCGTGACCCCTGGACCGAGCCGCGTGAAGTCCCCGGGCGCGAGCGTGAGCCCGACCTCCTCGAGCGTCTCTCGCGCGGCACACGATCGCAAGCCCTCTTCACCGCGCTCCGAGGGCTCGACCAGCCCGGCCGGGATCTCCCAGAGCACCGGCCCTTCGACGTCGTCGAGGGGGAGCGCATACTCGGCGCGGAAGGCGAGCGGTGGGCGCAGCGCGCTGCGGAGACAGACGCGCGGCTCATCGCCTCGGGCCCAGAGCACGATGCCGACCGCATCGGTGGCGTCGCGCTCGACGAGGTCGTAGCGGTACGGCGCGCTGCGGTGCCCGTCGGGCCAGCGGTTCTGGAGCGTCAGCCGCCTCAGCCGCAGGAACCCGCCCTCGCCCAGCGTGTGGTCCTCGACCACCTCCACGTCGACGGTGGGTGTCGGGCCGAGAAGGTCGACGTCTTCGCTCATTCTGGGTCGGCGGCGGATTCGAACGCGGGGTTCCAGGTGAGACCGGCGCCGGGCGCGAAGAGCGCGGTCTCGCCCGCGCCGAACAGCCCCCAGACCTCGAGCCCCACGCTCAGCGTCACGCCCGCGCCGAGATGATACAGAAACCACGCGCCGCCGCCGACGAATCCGCCCGCGGTGAGCTTCTCCTCCTGCGTGGCGCCGCCCCAGATGCCGCCGCGCGCGCGCAGGCTCACCCCGACGTCGTCCCCGAGCAGCTCGAGCGCGACGGAGGCGCCGACGGGCATGAAGACGCGGTTGCGGGCGTCCTCTTCGGTCGGCACCGCGCCGACCCCGAAGAAGCCGCCGAGCCGGAGCGACTCGATCGGCACCCACAGGTCGACGCCCAGCGCGCCGCCGAGATCGCCCTCGGGCGAGGCGAGGAAGCTGCCCTGGAGCGCGCCGGCCGGGCCGTCCTGGGCGGCCGCGGCGCTCGAGATGGCGCCGACGAACGCGAGCGAGAGCCCGACGCTGAGGAGGAGTCGCTTCACGGCCTCAGGACTTCGGGATCTTCGCGGCGTCCTGCAGGAACTTCTCGAGGCCGATGTCCGTCAACGGGTGCTTCGCGAGCTGGAGGATGACCTTGTGCGGCATCGTGCCGACGTCCGCGCCGAGGAGCGCGCAGTCCACGACGTGCTTGGGGTGGCGGATCGACGCGGCGAGGATCTCGGTGTCGAAGCCGTAGTTGTCGTAGATCTGCCGGAGCTGACCGATGAGCTCCATGCCGTCCCAGCTGATGTCGTCGATGCGGCCGAGGAACGGGCTGATGTAGGTCGCGCCCGCCTTCGCGGCGAGCATGCCCTGGCTGGCGCTGAAGCAGAGGGTGACGTTGGTCTTGATCCCCTCCTCCGTGAACACGCGGACCGCCTTGAGGCCGTCCGGGATGAGCGGGACCTTCACCACGACGTTGGGGTGCCAGGCCGCGATCGCGCGACCCTCGGACAGGATGCCGTCGGTGTCGGTGGCGATGACCTCCGCGCTGATCGGGCCGTCGACGATCTCGCAGATCTCCTTGACCACCGCCTCGTAGGAGCGGCCCTCCTTGGCGACGAGGGAGGGGTTGGTCGTCACGCCGTCGATGACGCCCATGGCGACGGCGTCCTTGATCTCGGCCACGTCCGCGGTGTCGATGAAGATCTTCATGAGCCGGGCATAGCACTGCATCCCGGGGCCTGACAAAGGCCGACGCGGGGGCCGAATGACTATTCTCGCGAAGCGGCGCGTCACAGAGGTCGTGCTTCGCCTCAGCCTCGTCTTCACCCTTCTCTTCTCGAGCCTCGCGTCGGCCCAGGAGAGCCGCCCCGCGCACGACGCGCTCGAGGCGCCGCTCCGCGGCCTCTCCCGCGCCGACCTGCGTCACGTCGAGCCGCTGCTCGACCAGCGCATCTTCGGCCTGGTCGAGCAGCGCGAGGGGGAGCTCCTGCCCGGCATCCATCTGGCCGCGCGGGTCCACGCGCCGGCGAGCGAGGTGGCGGCCCTGCTGTCCGAGCCGACCCGCTACCCGGAGCTGATGCCCGCCCTCAGCGCGGTGACGATGCGCGAAGCGACGGGCCAGACGCGCGGCTTCTCGTGGCAGTGGCGGACGAGCGTCTTCACCCTCGGCGGCGACGCGATGATCACCGTGTACCGGCCGCGCCCGGGGCAGGAGCGCCGCGGCTTCCGGATCGTGATCGAGCGGACCGAGGGCGATCTCGGGCACGGTCGGGAGGTGTGGCGCGTGCTCCCGCGAGGGCCGGGTGAGAGCCTGCTGCTGCTCTCGACCCGCATGGACATCCGCGGCGCCAACCCGGTGACCCGTCAGCTGCAGAACGCCGCGCTGAGCCGCTCGATCAACCTCGCGATGAGCTTCGGCATGCTGCTCCGGGTGCAGGAGGCGGCCGAGGACGCGGCGGGGTGGGCGGCGCCCGCGCTGGGCGAAGGCATCCACCGGCCGGCCCTCGACGTCGACGTGTTCGAGCCGATGCTGCGGCGCGGCGACGTGCTGCTGGTCGAGGCGCGCGGCGCCGAGATGCGCCAGGCCGCGGTGCTCACGCGCTACAACCGCACCGAGGCGCAGGTCCGAGAGATCATGCTGAACCCGGTGGCGTTCGCGCAGGCGCTGATCCAGGGCAGCAGCGCGACGATCCGCGAACAGACCGAGGAGGGGACGTGCTTCGACTGGCGCGTCGACCTCCCCATCATCGGCACCGGCGGCGCGATGGTCCTGCGGGAGACCGAGGCGCGCCTGGTGGAGCTCGAGGCCACCGGCGGCGCGCTCGAAGGCGGCCGCTGGCAGTTCGAGACGACGCGCCTGCCGAGCGGCGCCACCGGCGTGCTCGGCTGGGCGTCGTTCGACGTCGGCACCGCGAGCTTCCTGCTCCGCGCCATCGTCGACGCCGACGAGAGCTTCCGCACCGGCCTCAGCGCCGCGACGCAGATCATGTTCGCCCGCGCCCTGCGCATCCGCCTGCGGCACGTGCCGCCCACGGGGATTCACCGCCACATGCGGTGACGGCCGCGAGCGATCGCCCGCGGCCGTCTTCGGATCACATTCGGTCGTTCAGGCGAGCTACGGACAGCTCCCGCCCGTGCACGAGCAGTCCGCCGGACCCGTGGTGCCCGTGCAGACCTGGCCCGCGGTGCAGGCGGCGCCCGCGCCGGCCATGCCGTCGCAGTCGCAGACTCCACCGATGCACTCGCCCATGCCGCAGTCCATGTCCGAGTCGCACGCGCAGTCACCCGTGGCGCAGACGAACCCGTTGGTGCAGCTGTCGGGCCCGGTCGTGCACTCGCAGGTCATACCCGCGCCGCACGAAGGATAGGTCCCCGTACACGCCGCGGCCCCGGAGCCGCCGCCCATGGTGGCGCCACAGCTGCAGACGCCCGCGCCCATGCACATCTCGCCGGTGGGGCACACGCCGGAGCCGCTCCCGCACGTGCCCGCGGTGCAGGTCGTCCCCATCGTGCAGGCGTCGCTGTCGTCGCAGGCTCCACCCTCGTTCGCGTTCTGGGCTTCGCACATCCCGTTGGTCGGGTTGCAGACCCCCATCGTGCAGTCGCCGTCGAGCCCCGTGCAGTCGACGGCGCTGCCGCCGCCACACGTGCCGGCCGTGCAGGTGGAGCCCGTCGTGCACATGTCACTGTCGTCGCAGGCGCCGCCCTCGTTGCTGTTCATCGCCATGCAGGCGCCCGTCGTCGAGTTGCAGACGCCGACGGTGCACTCGCTGTCCATCCCCGAGCAGTCGGTCGTGGTGCCGCCACCACAGGTGCCCGTGGTGCAGGTCTCGCCCGTCGTGCAGGGGTCGCTGTCGTCGCAGCTGCCGGCCTCGTTGATGTTCATCGCGCTGCACAGGCCCGTGGCCGCGGCGCACACGCCCATGGTGCAGTCGGAATCCATGCTCGTGCAGTCCACCGCGGTGCCCGCCTCGCAGGTGTTGCTGACGAGGTTGCAGGTCTCGGTGCCGTTGCAGAGCGTGGCGTCGGCGCACTCCGCGTCGGTCTCGCAGGTGAACTCACACGCGTCGGTGCAGCCGTCGGTGTCGTCCCCGTCCATCCCGTCGTCGCACTCCTCACCGGGCTCGGTGACGGAGTTGCCGCAGACGGGCGTGATGCAGGCGTCCATGAAGCAGAACGTGCCGGCCGGCATACCGCTGGTGCAGGCGGTTCCGTCGGCGAGCGGGGTGCCCGCGACGCAGGTGTTGGCGCTGGTGTCGCACGTCTCGGTGCCGGAGCACTCGTCCATGTCGTCGCAGTCGCTGTCCATCGTGCAGGTGCGCGTGCAGTCGTCACGGCAGCCGTCGGTGTCGTCGCCGTCCATGCCGTCGTCGCAGCCCTCGCCGGGCTCGACCTCGCCGTTGCCGCAGACGGGCGAGATGCACATCCCCATGTGGCAGACGAGGTCGCCCGCTCCGCAGGAGTCACCGCGCATCAGCGCCGGGCCGATGTCGCAGCGGTTCATGTCGGTGTTGCAGACGCCCGAGCCGTTGCAGGCGTTGTCGTCGTCGTCTTCACACTCGGAGTCCACCTCGCAGGTGAACTCGCAGAGGTCGGTGCAGCCGTCCTCGTCGTCGCCGTCCATGCCGTCGTCGCACTCTTCACCATCTTCGACGATGCTGTTGCCGCACTCGGGCATCACGCCGCCGTCGCCGCCATCGCTTGCGTCGGGCATGCCCGTGTCGCGGCCGGAGTCGACGTCGGCGTCCATGGGGCTCTCGCCGCCGTCGAGGCGGTCGCGGTCGAAGCTCACGACGAGCTGGCAGCCGGCGAGCGCCAGGGACGCGACGACGGCGATGAGGGTTCGAATCTCGCTCTTGTGGGTCACGGGATTCTCCTAGAAGCGAAGCTGCGCGGCGACGCCGCCGGACTGGCCGCCCGGATGCGCGGCGACCCAAGGGGACACGTTCAGGTCGAGGTCGGCGGAGTCGGACTCCGAGGAGTCCCCGCCCGAGCGCTCGACGATGTAGAGGACGATCGAGGTGATGGCCATGGCCGCCGCGACGCCGAAGCTGATGTCCGCGACCAGGGCAAACGCCTCGCCGCGATCGGCGGTGTCGGCCTGGGGGTCGCTGTCGTAGGAGCTCTGCTCACTCAGCGCGAGGAAGCCGAAGACGGTCCCGCTGATGAGCCCGGCCGCCGCGATGCCCGCGGTGGCCCAGACGCCCGCGGACGGATCGGCCGAGCCGCCCCCGCCGCCGTCTCCGCCGCCGCTCTCCGCGCCCTCGCCGTCGCCGCCGGTGGTGCCGAACGCGTCCGCGCCGTCACCGGTCGCCTGGGTGAGGTTCATTTCGAGCCGGACGCGCGTGGCCGCCTGGGCTGCGAAGGTCTGGCTCGCCTCCTCGTAGCCCTGGAGCCGGAGCGCGACGGTGTGCTCGCCCGCGGTCATCGCCACGTCCGCGGGGGTGACCTGACCGCTGTCGGTCCCGTCGACGATGATCGCCGCCCCGGGCGGAGTGCTGGCCACCATCACCGTGGCGGGCCGGCTCTCGAGATCACGGATGCGCCCCTCGACCTCGGCGCGGTCCGCCCCGTTGGGCGCCTCCGCGAGGTAGCGGCGAAGCGTCTCGAGCGAGCCGGGGATGTTCCCCTGCTGCTCCTGCGCCGCGGCGATCGCCTTCAAGACGACCGGGTTCGGCACCGCCTGGTACGCAGCGCGGAAGGACGCCTCGGCCTGGGCGTACTGCCCCGACTCGAAGAGCGCTTGCGCTTCTCCATACAGCTGCCGCGCGCGCTGGCGCTGATCCTGGGTCTGCGCCGCGCCCGTGGCGACGATCCCCACCCAAACCATGATTGCGAGACCAATGGTCCCGCCAAGCGATCGGAGAGCCCGCATTCTCACTCCCTGTAGTGGAAAGCTCCGCCGCCACCCTAGGCGGTCATGACCTTTTTCGTCAACTGACGGATCCGGGTGAGGGGCCGCTTTCGGCGCCCTCGGACGGGGTCGCCGGCCACGCCGCGCGCACGTGCGCCTCGGCCTGCTCGAGGGGACGTCGCAGTCCTGCGGCCGTGCCCTCGACCCTGAGCATCTGCGCATCCAGCACCCGGACGAGCTGCGCGCGCTGGGTCTCGAACTGCTCGTTGTGGGCGTCGAGCTCCCCGGCCAGCTCCGCCCGCTGGCTCTCGAGCTCGTCGCAGCGCTGGCCCGCCCCCGACAGCTCTTCGTCGACCGCGGCCAGCTCCCAGAGCAGCGCGTCGGCCTCCCCCTCGCTGCCCTCCCCACGCCGGAGCTTCATGCGAGCCGCCTCGCGACGGGCCCGCAGGCTGTTGCGGCGCATGACCAGGGCCTCGAAGACCCCGCGCTCGGCCGACAGCCGCCCGGCCACCTGATCCAGCGCGCGACCGAGGGTGCCGCGGAAGTCGCGGGCCCGCTCGTTCAGCGCCTCGACCGCCTCCTGATACGCCTGCGCGCTCGCGACCGCCTCCTCGAGCTCCTCGAGCGTGCGCGCCGCGAAGGCCATCGCGTGGGCGATCTCCGGCGGCGACGCCTCCAGCGCGTCCAGGTGCTGCGCGATGGCGTCGTAGCGCTGCCGCCAGCGCGTCGCGCCGAGCAGGCCGAAGCGGTTCCGGACGAGGGGCGTGGGCGTCTCGGGATCGGCCTGCACCGCCTCGATCGCGGCTGGCGCGATCGGCCCGTCCAGCGCCGGCGACTCGGGGATGGCGAGGCCCGCCGGCGACCCGCCCTTCTCCAGCGACGGATCCTCCAACGAGAGATCCTCCCGCGGGATGCCCTCCGCGATCGTGTCGCGCGAGCCAGGCAGAGGGACGCCGTACGGGGTGGTGCCCGGTCGAGGCTCGCCGAGGGCCTGCGCGATGCCGTCGAAGAGCCGCCGCTGATCGCCGTCGACGCTGGTGTCCAGGTGGACGTCCGAGCCCTCGCGCCCCCGGGGCCGCGCGTGCGTGCCCGACTTCTCGTCGAGCCCACCCCAGCTCGAGTCCGGCCCGAGCCGCTCACGGACCGCGCGCAGCTCGGCGTTGAAGTGGAACGCGTCACGGAAGCGCTCGTCCGGGTCCTTCGCGAGGCAGCGCAGGATGAACGCCTCCATCGCGGGGTGGACGTCGGCGTGCCGCACGCTGGGCTTCACCGGCGCCTCGGTCACGTGCTTGACCAGCAGATCGCCTGGGTACTCGTAGTCGAAGGGCAGCGCGCCCGTGACCATCTCGTAGAGGATGCACCCCATCGAGTAGATGTCGGCGCGTCCGTCGATGTCGGTGGACTGGATGTACTCGGGCGCGATGTAGCCGGGCGTGCCGAAGATCTGCTGGCTCCCGGTCAGCGACGGCGCGTCTAGTATCTTTGCGATCCCGAAGTCGAGCAGCTTGACGTAGTCGCGGCGATCGCGGCGCTGCACGATCAGGATGTTCTCGGGCTTGAGGTCCCGATGGATCACGTTCATCTGGTGGGCGCGGCTCAGCGCGTTGCCGCACTGCTCGGCGATGTCGAGCGCCCGGAGGGGAATGAAGGGGCCGTCGGCGAGCAGCTTCAGGAGCGGCTCGCCCGGGACGTACTCCATGACGAGGTAGACGAGCCCGTCCTCGGTCTCGCCGAAGTCGCTGATCTCGACGATGTTCTCGTGGTTGATGCGATTGACCGCGCGCGCCTCGCGCAGGAAGCGGTCGCGCTGCACCGGGTCGCGCGCCAGGTCACGGCGCAGCGTCTTGATCGCCATCAGCCGATCGATGAGGACGTGGCGCGCGAGATAGACGCTGCTCATCCCGCCCGAGCCGAGCCGCTGGATGAGCCGGAAGCGCCCGCCGACCGTCTTGCCGATCAACGGATCGAGCACGGTCCGGAGGGGCGTGGCGTCCTTCGGGCACTGATCCGCGTCGTCCGGATAGAGCTCGGAGCAGCGCGGGCAGACCTTCATCGCCGGGGGATCGTATACGTGCGGTGCGCGCGCGGAAACACGCGCGGGTCAGATGGCGCGGATTGTGTGCGTCAGGCGCCCGAATCGACCGGTCCAGCGTCGTCCGGCCCGGCATCGATCGGCCCCGCGTCGGCCGGTCCGGCGTCGGCCGGCCCCGCGTCCACGCCCGAGTCGGTCGGGCCCGCGTCCTCGTCGGGTCCGCCGTCTTCTTCCGGCCCGGCGTCCGAGGGTCCCGCGTCGTCCAGCGCCGCGTCGGTCCCTGGACCCGCGTCCGTGGGCGACACGCCGGTGCAGGCGGTCTGGCAGATCCCGCGCTGGTCCCCGGACAGGTTCGGCGGACAGCAGGTGAGGCCCTCGCCGCACTCCAGCGTGTCCTGACAGACCTCTCCCTCCTGCTGCTTGCAGCCCACCGCGCACAGCGTGAGCGCGGCGAAGATCAGAGCAGAGCGGATCGGGTTCGCGGTCTGAAGCAAGGGGATACCTCCGAGGGAGGCGGAGGATAGCCGAGGAGCCTCACGGGGCAACCGGGGGATCGTAGGCGCATCGAAAACCGAGATCACTGCGGCTCTCGCTCGTCGGGAGCCAGACCCGGTGGGTGACGCGCATCAGCTCGGGGGGGTGCGCCCAGCTGCCGCCCCGGACGACCCGATAGACGTCCGGGTCGGCGCCGAGCCCGACGTCGTCGTCGGTCGGCGCGCTGGCCGTCCACTCCCAGGCGTTGCCCGCCATGTCGAGCACGCCGTAGCTGCTCGCGCCGTCCGGGAAGCTGCCCACCGGCGAGGCCAGCGCCCAGCCGTCCTCGGCGTCGGGACCCCGCGGCGAGCGGCCGTGGTTGGCGAGCCGCGAATTGTAGTGCCGCCCCCAAGGGAATCGGTGGCGGGCGGTGCCCCGCGCCGCCCGCTCCCACTCGGCCTCGGTCGGGAGCCGGCCTCCTCGCCACGCGCAGAAGGCCATCGCCTCGGGGTGGGTGATGCCCGTGACGGGCATGTCGGCCGCGGCCAGCCGCGCGTCCTCGTCCGGGATCCGGCTGGGAGCGCAGCGCCCCGCGATCACACAGGCGCGCCACTGGCGGTGCGTGACCTCGGTCCGATCGAGGCCGTAGGCCGGCGTCCAGACCCAGCGGCGCGGCGACTCCTGGATGAAGCGGCGCGGCGAGCACGCTCCGTCGGTCTCCGGCACGAGCGAGCGGATCGGCACCGGGCGCGAGCGCGCGCAGAGCTCCACGCCGTAGGCGATCTCCCCGTCGCTCGCGCCCATCACGAAGCGGCCGGGCTCGATCCAGACCACGGGCGAGGCCTCGAGCGTCACGCGCGCCTCTCGCGCCTGCGGGAGGATCCCGAGGCCCACCGCGCCGAGCGCGAACGCGAGCAGTGCGCGCATCATGCCCCCGTGTAACGCCTGCGCCGACGGGGCGAAAGTCTCATGCC
>SHBB01000163.1 GCA_004213565.1 Sandaracinaceae bacterium
GACGACTCGGGGGAGGGCGTCGCGGAGGCGATCCGAGAGCGCGTCTTTCAGCCCTTCGTCACCGCGCGGATCCACGGGATCGGCCTCGGCCTGGCCATCGCGGAGCGGTTCGTGCTCGCGCACGGTGGCACGATACAGCTCGCCCAGAGCCCGCTCGGGGGCGCCCGGTTCGTGGTGTGTCTCCCGCTCGAGGAGGCTCGAGGAGACGAGGTAGAGACATGACCATCTCCGTACTGCTCATCGACGACGAGCGCTCCTTCCGGCTCCTGATGGAGCGCGCGCTCACCCGGGAGGGCTACGCCGTGCGAACGGTGGCGAGCGGCGCCGAGGCGCGCGGCGCGTGGAAGGAGGAGACCCCCGACCTGGTGATCGTCGATCGCAACCTGCCCGACGGCGACGGGATCGACCTCCTCGGCGAGATGCGCGCCGACGCCGACGAGCGGAACGTGGACGTGACGTTCCTGATGGTGACGGCCTACGCGGACGTGGAGCACGCGGTCGACGCGGTGAAGCGGGGGGCGGACGACTACGTGACCAAGCCCGTGCAGCTGCCGGATCTGCTGATCAAGCTGCGCAAGGCGATCGAGCGGCGCGACCTCGAGCGCCGCGTGCGCGCGATGCGGCTGCAGGAGCCAGACGTCGCCACGTTGCTCCGGCGATCGAAGAGCGCCGCGATGCATCGCGTGCTGGAGATGGCGGAGCGCGTCGCGGAGAGCCCGGACACGCCGGTTCTGATCCGTGGGGAGAGCGGCACCGGCAAGGACATGCTCGCGCGCTTCATCCACGCGGCGACCCCCGGGCGGAGTGACCACGCCTTCGTCGAGCTCAACTGCGCGGCGCTCACGGAGCAGCTCGCGGAGAGCGAGCTGTTCGGACACGAGAAGGGCGCGTTCACCGACGCCAAGAGCGCCAAGCGGGGCCTGCTCGAGCTCGCGGACGGCGGGACCCTCTTCCTCGACGAGATCGCCGACCTCGGCCTCGGCATCCAGGCCAAGCTCCTGCGCGTGCTCGAGACGATGCGCTTCCGGCGCGTCGGGGGCACGCAGGACCGCTCGGTGAATGTGCGCATCCTGTCGGCGACGAACCGCGACCTCGCCCAGGAGGTCGAGGAGGGGAGCTTCCGGCTCGACCTCTACCACCGCCTGGACGTCTTCCACCTCACGCTGCCCGCGCTCCGAGAGCGCCCGGAAGACATCCTCGAGCTCGCCCGTCAGTTCGTGGTCGACATCGCCGGGCGGCTCGGCCGGCCCAACCAGAGGCTCGCGCCCGACGCCGCCGCCGCGCTGCGCGCGTACGCCTACCCCGGGAACGTGCGCGAGCTGAAGAACGTCGTGGAGCGCGCCGTCATCCTCGAGCGCGGCGCGACGATCACCACCGACTCCCTGGTGCTCGGCGGGCCGACCCTGGGCGCCGCGCACGAGCGCGCGTTCTTCCAGGTAGACCTCCACGAGGGGGAGCCGCCGACGCTGAAGGAGGTCGAGGCGGCCTACGTCGATCGGGTCCTGAAGATGACGGACGGCAACAAGACCCGAGCCGCGCGCGCGCTGGGGATCACCTTCCCGACGATCGCCAAGAAGATCGCCGACTACGGTCTCTGAGCGACCGAAAGCTCTTTCGCACCCGGACTCAGGGAGCTTTCGACTGGCGTCGACCCGCGCCGATCCGACGCCACGAATCGCGGTGGCACGTGCGTTGCGCTCATGGCCGCCGTGCTCCGATACCTCCCAACCACCACCGGCTTCGCTTGGCTTCTCCTCTGCGTCACGTGCGCGCTCCCCGCGCGGCGTGCACGTGCGCAGAGCGAGGCGCCCCCTCCCGACGAGCCGCCCTCCCAGGCCGTCGTGCCCCACGTGCCCGAGCCGATGGTCTTCGATCTCGTCCGCGGCCTCGGCGCCCGACAGTGGGAGGTCGAGGCCAACACGCTCTTCATGTTGCCGCTCGACCCCAACGACTGGGAGATGAGCTGGGCGCCCGAGATCGAGCTGGCGCTCGCGGACGGTTTCGCGATCGAGCTCGAGCTCCCCATGCGCGACGATCAGGTCGAAGCGCTGAAGACGGCCGCGCAGCTCACCTTCGGCACCGCCGCCGACGGGCGGTTCATCCACGGCACGCAGGCGATCGTGGAGCACGAGCTAGCGCACGACGCGACGCAGACCTCCCTGCTCTACCTGGCCGGGGTGGAGCTGGACCCGACGTGGAGCCTGCTCGTGATGGCCGGGTTCCGGACCACCTTCGCCGAGCCGATCGAGCAATTTCGCATGGAGACCCTCGTCAACATGAGCCTCTTCGCGCGCGTCGCGAGCTGGATGGTGCTCGGGCTCGAGGCCAACTACGCCGACGATTTCGAGCGCGGGCGGGAGCTGCTGGTGATGCCGCAGGCCCACCTGAAAATCGGCGACCACCTCCGGTGGCAGCTGGGTGTGGGGTTCTGCGCCGCGGGCGAGGATCGCCACGCGGTCGCCTCCTCTCGCGTGATCGTGGAGCTCTGATGGCGAGGTCGATCCGCATCGTGTCGAGCTCCAACGGGTTCGCGTTGCTGATGTCGATGATCCTCGAGGACGCGGGACACCACGTCGTGGTGACCGGCCTTCGCGCCCCGCCTCCCGCGGCGGCCGACCTGGACGCGACCGCGCTCCTCGTGCTGGACGCGCTCGGGGACACCACGTCCGCCGCCCGCTACCTCGCGTCCATGCACGCGCGCTCGACCTCCCCGCCGCCCGTCGTCCTGCTCGCCGAGTCGGACATGCCCGACCCGCACCGGCTCGTCGTCGCCACGGTCCGAGGCGCGTTCACCGAGACTCTTCTCCGGATCGCGGACGCCGTCGTCAGCGTGAGTCCACGCGTCCCCCTCCGCTGAACGCGGCCTCTCGTGACTCGCCTCCGTGCGGTACGAAAAACACTTTCGGCTCGGGTCGAAAGGTTCTTTCGTTCGCTTCGCGCGGGCGGTACGTGGCGCGCGGTGTCGGTGACGGCAGAGGCCTTGCACGAGGCCGGCCGATGCGCCGACTTCTCTTGCTCCTGGTCTTGGCCGCCGTCGTGGGGGCGGCGGCCTTGCTCCACGACGCGAGCCTCGCCCGGTGCGAGAGCGCCGAGCTCGACTGCACTCCGGCCGTGGCGTTTCCATGAGGGACGCCGAGAGGTCGCTCACTCGCGGAACTCGTTGGCGTCGATGCCGTGCCGGCGCAGCAGGTCGTGGAAGTCGGTCCGGTTTCGCTCGGCCAGCTTGGCCGCGCTCGTGACGTTGCCGCGCGAGCGGCGGAGCGCCTCCTCCAGGTAGGCCCGGTCGAAGAGCTCTCGCGCGTCGCGCATGCAAGGGAGCGCTCCTTCGTCCGCGAGCACGCCCGTCGCGAGCGTCGCGACCCGTGAGGCCGCGGCGGGCGTCGCGGGGACGAGGGAGAGCTCCGGCAGCACGGCGGACACATCTCGCTCGCCGACGCGCCCGCCCTGCGCCAGGAGCGCCGCGCCGGTCATCACGTTCGCGAGCTCGCGCACGTTTCCCGGCCAGGGGTGACGGGACAGCAGTCGCATCGCGTCCGGGAGGATTCGAGGGTGCGCGCTCCCTCGCTGGCGGGCCGCGCGGGCGAGGAACAGGTCCGCGAGCAGGGGGATGTCCTCGCGGCGCTCGCGCAGCGGCGGCATGCGGATCGGGACGACGTGGAGCCGGTAGTAAAGGTCTTCCCGGAAGCGCCCTTCCGTCACCTCGGCCTCCAGGTCGCGGTTCGTGGCCGCGATGATCCGCACGTCGCAGGAGCGCTCCGTGACGGCGCCCAAGGGCATGAAGCGCCTCTCCTGCAGGACCCGAAGGAGCTTCGCCTGCACGCTCGGCGGCGCGTCGCCGACCTCGTCGAGGAACAGGGTGCCTCCCTCGGCGACCTCGAGCAGGCCTGGCTTGTCGCGGTGCGCGCTCGTGAACGCGCCCCGCACGTGGCCGAAGAGCTCGCTCTCGAGCAGCTCCGGGGGGAGCGCCGCGCAGTTCAACGCGACGAAGGCGCCGTCCCTGCGCGAGCTGGCCGAGTGAATGCTCCGCGCGGCCAGCTCCTTGCCCGTCCCCGACTCACCGGTGATCAGCACCGAGACGTCCGAGGGCGCGATGCGCGCGATGAGCGCCCGGACGTGGTGGATGGCGTCGCTCGAGCCGGTCAGCCCCCGGTCCTCGGAGTCGTCGCCCACCATGCGTCGGAAGGTCGCGAGCTCGCGCCGCATGTGGAGGCCGTCGAGCGCGTGCTCGAGGGTCTGGAGCAGGTCGTGATCGTGGAAAGGCTTCGTCAAGAATCCGTACGCACCACGCTGCATCGCCTCGACCGCGGTCTCGATGCTGCCGTGGGCGGTCAGCATGATCACGGGGAGATCCGGGTCGCGCTCCCGGATGCGATCGAGCAGCTGCATGCCGTCCCCGTCGTCCAGCCGCAGGTCGAGGATGACCAGATCGAAGACCTCTCGTGAGAGCAGCTCCAGGGCGCCGCGCATCGTCCCCTCGGTGCTCACGGCGTAGCCGTGGTGCTCGAGCCGCATGGCGATGAGCACGCAGAGGTCGTCTTCGTCGTCCACCACGAGGACGTGCGCTTGGGGTTCGTCGGAGTTCATCGGTCGGGTGCCCAGGGGATGGAGATGGAGAAGGTGCTCCCGCTCGAGGTGGAGCGGAGCGAGAGGGCGCCGCCGTGCGCCTCCGCGACCTCGCGCGCGAGCGAGAGGCCGAGGCCGACGCCGACGCGCTTCGGAGATCGGGGGACGGCGCGGGTCACGAACGGCTCGAAGATCACCTCGCGCAGCTCGTCCGGCACCCCGGGGCCGGCGTCGCGCACGTCCACGCGGACGGCGGGGCGCTCGCCCTCCTCGACGGTCCGGACCACGCGCACCTCGCCGCCGGGAGGGGAGACCGAGACCGCGTTCCTGACGAGGTTCGCGAGCGCGTGCTCGAGCAGCGCGTCGTCGAGCTCCGCGCGCACGCCGGGGCCGACCCACTCGGTGGAGATCGTCACTCCCGCGGCGACGGCGTCCGGTCGCTCCTGCTCGATCGCGGCGTTCACCACGGCGTCGACGCTCGAGCCGCTCCGAAGACGCAGGGGGGCGCCGGCGCGGAGGCGAGAGAGGTCGAGGATCGACGTGACGGTTCGGATCTGCCGCTCGCAGGCCGTCCTGGCGATGGCCACGATCCGGGCCTGCCGCGTCGTGAGCTCACCCGCCGCGCCGTCGGCGAGCAGCGCGAGCCCCTCCCGTAGCTTCGACAGGGGCGTCCGCAGCTCGTGAGAGCACGAGGCGATGAAGCCCTGCTTGAGCGCGTCCAGCTCCGCCAGTCGCCGCCGCATGCTCTCGAGCTCCCGGGCGAAGTCGATGAGCTCGGCCGGCCCGCCGACCTCGCGCACGGGGACCTCCAGCTCTCCCGCGCCCACGCGTCGGGCGGTGCGCGAGAGCGACGCGAGCGGGACCGTCACGCTCCGGGCGAGCGCGAACGAGACCGCGGTGGCGATCACGATGGCGATCAGGAAGAGCACCAGACCGCCGAAGACCGTGGTGTCTCCCAGGCGCCGCGTCTCCTCCTCCCGCAGGATCACGGCGTCGTGGAGCCCACCCATCCGCTCGACCCAGATGTTGGTGAAGCGCTCGTCGAGCACGGCGCGCCGTCGCTGAAAGGCCGCGGAGGTGACTCGCACGCAGGGCTCCCGAGCCGCGTCGACCTCGACCCCGAGGGCGAGGTACGCCCGGCTCAGCTCGAGCAGCGTCGGGTGGGCTCCGGCAGAGCGGTCGAGACGTTGGCGGAGCTCGGTCACGGAGGCGCGGACGTCCCGGCGCACCCTCGGCGCGACGGAGGAGTCGCGGCGGCATCGCTCGTTCGCGTGCCGCAGCGCGACGTCGAGCCCCCAGCCAGCGCGATGAAGCGACGCCTCGCTCTGCAAAGACGACAGCTCGCGCACGCGCAGCTGCTCGAGCGCGTGAGTCACCCGGTGCACGGACGCGAGCATCAGCCCCACCGCGACCATCACGATGGCGAGGGGGATGGAGACGGAGAGGAGCAGTCGCGGGAGGAGTCGCATTGGTGGAGGGCTCTGCGTATGCACGATCGATGACGGGCCGTTTCGGGGTGAGAGCCGCGCGAACCAGTCGGTGAGGACCGACACTGTCGGCGCGAAGGGCGTCTGCCAGGACCGACATGGTCGCTTGCGATCCTGTTTTGTGGCGGGACTCGGCGTGGCACGCGCCCTGCGACGACCGACGGGTGATGAGCCCCACCCCCACCCCTCTCGGTCACTGGTCCTCCGCCGCGCACGCGACCGTGGCGGAGCTCCGGAGCGCGCTCGACCGCCGCTCCTTCGGTCGCAACGTCGCGGCCGGCGTGTCGACCGCGCTCGTGGCCCTCCCGCTGAACATCGCGCTGGCCCTCGCGTGCGACCTGCCGGCGAGTGTCGGGCTGTGGACGGGGGCTATCGCGGGCGTCGTCGGAGGTTTGCTGGGCGGCGCGCGGCTCCAGATCACGGGGCCGGAGGTCGCCCTCGCGCCGATCTCCTACGCGATCGTCAGCGAGCACGGCGTGGAGGGGCTCCTGTGGTGCACGTTCCTCGCGGGCCTCGTCCAGATCGGCCTCGGGCTCGCGCGCCTCGGCCGGTACGTTCGAGCGATCCCCGCGCCGGTCATCATGGGCTTCATGGCCGCGGTCGGGCTGATGGTGCTCGACGCGCAGCTCCCCCGGCTCATGGGGCTGCCCGAGCACGTCCGCGGCGTGTGGCCGGCGCTCGCCTCCGGCGTCCCGGCGGGGGCGGGCGTGGCGGCGGTGCTCCTGGGTGGGCTCTGCTGCGCGCTGCTCGTCGCGCTGCCTCGCTTGCAGCCCAGGCTCCCGGCGCCGCTGATCGCGGTGGGCGTCGCCATGCTGCTGGTCTTCGCGCTGGACCTTCAGGTCTCCCACGTGCCGGAGATCGAGAGCCTGCACCCCACCTTCGGGCTCGGCGGCCTCTCGATGACGCAGCTGCTCGAGCTGCTCCCGAGCGCGCTGAGCCTGGCGGCCCTGGCCTCGCTCGACTCCCTGCTCAGCGCGGTCAGCCTGGACGCGCGGATGGGGACCCGACACCGCGGCGATCAGGAGCTGGTCGCTCAGGGGATCGCCAACTCGATGTGCGGGCTGTTGGGTGGCATGCCAGTGGCGGGGGCCATCGTCCGCTCCGCCGCGGCGGCCGACGCGGGCGGGACCGATCGGGTCGCCCCGCTCGCGCAGTCGCTGGTGCTCGGGCTCGTGCTGCTTCTCCTCGGCGCGCATCTGGACCTCGTGCCGCTCGCGGCTCTGGCCGCGGTCCTCTGCGTGGTGGGGGTCAAGCTGGTGCAGCCGAAGGGGCTCCTCGCGCTCCTGCGCCGCTCGCGCGCCGACGCGGCGATCGCGGCGATCACGGCGGTGTCCATCCTGGCGCTCGACTTCGTGCTCGGCGTGGCGCTCGGGGTTGCGGCGTCCCTGGCCCGGCTCGCGCTCGTGCAGTCGCGCCTGCGGATCGAGGTCGAGGTCGCGCCGAGCGCGGTCGGCGACTTCGCCATCTACCGGGTCACCGGACCCCTGGTGTTCGCGACGTGCGGGCGCCTCGAGGACGCGTTGCTCGAGGAGTCGCGTGGGGCGGTCGTGCTCGACCTCACGAGCGTGCCCTTCGTCGACGTGACCGCGTCCGCGGCCCTCGGTCGGGTCATCGATCAGCTCGCACAGCGGGATGTCGACGTGGACGTCGCGGGGGCCGCGCCCTCCGTACGGAGTCAGCTCGCCCGCGGCGCCAGCGTGGCCACCGCGCGCGCGCTCGCGGAGGCGCCAGGTCGCGTTCGACCCCATCTCGCCAGGGGGTGAGGTGATCCGAGCGAGGGGTGGGAGAACCGAGGAGAGGTCGAGATGAGAGATGAAGAGCTGGAGGGAAGAGAGGACGAGTCCGCGGCGCGCGCGCGTGTGCGAGTCCTGGGGGTCTGCGCGTGCCTCGCGGGGGTCGCGCTGCTCGAGCGGAGCCTGCTGGACGACGTCGCGTTCTTCGCGGTCGGGGCCGTGCTCGTCGGGGTGGGCTTCTGCGCGATCCGGTTCCCCGGGCTCTTCTGGAGTCCTCGGTCGCTCACCCGAGAATCTCCGCCGTGCCGGCCTGCCTGCGCTTCGCGGGAGAACCCGCGCGACCGCCGGGACGACGAGGGGACCCGGACGCATCTCTCCCGCTGAGCCGCGAAGACGTAGGCGAGGCGCGGTCGGAGAGCTCGCTGCGAGCGCGGACACGTGATGACGCGTTCGCAATCCTCGGGCCACGACCATGTCGCGCGGGTCGAGGACGTCTCGGGGCGCGTGGTGGAAAGAAATTTGTGAGTCGGGGGGCGAGATTGTTCGACCTGGCCGTCTCGGAGGCTATGGTCCGCCGCCATGAGAGCGTGGATCACGTCGGGCCTGCTCGCCCTCAGCGTCGTCTCTGGTGTCGCATCGGCCCGCGCGCAAGACCGGGACGACTTCCAGATCTGGGCCGCCAACCTCGGCACCGCGTCGCTCTCGCGCGAGGCTCCGTCGTTCGTGTTCTGGTGGGACGTGCACGCCCGCCGCGGCGACGCGGGCACGGTGCTCCTCGTCCGGCCCGGGCTCGGGGTGAAGATCACGCCGTGGCTCTCGGTGCACGGCGGCTACGCGTGGGTCCCCGTGTTCAGCGACGCCATGGGGACCGCGGTGCACGAGCACCGGATCTGGGAGCAGGCGGTGCTCTCGCACTCGTTCGACTTCGGGCTCTCGCTCCAGTCTCGGACCCGCTTCGAGCAGCGCTTCAGCGAGGCGGGGAGCGACGTCGGGCTGCGGCTGCGCCAGTTCGTGCGCGCCAACTGGCAGCCCGACCCGGACGTGCCCATCGGCGTCGCCTTCTGGGACGAGATCTTCGTCGCGCTCACCACCAGCGACTGGGGGCAGGTGGGCGGCATGGACCAGAACCGCGTCTTCCTCGGCCCGTTCCTGAAGATGGCGCCCTGGGCGCGGCTCGAGGCGGGCTACCTCTTCGTCTACCTCGACCGAGACACGATGGATCTGTACGCGCACGTGCTCGCGGTGAACCTCTTCATCTCCTGGGCGCCGCCCGCGCCGCCCGCGCCCGAGCTCTGAGCCGGCCTGGCCGAGGAGAGGGCTCAGCGCTTCGGCAGGTGGATCTTGGGCTTCTCGGGGTGACGCCGGTAGAGGAGCGCGATGCGCCCGAGCGTGCCCGCGACCTCGGACCGGGTCCGCTCGCTGAGGACCTTCGCCATGTCCGCCCGCTCGGCCTTGTCGGCCTGAGGGAAGCGCACCTTGATCAGCTCGTGATCGGTGAGCGCCTGGTCGGTGGCGGAGACCACGCCCGGGCTGACGCCCTCTTTGCCCACGTGCACGACGGGCTCGAGGTGGTGGGCGAGGGCGCGGAGGTGACGCTTCTGGGCGCCGCCGAGGGCGGTGGTGGGTGCGGACATGGCCGCCTGGAGTAGCGCTCGCGGAGGCCTTCGGCCAGCCGGAGTTGCGCGCCGTGATCGTCGAACCCAGGACGGGGTGCGCCACGGAGCTTGGGTGGGACCCGGGGCGACGCGACCGACATGGAGCGCGCGCCGAGGTGGTGCGCGCGTCGGTCTCTGGAGGATTTGATGACCATGCTCGAGAACTTCAAGCGCGTCGCGATCGCGATGGCCCTGTGCGTTCCCCTCGCCGCCTGCGGCGGCTCGGACGACTCCGGCTCCATGTCCGGCGACACGGAGGCGACGACCGGGGACGAGGCGATGGAGGAGTCGATGGACGAGACCGCGAGCGCGGACATCGTCGACACCGCGATCGCGGCCGGGCAGTTCGAGACCCTCGTGGCCGCCGTGCAGGCCGCCGGTCTCGTCGAGACGCTCCGCGGCCCCGGGCCCTTCACCGTCTTCGCGCCCACCGACGAGGCCTTCGCCGCGCTCCCCGACGGCACGGTCGAGTCGCTGCTCCAGCCCGAGAACCGCGACCAGCTGGTGGCGATCCTGACCTACCACGTGGTCAGCGGGGACGTGCGCGCGGCGGACGTCATGAACATGAGCGAGGCGACGACCGTGCAGGGCGCCACCCTCGACATCGACGCCTCCGACGGCAGCGTCCGGGTCGGCGAAGCGACGGTGGTGCAGGCCGACGTCGCGGCGTCGAACGGCGTCATCCACGTCATCGACCGCGTCCTGATGCCCCCGAGCTGACGAGAGCGCGCCAACTCCCCGGAGCCCCGCGTCGACCCGCTCGGCGTGGGGTTCTCTTGTGGTGCCTTCCTCCGTGAGAAACACTCGGGCGGTGACCGACCCCGGACATGCCGACACCGTGCACGGCATCGAGGACCCGCTCCGCGGGAAGCTCGTCGATGGGCGCTATCGGATCATGAACCGGCTCGGGGAGGGCGGGATGGGTCTCGTGTACGAAGCCCGACACGAGGTGCTCGGCACGCCCCTCGCCATCAAGGTGCTCCGCAGCGACGCGGCCAAGGACGCCGAGGCGCTCGAGCGGCTGAAGCGCGAGGCGATGAGCGCGTCGGCCATCGGCAGCAAGCACATCGTGGACGTCAGGGACTTCGGTCGGCTGCCGGACGGCTCGCCGTACGTCGTGATGGAGAAGATCGACGGGACGGATCTGTACAACGCCATCCGGGCGGGGCGCTTCGACTGGCCGCGCGCCAAGCACGTCGCGAGGCAGATCGCCGAGGCCCTGGCCGCGGCGCACGAGCGCGGGATCGTGCACCGCGATCTCAAGCCGGAGAACGTGCTGCTCACCACCCAGGGTGAGCGAGACGACTTCGTGAAGATCGTCGACTTCGGGATCGCGAAGATCGCGGGGACCGAGAAGATCACGCAGGCGGGGCGCGTGATGGGCACGCCCGAGTACATGGCGCCCGAGCAGTGTTCGGGGCACGCGGTGGATCACCGCGCCGACATCTACGCGCTCGGCGTGCTGATCTTCGAGATGGTCACGCGGCAGCTCCCGTTCCGGAACAAGGACCTGATGGAGCTGCTCCGGATGCAGATCCGGGATCGCCCGCCAGACGTCTCGTCGAAGGTGCCCGAGGACGCCGACTTGCCCGCGCGGCTCGACTGGCTGGTGCACCGGTGCCTGGCGAAGGATCGCGCGGAGCGCTTCCAGACGATGCACGAGCTCGTTCGCGCGCTCGACGACCTCGAGGCGGACGAGGCGCTGGTCGGCGCCGACTCGAGCGCCGACGTGGAGGCGCACGCGCCCATCCCGACCCCGCGCGAAGTGTCGCCGCCGGGGCGCAAGGCGCCGCTGATGTGGGCCGCCGCGTTCGCGGTGCTCGCCATGGTGGGTGGGGTGAGCTTCGGGCTGTGGATGCTCGAGCCGGAGGCGGCGGGAGAGACGCTCGCGGCGGTCGATCCGGCCCCGCCCGCGGCCGCGGCGCCTCTGGATGAGCCAGCGCCCGACCCGGCGCCGCTCCCTGCGGCCGCGGCGGAGGCGCCAGCCCTGCTCACCCTCGAGTCGGATCCGCCCGGGGCGCGCGTCTACCGCGACGAGGGGCTGATCGGCGAGACGCCGCTCCGGATCGTGCACCCCGAAGAGGGCGAGCGCGTGGAGCTGGTGCTGCGCGCGGAGGGCTACGAGGAGCACCGCGCGGTGCTGGCCGCGCAGACGGGAGACGCCCTGCGCGTGGTGCTCGAGCCGCTCCCCTCGCGCCCTCGCCAGGCCGCGCCCCCCGCCGAAGAGGCGACCGAGGTGGCGCCGACCTCGCCGAGGCCGCCCCGGCCGGAGACCCGGCGCGAGCGGCCGTTCTTCAACCCCTGGGATGAGTGATCTCCACGCCGTCCTCGCGGCCGCGCTCTCGCGCCGCGCCTCGCTCTTCGACGCGCTCGCCGCCGAGGGGACCGACTGCTTCCGTCTGCTGCACGGCGCGACGGAGGGGGCGCCCGGGCTGACGGTCGATCGCTACGGCTCGGTGCTGCTCGTGCAGACGGGCCGCGAGCCGCTCCAGGCGAGCCCGGAGCAGCTGGCCGAGGTGGTGGAGCGCGAGACGGGGTGGAGGCTGACCCCGGTCTGGAATCACCGGCCCGCGTTTCGGCGGGAGGGCTTCGAGGCGCACCATCCGGCCGCGGAGCTCGGCCCGCGCACCGCGCGCGAGGGAGGGCTGACCGTCCAGGTCGACCCGCGCCACGGCGGGCTCGACCCGCTGCTCTTTCTCGATCTGCGCGCGGGGCGTCGCGCGGTCCGCGAGCGCGCGCGCGGCGGCGAGGTGCTCAACCTCTTCTCCTACACGTGCGGGGTCGGGCTGGCCGCGGCGGCCGGCGGGGCGCGTCGCGTCGACAACGTGGACTTCGCGCGGAGCGCGCTCTCGGTCGGGGCCACCAACGCCGCCCTCAACGGGCTGACCGGGCCCTGGCATCGCTTCGTGCACGAGGACTTCTTCCCCGCGGTGCGTCAGCTGGCGGGGCTCCCGGTGAAGGGCCGTCGGGCCCGGACGCGCACGTATCTCCGCCTCGCCCCGCGGCAGTTCGACGTCGTCGTGCTCGACCCGCCGCGCTGGGCCAAGACGCCGTTCGGGGCCGTCGATGTGGTGCGCGACTACCCCTCGCTCCTCAAGCCCTCCCTGCTCTGCGTCCGCCCGGGGGGCTGGATCCTCGCCACCAACCACGTGCCCGCCGTGACCCTCGAGGACTTCCAGCGCGTACTCGAGCGCACGGTCGAGAAGAACGGCCGGGCTGTCGAGTCGCTCGAGGTGATCGTGCCCGACGAGGACTTCCCGAGCCCGGACGGCCGGCCACCCCTCAAGATGCTGCTCGCCCGGCTGCGTTGACCGGGGGTCATCGGGAGGCCTACCTTTTTCTCATGACTTGTCGTGGCTTCCCGTTCGCGCTCGCGGCGCTCCTCGCGCTGGGGTGCTCCTCCATCATCAGTCCCGACGACGGTCGCCTCGGCGGAGACCCCGGCGTGGACGCGAGCGTGCGGGATTCGGGGACGGGCAGCGGCGACGCGGACGTCGACCGCGACAGCGGCGTGGAGCGCGACTCGGGGCCTCCCGTCGAGTGCGGAGACACCCCGCGCTGCGAGGGCGACAACCTCGTCTCGTGCGTCGCCGGCATGGAGGCTCGCCAGGACTGCCGCGCGCGCGACGCGTACTGCGAAGCCGGCGCGTGCGTGGACTGGGTCTGCGAGCCTGGCAGCCGCGAGTGCAACGACGATCTCAGCGCCACGATCATCTGCGACGCGCGCGGCCGGACGGCGGCGGAGTCACCGTGCACCGGCGGCTCGTGTGATCCCGACACGGGCAACTGCGGCGACCGGCCCTCGATGTGCGACGGACTGCCCGAGATCGAGGTGGGCGACACCGTCGGCATCGACCTGTGCGGCGAGAGCGACGACGAGACCTTCGTCCCCATGGGCCCCAACTGCGCGTCCGACTCACGCGCCGACGTGGGCGATCGCGTCTTCCGGCTCGAGGTCACCTCCCCCCAGAACCTCGTCATCCAGCTGTCCGACGACGACACCCGCGCGGCCATCGACACGGTGCTCTACGTGCGATCGGTGTGCGACGTCGCCGGCAGTCAGATCGCGTGTGACGACGACGAGCCCTGCAGCATGTTCCCCTTCCCGGGCTCCTGCACCGACGGGGTCGCGCTCGGCATCTCGCGCATCCGCGATCGCTTCGAGCCGGGCGTCTACTACATCGTCATCGACGCGTTCGAGTACACGAGAGGCGAGCGCCGTTACGGGTGCGGGGACGTCGAGCTGACGGTGCGCCGCGCGGGGTGAACCTCCTCCTGCTCGAGCCCGAGGAGATCGACGCCTACGGGGAGGCGACGGTCACGGGGACGCGCGCGAAGCACCTGATCGACGTGCTCGGCGTGCAGCCGGGGCAGTCCGTCCGCGCCGGGATCGTCGACGGAGGCGTCGGGCGCGCCGACGTGCGCGCGGTGGAGGCCGGTCGCGTCCGCCTCGCGCTGCGCGTGGGTGAGCCGCCCGAGCCGCCTCCCCTCGACCTGCTGCTGGCGGTCCCGCGGCCCAAGGTGCTCAAGCGGCTCTGGGCGCCGATCGCCTCGCTCGGCGTCGGGCGCGTGTGGCTCACGAACGCCGAGAAGGTCGAGCGCTTCTACTTCGACTCGCACGCCGTGCGCCCCGAGACCTACCGCCCGCGGCTCCTCGAGGGGCTCGCTCAGGCTCGGGACACGAGGGTGCCCGTGGTCGAGGTGCACAAGTCGCTCAAGGCGCTCGTGGAAGATCGGATCGAGCCGCTCGACGCGCGCCGCGTGCTCGCCGACCCCGAGTTCGATCGCGGCGCCTACGAGACCGTGGCGGGCACCTCCCCCGGCCGTCGCGTGATCCTCGCTCTCGGCCCCGAGGGGGGCTGGAGCGCGTACGAGCGCGACCTGTTCCTCCGCCACGGCTTCGTCGGCGTCGGCATGGGGCCACGCGTGTTGCGGTTGGATACGGCCGTCGTCGCGCTGCTCTCGCTCGCTCATGAAGCACTGCGCTCGCGATAGCGCTCGTGGCTGGACGCGGGGGGCTCGCGAGGTCAGGGTTCGGGCGTGAGCGAAGAGCCGAGCGAGGTAGACATGCAGGTCGAGAAGGGGCGCCGCCTCGTGGTGGCGATCGCCGTTAGCCTCATCGGCTCGATCGTGCTCCTCGCCGCGCTCGGCATGACCGTGCTCAACGCCGTCCCGATCCAGCTCGCCGTGACGGGGCTCTTGCTCTTCCAGATCTTCCGCGGCCGCAGCTGGGCGCGCTGGGTCCTGGTGGCGTTCACCGGCCTCGCCGCCGTGGGCACGGTGGGGCCCCTGGTCTCGGCGGGGCAGTGGCCGCCGATCCCGCTGGCCCTCGCCGCTGTCTATGCAGCTTGCGCAGCCGCGCTCGCGTTCAGCCCCTCGGTCGCGCGCTTCATGGAGGCGCGCCAGCGGGCCGAGCGCTGACTACTTCGCCTTGCTCAGGTCGATCCCGAGCAGCTTCCACGCGCGGGGATCGTAGCCGTTGAGCGTCTGGACCTCGCGCGCGACCCTCACGGTCTCCGGCGTGGCGGAGAAGCCCGACTGGAGCACGCCGTTCTTGCGGATCGAGCCGAGGGTCTCCCCGAGCGCGAGCAGCTCCGACGCGTGGCTGACCACGTCGCTCGGCTGGAGCGGCTGACCCGATCGGCCCTGCTTCAGCTCCTTCAGGAGGCGACGGCGCCGCTTCTCCGTGCGGCCGTCGCGCACGCCGTGCGCCTTGCGCTCGAAGAGCTGGTTGAGCGCGCGCGCCACGCGGCGCTTCGCCACCGCCTCGCGACTGCCACGACGGTTTTCGGTCTTCTTCTTTCGGGGGCTCGCCATCGCGGCTGTCCATAGCTCATGCTCCCGACGTGCGCACGCTCTCGAAGGACGACGCGCGACGCTTCTTGCTCCGCCACCTCGGCCTCGATCGCTGGCGCCGCGGCGCGCGTGGGATCCGCGCGACCCTCGAGGCGCTCGGGTGCATCCAGCTCGATCCCCTCGACGCGATCGGCACCAACGCCGACCTCGTGACGCTGGCGCGGGTCGACGGAGTGCGGCGCGGTGACGTGTACGACGCGCTCCTGCCGCGCCACGCCTTCGAGCACTTCGCCAAGGAGCGCTGCCTGGTCCCCGCGCGCGCCTTCCCCCAGTACCGAGACCGCGCGATCGCGACGCCCTGGTGGCGCCTCCACGCGCGCAGCGAGCGCGTTCCCCGCTCCGTCCTCGAGGCGGTCTACGAGGAGGTCGCGCGCCACGGGCCGAAGAGCGCGGCGGAGCTCTCGGACCACGGCGCGGTCGAGGCGCTGGACTGGAGCGGCTGGAAGGGCACCTCGCGCATGACGACGATGGCGCTCGAGATCCTGTGGACGCGCTGCCGCGTCGTCGTGTCCGGCCGCGCGAGTGACGGCGCCAAGCGCTACGACCTCCCGTCGCGCGCGCTCCCCGATCATCACGACGCGCCGGCCGCGGAGTACGGCCCGTGGGCGCTCCGGGAGCGGGTGGCCTCGGCGGGGCTGCTCGCGCGCGCGGTCGGACCGAGCTGGTCGATGCTGCGCGACGTCCGACACACGCTCACGGAGGCGATGCTCGCCGAGGGCGCGGTGGAGGCGGTCACCGTCGAGGGCTCGAGCCGCCCCTACCTCGCGCCGGCCGGGCTCTCCATCCCGCGTCGCCTGAAGGACGACGGGCGCATGCGCGTGCTCGGTCCGCTCGATCCCTTGCTGTGGGATCGAAAGCTCGTGCGGCAGATCTTCGGCTTCGACTACGTCTGGGAGGTCTACAAGCCGGCGTCCGCGCGTCGGTGGGGCTGGTATGTCTGCCCGCTGCTGCACCGTGGCGAGCTGGTCGGTCGCGTCGAGGCGAAGATCAGCGGCGACACGCTCGTGGTGCAGCGGCTCTGGCGGGAGGAGGGCGTCGATTTCGACGAAGACGCCTTCGATCGAGCGCTGGAGCGCCACGCCGAGGCATGCCGCGCCACCGCGGTGAAGCGCCTGCGCGCCGCGCGGCGGCGCTGAAGATCACCTGGCTCGGGCCGTGCACAACACCTCGGCATGAAGATGACGAAGACGACGAGCACCCTCCCCAGCCTCGTGAAGAACCTCGCGATCGTGGCCCTCGCGGTGGTCGCGGCCTGGTTCGTCCTCGGTCTGGTGGGTGTACATTTCGCGCT
>SHBB01000164.1 GCA_004213565.1 Sandaracinaceae bacterium
TTCTCGGAGATGTCCTCGCCCGAGACGGTGTGGACGTCGTCTGTGGACGGCACGCACCGCCACCAGGCGCTGACCCCGCGCTCGGTCTTCATCGTCATCCAGCTCGACCGGCCGCGGAGCTGGGTCGTCACGGCGTTTCGTCCGCATCCCCCAGTCCAAGACGTCGAGTGGGATGAGGCTGAGCTCCGGCGACATGGGGGCTGGTACTTCCGGAAGGAGACCGGCGTGAACGTAGATGACCTTGCACCGGCCGTTGCTGCGAACCTCCGGCGTGTGTCTAGCACGCCATCGACGACGAAGGACCTGTGGTGGCTGGCGTCGGCCGTGGGATACGGCCGGCTGCTGCTGCATGTGCCCGAGGTCCACGACGCGCTCGCCGGTGCGGAGGCGGCCCTCTCTGAGACGCCCGACTCTCTGCTGGAGGAGCTGCGACGGGCTCTCGACTGGCAGCCTCTGGTGGAGCGGCTGGCGGACGCGCTCAAGGAGGCGCGCTCGGAGGACCTCGAGGTTGTCCTCGCTGAGGCCGAGGAGCTTCTCGCGGTTGGCGCTGTCGTGGGCGCAGAGCCAGAGGCCGAGGCGTTCTGCGATGAGGCCGAGATGTTGCTCCCGTGGCTGCCAGCCGAGTGGGCACACGTCGCCGATCGTGCCCGTCATCGCCTGCGTGCCACGGCAGCGCAACCGAGCCTGGTCGTGCGGCTCTGGAGCGCCGTGGAGGAGGCTGCCACGGCGGCACTCGCGCGCGAGATGGCACCCGCGGTTCGCCCAGCTTCACGACTCGTCGATGCCCTCATCCCGCAGCAGCCGCGGTGGTCCATCTGGCGGGATCGGATCGCGGACCTCGCGAAGCGTGCGACCGCCGCAGCGACCTCCTGGATCGATCGAAGCATCGACGGGCTGACCATCGCACCGCTGGCGCCGACCATGGGCGGTTCCGGCGTCGCCAATGACGAGTGGGCGGTACGCGGACGTCCGGCCCCTGGTGCGCCTCACTACAGGGTCTTCGTCGTGGACGAGGCGCACCCGGACGGCTGGGAGGTGACCGAGCAGTTCACCGATGCTGATGGGGAACTCTGGCGGCTCGATGCCAACGAGCAGGCGCTGGTCGTGATCATTGCGGGCGAGCGGCCGCTGGTTGGCCTGGGGATGGCGCAGGTGCTGAACGAGGCGTCCACGAGGGACGACGCCGTGGCTCGCGCGCGCGAGCTTCAGCCGACCCACGCGACGAAGGCGAGGCGCTGAAGGGCCTGCTCCGCTCGTCGCTCGGACAACGACGGGGCCGGCCTACCGAGCGTCGGTGAGTCGCCGTGCGCATGCACTTGGAGCCTCGCCAGGACGGTCCACGGCTCGTCACCCGAGGCCATGCCGTCGAGCACGGCGCGACCTACCTGCTTCGCGGCGTCCAGGCGCACCGGCCACAACGGGGCGACCACACACGCTGCGCCGGCCGCCAGCAGCGTCCCGGCGAGGCCTCCGGGGTCGACCAGCGAGTCGCCCATCCGTCCGCCCTCGCACGAGAGCAAGAGCACCGTGGCGCCGGCGAAGGCGTCGGGGGACAGCCCGAGCTGCGCGACGTCGAGCCGATCGATGTTCCCTGACGCATCGAGGCACAGCACCGCCGCGTCCTCGAGCGTCTCGACCTCGCCGTGGGCGACGAGGACGACGGTCTCGTGCTCCGCTGCCTCCAGCAGGACGTCGCGAGCGCTGGCGGGGGTGTCGCGCACCACCGAGCGCTCCCCGAGCAGCGCCCGTCCGAACCGCTCTCCGACGCTGCCCAGCAGGCGCACGGGCCCACGTCGAGCGGCCGCACGCTCGAGCGCCTCCAGGGTCAGCACACCCTGACCGCGGAGGTCGAGCCGCGGATCTGGCGTCTCGGCGCCCGGGTCGGCGAGCACGATCAGAGATGAGGGCCGCCGACTCGGCGCAGCTGTGAGGTCGGGGAGCACCAACGACGTCGCCCCGACGACCGGAACGCTGCGCCAGACGGCGCTGGGCGCGACGAGTCGGAGGCCAGGGCCGGGGCTCCACAAGACCGCGCCGGGAGGGGCGCCGAGGAACCGCTCGATCGGCTCCACCGCGCCCCGCCTGACCCACTGCGCGAGCTCGTCCAGCACAGCGTGAGCGCCAGCGTCTGGGACAGCGCCGCGCATCAGCCCCGCCAGCGTGTCGAGGGGAAGTGGCGGCGGCTCCAGCTCGAGCCCGAGTACCCAGGTCTTGCGCTCGCCGGCGTCGTCCGTCTGCATCAGCAGCGCGAGCGACACGGGCTCGGCGAGGACGAGGGCGACAGCGACGCTGCCCGGTCGTGCCTCGAGCCAGCGCCACGTCACGTCGTTGGCGTGTTCCTCCGCGAGGAACCCGGGGGCGGCCTCTCGAACGCGATCGAGCGCGTCCGCCATCCGCCTCTGGTCGCAGGAGCTGACAGCGGTCCGCCATGTATCCCACGTGGACGCAGACACGGCCTGGGGGCGAGAGAGCCTGGCCTGAAGCGGCCGCCCTGCCGGCTGCTGCGCTCGGACGGTCCAGCGCTCCACGAGCCGAGCGCTCTCTCCCTGCAGGACGAAGGCGAGGCCGCGCGATGGCACCGCCAGGGAGCGTTCGGCGAGCCGGTAGGCCAGCTGTAGCGCCGTCCCCGTGGCTGCCCAGGCTTCGCGCTCTCGGCTCTGGGGATCCAGCAGCAGGTAGGCCGAGGCTTGGCGGACGTGCGCCCACGCTTCCTCGGTGGCCTCGATGAACCGCTCTGGCGTGGGCGCGCCGGTCGCGAGCGCGACGAGGGCGAAGGCCGCGTCGAGCAGCTCCTCCCCAGGTCCAAGGGCGCGCGCCGCAGCGGCCGCGCGACGCAGCCACATGCCGGCTTCGGCCGCGCCGCTTGGCGAGAGCGTGAGAAGGTCGTGGCGCCCCGACGTCAGCGCGCCGAGGAGCGTGCGACCGATGTTGAGCGCGGTCTCCCAGTGATGCCGCGGGTTCGCTTCGAGCGTCCGCACCTCGGCGGCCTCCCGAGACAGCCGGAGCCCCTCGGCCAGCGCGTCCCGCGTGACGTCGCCGCTGAACATCAGGGCGTTGGCGAGGTTGTGCTTGGCGGTCGCGACGCTGTACGGGGCGACGCCTTCGTCGAGCTTCGCCAGGTGCGCCCGCCACGACGCGATCTCGGCGGCTGGTCCGCCGACGAGCCTGGCGAGGGTGCCTTCGCACACTTGGCGGTTGTCCTCGACGTTCCTCCGGCCGTGTTCGTCCAGCAGTGCGAGATCCACTTCCTCGAAGGTGGCGAGCGCCTTCTCGAGGTACCTGCGGCCCTCGGCGCCGCCGATCTGCGTGCCGATCTGCGTCCGCTCCCAGGCGAGGTTGGCTGTGTACTGCGCCGTCTTGTGGGGCGACTGCGCTATCGCGGCCGCTTCCTCCAGCTGCCGCTCAGCGGCGCGCATGCGCTCGAGCCGGCTCCCGGTGCCCATCTGGCTCTCGACGTCCGCCAGGTTGTGCACGAGGTTGGCGATCACGTCCGGGCCATCGGCCTCGCGCGCGCGTTCGAGGCGGAGCGTGTACAGCCGTCGAGCCTCCCGAAGATTCGCCTGCAGATCGCCGACGGGCGAGTAGCGAAGGGCGCGGGCAAGGAAGGCCAGGGTGTCGCCGACCGCGTCGTCCTCGCCACCCTCCAGCTCGAGGCAGCGCCGAAGCAGCTCTGCTGCGAGAGCGAAGTCGCGTACGGGATCGTCGGCGTGGTCGTCGGGGGACCAGGCGACCGCGACCTCTCGCAGGAGCGTGGATCGAACGAGGATCTCCTCGATCTCACCGATCGCGTCGATGGCCTCGGCGGTCGCTGATCGCACCTCGCCCACCGACCGGCGCCCGATGCGAGCGAGGTACGCAATCAGGACAACTCGTGCCGCGAGCCGTCCGGGGCGTGCGCCGTCAGCGGGGGCGGCTGCCAAGGAGGCGAGGACTTCCTCGGCGCGGTCCGGGGGCCCGACCAACGAGGCGCGCGCCATCTGCTCCGTGACCGCGTCCTTCGCGGATGGCCCGAACTGGTCCAGCAAGCCGAATGGGTCCAGGCCGCGCTCTGCGGCGGTCGCCAGCCGGACCTCCAGGAAGGCCACGCCCGCGGGGTGTTTCATCACCCCGAGGACACTCTCGATCTCACGGTCCGAGACGCGAGGCACCGGTGCATCGAGCTGAGCGGCGCGGGCCGGGTAGATGGTCTTGAGCTCGTCGCGAACGCGCGCTGGAGTCGAGTCGTTGGGCTGCGCTCGCTCCCACGCCGCGAGGCGATGGAGCAGGAAGCCCACCACCGCGTCCTGGTCACCGAAGCCGCGGTGCGCTCTCACGGCGTCCATCACGAAGTTGGTGGCGCCTCGCTGCCGGGCGACTTCGTCGAGATCCGGATGTGCGAGCGCGACCTGTGCCCTGGACATCAGGGTCTCCGCGAGCCAGCGCCCGCGTCGGACACGGCACGCTCGTTCGAGGAGCCGGTCAGCTCGTCGGAGGTCCTCGGCAGCGCCCCTCAGCCGGAGCGCGTCCGCCTGCACCTTCCAGAGCTTGGCCTCCTGTTCTGGCACGGCATCGAGCTTCGCGGCGGACTCGTAAATCCGGAGCGCCTTCTCGATGTCCTCGTCCGGGCTCATCCTCCAGGCGTTGCCGTGGGAGACGACGAAGTCGAAGAGCTCGGGCATCCGCTTCTTTCGGGCGATGGCGACCGCCTTTCCCAGAAGCGCGCGCGACTCGGAGATCCGCTGGACAGCGTCGGCGGCGTGGGGGTCGAGCTGAAGGCTCTCCATCAGCCCTATGCCTTGTTCGAAGCAGTCCCGCGCTCGCTGCCGGCCGCCGACCTGCACGACGGAGGCGCGCTTCCGCTCGTTGGCCGTCGCCTGGCGCGACATCGCTTCGCGAGGCTGTGGCGGAGCCGAGCGCCTCGTCGCCGAGTGGATGTTCGAGAGCAGCGGGTGGCGGTGCTTCTTCCGAACGCCGTCGAGCGCCCCCTGCAGACGCGGCCAGCTCGCGTTCCCGACCTCGCCGGCGGACTGCACCGCCGAGTAGACCGCGTCGAGCATCTCCTGGCGCGGCCTAGCCGAGAGCTTGTGCTGCACGGAGATCGCCATCGCGAGGAGAGGATCGGCGACGTCCGGCCGCGCTCGGGTCACCGTGGCGAGGACGCTCGCGGCTCGCGCGAGGTCGTCCGGAGCGACGGCCCTACCGCGTCCGTGCACGTGGTCAACGAGCCAGCTCGGGAGATCGTCGAAGGGGCCACGCAGCTCGGCTGGCATCGACCCGGCAGCCGCGGTGATTGCATCGTGGTCTCGGACCAGGCGGAGCCGCTCGGTCAGCGCGCCCAACGCTCGGGCGTCGGGAGGCGCGGTCACCAGCTCGAGCAGGCAGCCTGCGACGCTCACCGCATCTGGGTGGGTCAACGGGCCTGGCAGCAACAGCAGGTGCGCGGCCGCGAGCCGCAGCTGCGAGGCCTCCGGCTCTTGCAGCACAAGCTCTTCGAGCAGGCAGCTCGCGTCATGGGCGAGCGAAGGTGATGAGAGCGGCAGCGACAGGCGAAGGAGATCGACCGTGGTCCGCCCTATGGTCCGGTGGCCGAACTCTCGCTCTCGCGGGCTGAGGGGGGCCACGGCCGCCCGGAGCGCGTGCGCCCGTGCTCGCAGGACCAGCCCCAGCTGGTCGCCGGCTGCCATCCACATCCCGGCCGCGAGATCGAGCCGTACGTGGGGCACGTCCTCGACGACATCGAGCAGCCGCTCCAACTCGGCACACAGCGCGAGCCGCTCGCGGTGCTCCTCGTTGTCGAGCAAGGTCATGAGCTGGTGGGCGCACCCGAGGCGCTCTCGGTCGTCCACGTCGCGGGCGAGGGCATCGCGTAACGTCGCGCGGGCCGCGTCGGTCTGACCGGCCTGGTGCTGGAGCCGCGCGATGACGCTCGGCCGACGCCGGCGAGCCCAGCGTATCGCCTCCTCCCGCGTCGAAGGAGCCAACGCCTCGCCGTGGTTGCAGATCAGATCGGTCAGGATGGAGTCGTAGTGGCGATCGAGCTCCGTCTTGAGGCCGACCATGACGAGCGCGTCGAGGTCCTGCACTGTTTGGCCGCAGACCAGATCGAGCCGCGCGACCTCGAGGCGAAGTCCAACCCGCACCCGCTCGTCCTTGACGGTGGAGAGCGTCCGGGCGAGCGCGGCACGATGCTGAGCCGTGTCTCCTTGAGCTGCGACCGCTGCGGCCTCCAGCAGATCGACGTCCCGGCGGGTCAGCGGGTCCAGCTCTTCGCGATGGTCCCGCAGGAACCGGAGGTGCTCCTCGGTCAGCGCGTGTTCGCCGGCGGCCAACCCAAGGCGCGCGAGGTGGAGACGAGCGAGCGCCTCGTTCAGAGGATCGCGTCCACGGACGTGCTGGAGCCCGTTCTCCAGCCGCCGTTGGGCGTCATCGTGGTGCCCGCTCGCGAAGAGCGCCTCACCAAGGGCCAGGTGGAGCATCCCGAGCTCGGTCCCGCGCCCTTCGCCCCCGGCCAAGCTCAAGTACTCGGTGCCGCGCTGCACGGCCTCCTCGACACGATCGACGCGCAACAAGGTCGCTACGAGCTCGGCGGCGATCTCGGTCCAGAACGGTTCCCCGGGCACGAGCAACGCCAGCGCGGTCTCGAAGGCGACCACGGACTCGTCGGGGCTCTGCATCCGCAGGAGGTGAGCCCGCGCCTGGTAAACCGCGGCCTTGTCGATGGGCTCCACGGGCAGGTCGAGGGCGTCCTCGATGGCCGACTCCGCCTCGGCGAGTCGATCCGGGAGATCCGAGCTGTCCTCAGCGGCGCTCCACACGAGGGATTTCACCCAGGCAGCAGTCGCTGCGGCGCAGAGCCCAGCGTTGCCCTCGGCGCGCGCCCGCCGAATCGCCGTGCTCAGGTCGGCGAGGGCGAGCTCTGTCGAACGGCCGTCTCCCGCCCGGCCCGCTCGCCGCGTGTTCGCCCGCTGGAAGTAGAGCTCGGCGATCGGCAACAGGGGGTGCGCGGCCTGGATCGCCTCATCGAGCAGGCGCAGCCGCAGGTCAAACAGCTGGGGCTCGCGAAGCGTGTAGATCGCGTCCGAAGCCACCTTCGCGAGCGGTGCCTCCCAGTGCCGCCTGTGGTCGGTGCCCCGGACAGCTCGTCGGAGAGCGAGGACGTGCAGCAGTCGATCGAGCGCGGGAAGGCCTGCGGTGGCCTCGGTCGCGGCTTCCAGCAGGCCCGTCGTGATCTCTGGGACTCCTATCTTAGCGGCGGCGCGCTCGACGTCGGCCCCGCTGAGACGCCGACCCGCTGTGCTGAGCTGGCCGGCCTCGCGACGAACCTCGGCGGTCAATCGTTCGAAGTGGGGACGGACCGCCGCGTGGTCTCGCTGTCGATCCTCGACCAAGGTGCGCATCATCGTCGCGACGTGGTCGACGATGCCGCCGGGTGGCGCGCCGAGACCTTGGAGCTGCTCGACGTGCTGGGCCAACACGCCAAGCGCCTCGCCATGCCCAACGTGACGAGGCAGCGCCGTCGCGACGAGGGCGTCGGCGGCCTCGACAGGGAGTAGTCCTCGGGCGGACGTGAGCTCGGCGAAGAGAGGCTGTTGCTCAGGAGCGTCGAGCCCCTCGGCGAGGAGCTCGAGGTCAGCTGCGCGTGCGGCGGGCAGCACGAGCATGGCGGCCAGCTGCTTGTCATCGGAGTCGACCGCGCGCAGCACCAGACCAGCCAGCCGCGCGAGGTGAGCCTCGCCGGACCGACCTACCCCACGCGCCCAGTCCTGGAACCACGCGGGGACGTGGTCGACCGTGGGCGCCTCGAGGTTCCCTTCCACGGCCCGCCTCCGGAGCTCGCGGACAAGAGGTTCGTCGGCGTGGTGCTCCAGCGCCGCCAGTCCCACGGCCTCGCCAAAGGACTCGACCAGGGCTCGGACCTGGGTCGCGCCGGCGCGGGAGAGCTCGTCGAGCGTGTCCCCGATGGAGATCTCATCGGTCGCGAAGCTCGGAAAGGGTAGCGAAGGGACAACGGGCACGCCCAGGCCGGGCCACAGGTGACAGATCGCGGCGCGCACCCAGGGACTCCCCTGGGAGGCCTCGCTGCGACGTAGCGGCTCGAAGATGGCGAGCTTGTCGAGGTGGGGGTGACGACGGCCGTCGACGGTGAGGCCGTCGAGGAAGAGCCATGCTCGCTCGGGCGCCCCAAGCGCGATGGCGGCCAAGCCAGCGCGAGCCGCGATCCAGGTCGCGAACCAGGAGGTGCCGCGCTTCAGGGCGCAGGCGGCCGCGTTGCAGAGGAGCGCCAACCGCAGGTCGGCAGGAACCTCCTCCGAGATCGGCGGAGACCCGAACACGACCCGGTAGGCGTCGAGGGGCGAGCCGTCGGTGCCGAGCAGGACGGCCTCGAAGGCGGCCTGCGTGCTTGGGAGAGGCTGCCCGGGCGGTCCCGCGTCGAACCGGAACGCGAACCAGTCGGCGTAGACACGCTCGGAGCGGACCACGTCGAAGGCCTGGTCCCGGGTGAGCTCGACCGCGGTCCTCGCGTACTCCTCCTCCCACTCCGCGGCTTCAGCTGCGTCGAGCCGCCTCAAGAGATCATCGAAGGAACTCATCGTTGCTCCTGGTCAAGCACGTCGGGAGGTAGACGCGCGGCGGCAGCCGATGCGGACAACGCTTCCGTTCGACTTCGTCGCTCCGTTGGTCTCTCAGCTCGATGTCCGCATCCAGAACCCAGCGCCGTCTCGTTCGTCGACTGCCCGAGCCGAGGAGGCCCTGTGAACCGTCGCATCATTCTCGTCGATTTCTACTGGACACGCGACAAGGACCCACGCGTTCCCCTGGGCCACGCGTCCATCCTCACCGCGCTGCGCGAGCGGGATGGGCTCGACGTCCGCTCGATCGTCGTCGCCGTCAATGAGCCCCACCTCGACGCCGTCGGGATCACCGCAGCCATCCTGAAGGAGACGGACGGGATTCATCCAGCCGAATTCGATGTGGCGTTCGGGGCCTACGTGTGGGGAGAGGCGCTGCTGCAGGACGTGCTTCGTCGACTGCGCGGCGCGGGCTTCCGGGGCCGGTTGATCCTCGGTGGCCCGCAGATCTCCTACAGCGGGCGGGGCCTCGAGCGCATCTATCCCACCGTCGACGCCTTCGTTCGCGGGTACGGCGAGGAGGTACTGGCGACGCTCGCGGACACGCCGCGGCAGCAACCGATCCCAGGCGTCCACTGGGCAGGGACTCCGGACGTCCTCGCGCAAGCTGCGGTGAACCTCGAGGCCCTCCCGTCGCCGTGGCTGACGGGGACCATCCCGCTCACCGACCAGCCGTTCATCCGATGGGAGACGCAGCGGGGCTGCCCCTTCCGCTGCGCGTTCTGCCAACACCGCGAGCCCGGCGCGCGCCTTCGGAGGCGTGCTCTGGGCCTGCCACGCATCGAAGCCGAGATCGATCTCTTCTGCCGATCGGGCGTGCGCGAGATCGCCGTCCTTGACCCCATCTTCAACATGGCGCCGCACGCCGTGGGTGTCCTCCAGCGCTTTGCGGAGCACGGGTTTGCGGGGCGGCTGTCGCTGCAGTGTCGCGCGGAGGCGGTGGATGACGCGTTCCTCGACGCCGCGTCGGCCTTGGACGTCTGCCTCGAGTTCGGGCTGCAGACGATCCACGCGGAGGAGGGGCGCGTGATCAAGCGGCGCAACCAGATCGACCGGGTGGACGCTGCGCTCGCGGGGGTGCGGGAGCGCGGCATCTCCCACGAGGTGTCGCTGATCTTCGGCCTGCCGCTGCAGACCGTGGAGTCGTTCGAGGCGAGCGTCGCCTGGTGCCTCGAGCGCGAGGTCCCCGTCATCAAGGCGTTCCCGCTCCTGCTGCTCCGCGGGACGGCGCTTGAGCGCGACCGCCACAACTGGAGCCTCGGCGACAGTGGGGGCGCGATGCCCATGGTCTTCCGGTCGAGCACCTTCGACGTCGACGACTGGCGCGAGATGGGCCGGCTCTCCGAGGCGCTGCGGCTGACGGAGGGGCGCCACCCCAAGGACCTGCGCGAGCTGAGGGAGCTGGCAGACGCACTGGAGCCAGACCTCCTCCGTTGGATTCCGGCGGGGACCAAGGAAGCTGCGTGATGTTCCGCCGGCCGACCCTCATCGTCTTCGAGGGCCTGGACGGCTCGGGCAAGAGCACGTGCGCCGCACAGCTCGCCGAGCGCACCGGCGCGACTTTCATGACCACACCCTCGCCGGGCGTGCGGCGCTACCGCGACGACCTCATCGAGAGCCTCGGAGAGAGTCAGGAGGCCAGGCAGCTCTTCTACCTCGCCACCGTGTTCGCCGCGTCCGACGAGGTCGCCGCGCTGTTGCGGCGAGGTCAGTCCGTCATCCTCGACCGGTACTTCCTCTCGACGCAGGCGTACGCCGCCTTCCGCGGGTCGCAGCTCGCGGTCGACGAAGTGCAGCGGCTGCTCCGGCCTGCGGACGTCACGTTCTACATGGACACCCCGCTGGCCACGCGGGTCGCGAGGCTGCATCGCCGGGGAACGAGCGCAGCCGATCTGGAGACCGTCACGGCCGGGGCTGACGCGCGCCTGCGCGAGGAGCACCTCCAGCGCGCGCACCTCGACGTGGTCGGACGCCTCGTACGTGTCGCGGGCGACCTGGGGAGCCCTCGCGACGTCCTCGACCGCGTGCTCGCCGAACTCGCGCCGAGTTCATGACGCACGTCGGAATTCCGCCCGCCGCGTGTCCCACGCGCCAGAGTCAACCAGGTGCTCTTTGGTGTTAAGCGCCGCGGAGGCGTCTCCGGGTGTCTCTCGGCCCGCGAGAGCCCAGATCCACCCCGAGAGCGCCTCGCCGAGGGTCACCGGCGAGACGAACGCGCTCTCGACGAGAGCACCATCGACCGTCGTCGCCCACCGAGGTGCCGCGCGGAAGCCCCGGAAAGACAGGCCCAGAACGGCGAGAGCCCCGACGGGGTGACCGTCGAGGCTCTCTGTGAACCGCCCACCGTCGATGACTCGCGGTGGAATGAAAATGAAAATGGCTCACCGTACGTGACCGCTGGGCGAACCTCAGAGTGGCTAGTAGGCACAGTTAACCGCCCGTCTCCATCTCACCATCTGGTCAACACGGCAGTCGGCCGCACGACAAGATGCCTCTCTATGGGCGCCATGTCCGGAGGTCCGCAGCGGGCCCGCGGCTGAGCGTCGAGGGGGGGGTGCAGCGACGCCCAGAATCAAGACACACCCGGGAGGAACGAGGTCGTGGCATTCGGATCGAATCAGTTTCATCCTGGCCTCCTCGCGTTGGTTCTGGGGGTGTAGCTGCTAGCTAGCTGCGCCTACCGACCATCTGCCACGCTAGTCGAGGCCTCAAACCCCGGACGCTCTGAGGGTGGGCGCTCGACTCGGAGAGGTCGAGCATGGAGACGACGGGAATCAGCGAGCCGGCGCGGCGGAGCTACACGGCCGAGGAGTGGGCGGAGGTGCTCCAGGACGCCGCGTCGATGGGCGTCTGCGCGGCGGCGCGGAAGCACGGGGTCCCGCAGCCGACGATCAGCGGGTGGCGGCGCGCCGCCGAGGCGGTCGCGCCGCGCTCGCTGGCGCCCGCTCGGTCTGCACCGCCGACCACGCCTAGAACTGGGCTCAGCGTCTATCTATCTATGAGCCGTCGGACGGCGCGCCTCTGGCGAGGCCCTCGCCTCGCGGAGTAGCATCCGGGGTCGGGAGGGGGAGCATGCCCGCAGAACTGATAGGAACGCAGAGCTGGGCGAGGTTGGATCGGCTGCCACCTGGAACGAAGCGGATTCCGTCGGCACCGACGCTGGAGAGTCTGTCGGAGGACGTGAAGAAGGCGTACGACGACGGAGTCGAGATCCGCCCGGTGGGCGCGTTCTATTCGTATTCGCGTTGCGCCGCTTCGGACATCCCGAGCGAGCCGCAGGTCCCGAATCTTCCCGGGGGAGCGGCGGTCTGGTGGCGGGGCGTGCTGACAGACGCGCGCGACCAGAACGCCGATCCGCAGAACCCTCCGGCGGTTTTGGAGAAGCTCGTTCGGGATGCGCTCGACGGTACGTTGAACCGAGCCGTGAACGGATTGGCGATCGCGACCCGCAACAAGCCGGGACGCGGCCTGGGGCGCTTCATCGATTGGTCGGAGGCCAGCGCCCCCGCGTACGCGTTCGTGAGGCCCGCGGCTCGCGTCGATGATCTCGTCGTCGCGCTCCGGTGGCTCGGGATCCTCCGCGGCGACTGGTACACGCCCCTCTCGATCGGAGGAAGCACGGGCCAGACGTTCATCGGCGCGATGAGCACGGGAACCCACGGCGCAGACTTCGGCGAGCAACCGCTCTGCGACGCGGTGCTCGGACTCCAAGTCCTCACCGGACCGCGCGAGGTCTGGGTACAGGCGAAGCCGCGAGCTCCCATCAAGACGCCCGGCGGCGCCGCGTTCGGTCGATGGGCCGGCTGCGCAGGGAAGCCGCTCGTCCCCGTACCCGAGCAAGCCGCGCTCCGGGCCGGGACCGTCGCGCTGGGCCACGCGGGGGTCATCGCCGGCGCGCTCGTCGAGCTTCGCCGAGCGGGCTCCCGGACCCAACCCGAGGTGATGAACGAGCGGGGGGTGAAGCGGAAGTGGAGCTCCGTGTTGCAAGACCTCGCGGCGAACGGCCGCCGGTCGACGCTGTTCACCGCACCCCCGTCACCGCGTCCGGGAGAAGACGGCGGGGCCAAGCCCCGGTACCTCGAGCTGATGCCGAACCCGTTCACCACGCCGCCGACGGTCTGGGTCGTCTCGCGCGTCGCGAAGCCGGGCGACGCGTCGCAGGCGGGGCTGAAGCCTCATCGAAAACCGCTCAACGCCATCGGCGCGTTCGCGCAGGCGTCGGTGGGGCATCTCGGTGAGGCGTTCGAGACGATCGTGGCGGGCACCCGAGCCTCTGGCCTGACGACGTCCGGAGTTGCCCTGTCGTGGGCCCCGTCCATCGAGGTTATGCGCCTCGGCATCCCGGGCTTCCTCCCCTCGCGATCGTACGAGTTCTGTTTCCCCATCGACGCCAAGCTCCCGAACGGGCGGAGCGCTTACCTCTGGTTCGCCGACCGGTGCGTCCAAGCTGCGCGCCGGCACCTGGCGCGGATGGTGACGACCGTCCGCTTCACGCGCCCTTCGAAGGCGCCCCTCGCCATGCAGTGTTTCCCGAATCGGGTGGGTCTGGTGGCCGAGGTCGAGGTGAACTTCCTCCGGCGTTTCTCTTCGATCGGTCTCGACCCGTCGGCGCAAGCTGCGCTCGACTTCATTCTCCTCCACCCGGCGCTCGGACACGCAGACGTCCGCGCGCACTGGGGGCAGGAGGACACCCCGTCGCGGCTGGCCCATGTCTCGCGCTACCCACGAAAGAAGCAGTGGGCGACCGGCCTTCGGAAGATCCATGGCCTGACGCCGACGGGCAATCTCCCGGCCTCTTGGCGAAGCGCGTACTCCGAGGAGATCGGAGTGCCCGGTGCGTTCACGTAGTCTGCGGAGACGGATTCGTCTCTCGGTCGCGCTGTCGTTGGTCGGGCCGGCGTTGGTCGGGCCGGCGTTGGTCGGGCCGGCGTTGGTCGGGCCGGCGTTGGTTGCGCCGGCGTTGGTTGCGTTGTCGTACTTCGCGGTGTCGCCGGCCGCGCTCGCCCAGGACGAGGGGGACGATGACTCGACCACGGACGTTGGGAACGGCCCCCAGCGCGCGGTGAACGAGGTCGTCGACGGGGCCGGTCCGGTGCTCTCCGGCCTGTCGGTGCCGATCCTTCAGCCGATCCCCGCGTGGAACATTCGGCTCGAGGGCGTGGGGCGTTACGCGTGGGACCGAGGCGAGGTTGGCGGTGAGGCACACTTCGGGGCGACGTTCGTTCGCCTCGGCACGCCCGCGACCGACCTCCGGCTACTGCGCATGCGGTTTCTCTTCGGTCCGGGAGAGCCTGGCCCGGCGTTCGAGGCCACGCTGTTGGACCTCACGCAGTATCTCTGCCTTCGGCTCGAGGGTCGAAACCCCATCGGCCTCGGCCCGGGGTGCCCGGTCGAGGACGCGGCGCCCGGAGACATCTGTGCCGCTGGGCAATGGGCGGCGTGGCGTATCCGTGCCCTCACCTTCGTCACTCGCCCATCGACGGGGGACGTGGCGTCCGAGCTGCTGCGCATCGGTTTCATGGCGGCGCCCACGGCCAGCGGCCGAACCCCTCACGTTCGCTCCGAGGCGATCACCGTGGAGGCGTCCGCTTCGCTCGACTGGAGTTCCGCGTTGCGCGAGGCGTTCTTTCGCGGGCACGTGCTCGCGCGGGCTGTGCTCTCGACCCGCGATCACCGCGCGCGAATGTCGCTGATCGGCGAAGCCACGGGGTTCGTGCGCACCGACGGCTCAATCGGCGCGGCCATCGAGGCCGAGCTCCGAACCACACTGTTCTGGTTCGCGCCGCACGAAGGCGTCGGCGGCGTCTACCTCGCGGTTCGTGCGAGCGCGACGACCGCGCCCGACATCAGCGTCACATCCCTGTTCGACGGTTGGGTGCGCGACGGTTCGGCGACGTTGGCGTTGGGTTTCGACACCTACCCGTACCGCGGTTCGCTGCATCTGCCCGAGCAAGAAGAGTACTGACCGCGCGCCGCGAACGGGGCTCCGCTCGCGTTTGCCGAGCGTCACGCGAGCGGGCGGACGGCATCGACGCTGACGCCCCGTACCTCGAGCCGCTTGTCCCGCGACGCGGCCGTCGGGGGGTGACCCCGTCGAAGCCCTTGAGCTTCCGATGGGGGGCAACGGCCACTAGACTGGACATGTCGGCGACGACCGAGATGGGAGGCAGGCCGTGATCACAGGGGCGGTATCGCGAGAATTTGAAATGCTGCGTGCTCTGCAAGAGGCGGTGCTGGACTACGAGGAGGTCGTTCGTGCTCGGTCAGCAGCCGGCGCACGCCAGCATCCGGACCTCGTCAAGGAGATGGTCGAGCCCGCCGTGCGCCGGTATCTCGCCGATGTGTTGCCTGAGAGAATGCGCGTCGGGAGTGGGTTCCCCATCGACCGGGATGAGGCGGAGAAGCCGTCCCCAGCACAAATCGATGTCGTCATCGATTGGGACGGGACACACTGGAGGCAGGGCGTCCACGTCGGGGTCGAGCCCGTCTACCTGGGACTGATCGAGGTTCGCTATCGAGGTGACTGGCTCACGAAGCGCCGCCCTGAGGCCGTGTGGAACGAGATCGCAGACCCGTTCGAGAGGCTCCAGGCGCTCACCGACCGTGCCGTCGCAGAGCGCAAGAAGTGCTGGACGAGCTGCGTGCTCCTGGGGCGGGGGTTCGATCTCTCCCCACGCGCACCGGAGACGATGACGCGTGACCAGGCGGTCAAGGAGTGCGATCGCCGCACGGAGGCGTTCCGCGCGGTACTGCGTCGCTTGTACGAGCACCAACTCGGCTACCACGAGGACGTCGACGAGATGCGTCCCAACCGACTTGGCCGCATACGACGCTCCTGGCCGTTTCCCGATGCGCTGGTCCTCCCGAGTCTCTCGCTGAAGAAGCACGTCCTCTTCGAGAAGCCTGAGTTGCGATACGATCTCGAGTTGCCCGCCTACATCGCGCAGCCCGCGGCATCGACCGACGCGTATCGGGACGTCCGTCCGCTCTCGACGCTGAAGGGCCACCTGCGCCACGTGCTGAAGAGCATCGCTGGCGAACGTGACTTCAGCGACTCCGCGTGGTCGGACGAGGAATGCTCCGTCTACCTCGGGCCATACCCGTCGGACGCCGACATCGAGGCTCGTTTTCGGGCGACGCTTCTCAGCCGGCGGCGCCCGGGCGTTCTCTACTTCGCTGGCGGCGATGCGAGGCTGAACCCGGAGTGGGCGACCATGGTGCCCGACACAGATGCGGGGGAACCGGTCTACGTCGAGAACGGACGGAGTCGCGTGAAGCTCTACTGAGCGGGCAGAGCTCACGCAGTTGCCCTCCACCCCGTCTCCACGCGGAAGCGCGCGGCGGCCCACCCTCTTCCGCGAGCAGTGCGTCGTAGACCGCGCGCTTCTGCTCGGCGGGATCGGCGACGGGCGAGACCGACCCGCGGATGGCAGCGGACGGAGCGTCGCCGAACTTCTCGCGGAACCGGTGAATCGCCCAGCCGGTCTTGTACCCGCGGAGCGACGCGAGCGCCTGGAGGCGCTGCCACTCGAGGCGCTGCACGTCGTCGACCGTGACCTCGACGAGCTCGTCGGGCGTCTCCTCGACGTCGTCGCGCTCGACGGAGAGCTGGGTGCCGCACGCTGGGCACTCGCGGACCGACAGCAGCACGACGGCGAAGCACTCGGGGCACATCTTCGCCCGGGGGCCCGCCGCCTCCTGCGCCCGGCCTCTTCTTCCTCCCCTCGAGCGAGAACTCGCGGTACTGCTGGGGGAGGCCGTGCTCCATCACGCAGCCGGCGTGGTCGAGGATGATCGCGGCTTGGTCCTGCCAGGGACGCAGGATGCGGCCGGCCATCTGGAGGTACAGGCCGGTCGACTTCGTGGGGCGCGCGAGGATCGCGCACTTCACCGGCGGCGAGTCGAAGCCCTCGC